>CAZNRZ010000019.1:1584-15509 GCA_964575535.1 uncultured Lysobacter sp. | reverse complement strand
GCCGCCGCCGGCGCCGGCAGAACCGCTCCACATGCTGGATCCGCGACGAAGCAGGAACGTGGCGATCCCGCCACGCGTCCTGCCATTTTCTTCACATATCCATCACTACGATGCCGCGCTCCACAGGGGTAGCCGTGTTGAACAGCAGCGAACAACCGGGCCGGCAGGACGGCGACACCACCGGCACGCCCAGCGTGCTGGGCGGCAGCGAGCGCCAGTTCCGCCTGCTCGTGCAGGGCGTCACCGACTACGCGATCTACATGCTCGATCCCAGCGGCACGATCGCGAGCTGGAACGCCGGCGGCGAGCGCATCAAGGGCTGGTCATCCGACGAGATCATCGGCCAGCATTTCTCGCGCTTCTATACGGACGCCGACCGCGACGCCGGCGAGCCCGCCGTGGCGCTGGAGACGGCCCGCACTCAAGGACGCTACGAGAAGGAAGGCTGGCGCCTGCGCCGCGACGGCACCCGCTTCTGGGCCAACGTCATCATCGATCCGGTCCACGACGACGACGGCCGGCTCATCGGCTACGCCAAGATCACCCGCGACATCAGCGAGCGCCGCGAACAGCAGCGCGCCATCGAGGTGGCGCAGCAGGCCATGCTGCAGGCGCATCGCATGGAGGCCATCGGCCAGCTCACCTACGGCGTGGCGCACGACTTCAACAACCTGCTGACGGTCATCACCAACAGCCTGGACCTGATGGCCGCCGACGCCACCGACCCGCAGCGCATCCGCCGCCTCGTCGCCGGCGCGCAGCGCGCCGCCGAGCGCGGTTCGCTGCTCACGCGGCAGTTGCTGGCGTATTCGCGGCGGCAGACGCTGCGTCCGCAGGTGCACGACATCAACAGCCTGATCTACGCCGCCGAATCCGTGCTGCGACGCGCGGTGGGCGAGGACACCACCATCGAGCTCAACCTCGGCCGCGGCATCGGCGAGGTCAACGTGGACGGCGCCGAGTTCGAGGCCGCGCTGCTGAACCTCGTGGTCAATGCCCGCGATGCCATGCCGGGTGGCGGCTACATCACCATCCGCACGCGCGAGGTCGCGCAGCGCGTGGGCGAGGGGCGCCGCGAGCCCGGCCGCTATGCGCTGGTGACGGTGGAGGACAGCGGCACCGGCATGGAGCCGGAGGTGATCGAGCATGCGATGGAGCCGTTCTTCACCACCAAGGAAGTCGGCAAGGGCAGCGGGCTGGGGCTGAGCCAGGTCTATGGCTTCGCCGCGCAGTCCGGCGGCGACGTCACCATCGAATCGAGCGTCGGCCAAGGCACGACCATCAGCTTCTACCTTCCGATCCGCTCGGAAGCCGCGCAGCTGGGCGAGGGCGACAGCGGCGATCCGGTCAAGGTGCTGCTGGTCGAGGACGATCCCGACGTGCAGCTGATGGCGATCGAGACGCTGCGCTACCTCGGCTATGCGGTGCTGACCGCGGACGAGGGCCTGGCGGCGCTGGAGGTGCTCAGGCGCGATCCCGAGGTGGGGATCCTGTTCACCGACATCGTCATGCCCAAGGGCATGAGCGGCGTCGACCTGATGCACGAGGCCAAGAAGCTCCGCCCCGGGCTGAAGGTGCTGCTCGCGTCGGGCTACGCCCGCGGGCAGCTGCCCACGATTCCCGAAGGCGCGGATTTCATCGCCAAGCCCTATCGCGTGGACGAGCTGCGCGACCGGCTGAAGGCGCTGGCGGAGCGCGGCGCTTCCTGAGCCGCCTGCGGCCGCGCCGGTGCAGGTGACTCCTGCAATGCGGCGCGACCGCTTCGCCGCTGACGCGCCCGCGCCGCCGCCGCGCCGGCGCCGCTACCTGCCGAGCTCGTAGACCACGTCCAGGCTCAGGCCCAGCACGTTCTCGCCGGGCGCGATCGGCATGGCGGCGTCGGCGGCCGAGGCCTGCTCGGCCACCGCGCCCCGCGCGACCATGGGGTGCGGCGCTCCGCGTCCGCCGGTCTCGTCGATGCTGACCACGCGCAGCACCCGCAGGCCCAGGCGCCGCGCATAGCCGTCGGCGCGGGCGCGCGCCTTGGCCAGCGCCTTGCCGCGCGCCTCGTCGAGCACCGCGTCCCGGTCCTCGATGTCGAACATCGGCCCGTTGACCTGATTCGCGCCGGTGGCGACCAATGCATCGAGGATGGACCCGAGCCGGCCGATGTCGCGCACGGTCACGTTGACCGTGTTCGAGGCGTAGTAGCCGCGGATGCGCGGCGGGCGGTTGGACACGTAGTGGTAGTCGGGGTTGAGGCTCACGCCGCTGGTCTGCACGTCCTTCGCGGCGATGCCGGCGGCTTCGATGGCCGCGACCACCTGCGCCATCCGCTGCGCGTTGCCGCGAATGGCGCCGGCGGCGTCGGCGGCCTGCGTGACCACGCCGGTAGACAGCGTCGCGATATCCGGCGCGCGCCGCGCCTCCGCGCTGGCGGACACGGTGACGAGGGTGGACTCGGGCCCGATCGCGGGCGTGGCGACGGGCCGGCTGCAGGCGCCGGTGCAGGCGATGGCGGCGAACAGCAGGGCGATGCGTAGCCGGGATGCGGGGGCAGGCTGCGGGAGGGACATCGGCATTCCGTGGAGTGGGTGCCCGGCAGGAAACGCGTGGCGCCGTGCATCGGGGTTACGCGCGGCCCATCGCCATGCGTGCGTCCGGCTCAGCGCCCGCGACGGCCGCCGTGCGATTTCTTTCCACCGCGCCCGCGGCCCTTGGACAGGATCGAGCCGAGCATGCCGGCGGGGCCGCCGGCACGCGTGAGCGCCTTGGTGACGGCATAGGTGAGGGCGAGCCTGACGAGTGCGCGGAGCATGGGCGGATTCCGGAAGGAGGGAGGGCAGTGCACCGCAGTATGGGCGGCGTCGTGTGCACGGGATGGGGCTGCCGCGGCGCCGGGCAATGCGCGGGTGGATGAACGGATTTCGTACGGCATCGCCGCGCGCGCCCCGGGTTCACATCTGCTTGAAACCGCGCTGCCTAGCGTCGCGCTTCACGGTTCCAGCCACAGATGGGGAAGACGCCATGCAGCACGTCACCGAAGGTCTCCGCGCCGATGCAGGCGCCCGCATGCAGGCCGCGCGCGACGCATCGACGTGGAAGCACGATGCGGCGAGCGACGACGCGCGCCGCTACCTGTACACCGAAGGCTGGGACCGCGATGACGCGGAGCTGGGCTGGGTGGATATCGACGTCGTGAGCGGATCGCGGCGCCTGCATTGAAGGCGCCGCCTCGGGCGTGCGCGTCCGCATGCCGGGGCCGTGTGGTTGCGCATTCGCACCGCGCGCAGTGGCCGGCATGTGCCGTGCCCGGCAACGACGCGCATCGCGCCGCTCCGTACACTGCGCCTCCCTCCATGCCGCAGCACCCATGAGCGCCCACGACGACATCGCCGACTCCATCGTCGAGCACGCCGCCTCGCTCGCGCGCCTCGATCCGCACATTCCGGCGCGTGCGTGGTCGGAAGCGGTGGCGGCGCATATCCGCACGATCCGCCTGCTGGCCGCGGCGCATGTCGACGGCGCGGTCGACCGGCCGTTCTACAAGGCGCTCAAGGCGGCGACGCTGCGGGTCGAGGGCGTTTTCGTACACACGCCCGGCGGCCGCGTCGAGTTCCTGGTCGACACGCGGCGCGGCCAGCAACGCTTCGACCTGCAGAGCGCGCGCGAGCTGCGCGAGGCCGGTAGCGCCGACAGGCCCTAGGCCGCGAGCGCGGTTGCGCAGGCGTAGCCGGACGCCCAGGCCCACTGGAAGTTGTAGCCGCCCAGCCAGCCCGTCACGTCGACGACCTCGCCGATGAAATGCATGCCGGGCACGCGTCGCGATTCCATCGTGCGCGAGGACAGCTCGTCGGTATCCACGCCGCCCAGCGTCACCTCCGCGGTGCGATAGCCCTCCGTGCCGCTCGCCACCACCGGCCACTGCGCGAGCAGGTCTGCGATGCGGGCGAGTTCGGGCGCATCGAACTGGCGCATCGGCCGGTTCGGCAGCCAGGCCTCGCACAGGCGCTGCGCGAAGCGCTTGGGCATGGCCTCGGCGAGCACCGTCCGCAGTTCGGCGTCGGGTCGCGTCGCGCGCCAGTGGCGCAGTAGTTCCAGCGCGTCGCGCCCGGGCAGCAGGTCCAGGTGCAGCGCCTCGCCTTCGCGCCAGTACGAGCTGATCTGCAGGATCGCCGGCCCGCTCAGGCCCCGGTGCGTCACCAGCATCTGGTTGGAGAAGGCGCTGCCGTTGCAGTGCGCGGTCACCGGCAGGGCCACGCCGCTCAGGCCTTCGAGCCGCTGGAGGTGCGTGCCCGACAGGGTGAGCGGCACCAGCCCCGCGCGCAGCGGCAGCACGCGGTGGCCGAAGCGCCGGGCGAGATCGAAGCCGAAGCCGCTCGCGCCCATGCTCGGGATCGACAATCCGCCGCTGGCCACCACCAGCTTCGGCGCGGCGAATACGCCGCGCGAGGTGTGCAGGCGGAAGGCGCCGTCGTCGCCCTGCTCGACGCGTTCGACGGCGCAGGAGGTTTCCACGCGCACGCCGGCGGCGTCGGCCTCGTCGAGCAGCATCTTGACGATGAGCTTGGACGACTCGTCGCAGAACAGTTGTCCGAGTTCCTTCTCGTGGTAGGCGATGCGGTGGCGCTCGACGAGTTCGACGAAGTCGGCCGGCGTGTAGCGCGCCAGTGCCGACTTGCAGAAATGCGGATTGGCCGACAGGTAGTTCGCGGGCGTCGCGCCGGTATTGGTGAAATTGCAGCGCCCGCCACCGGACATGAGGATCTTCTTGCCCACCCGGTTGGCGTGCTCGATCACGACGGTGCGCAGCCCGTACTGCGCGGCGGTGACCGCGCAGAACAGGCCGGCCGCGCCGCCACCGACCACCAGGACATCCGCGTGCTGCACGCGCGCTCCGCATCTCCGCAAGGTCGCGAAGTGTTGCACCTTCCGAAGCGGGGGCAAGCGTGACGGCGTGACGCGGCCGCGCGCCATCGCCGCGCCGCGCGCTCAAGAGCCGCGTCGCCGCGCCGTTACCGGCCACAGGAGAGCCATGACCATGGGCATCGAGACATCCGCACCGACGACGACGCGCGCCCGCGCGCTCGACGCCCTGCTCGCGCCACTGCTCGACCTGCTCGAGGCGGCCAGCGGCGCACGCGCTGCGCTGTTCGTGGTGCTGCACGAGCCCGCCTGCGAGGCGCGTTACGCCTATGCGCGTGACGGTGGCCTCGTCGAGACCCTGTTGCCGGCGCGTGCCGCCACCGCGCTGCCCGATCACGCCGGCGGCCTGCGCGCGGTCGCCGCGCTGCGCGATGCGCAGGGGCGCGTGGCCGGGCATCTCGAGGCGGCGAGCCTGTCGGGCCACCCGTTCGGCGCAGCGGGGCAGGCCGCCCTGGAGCATTGCGCACGCGTGCTCGAACTGCACCTGGCCGCCGTGGCGCCCGCGCCCGCCGCGCGCACGTCGCCCGATGGTTTCGCCCTGCTGGATGCGCTGACCGGCCTGCCCAACCGCACCGCGCTGCTGCTGGAGATGGAGCGCATGCTCGCGCGTGCCCAGCGCGACGACATGGCGGTGTTCGTGGTCTGCATCGGCCTGGCCGGCGCAGACGCCATGCGCGGCCCGGCGCTCGAGCGCGGCATCGCCTCGCTCGCGGCCTGCGTCGCCGACGGCGTGCGCGGCGGCGACCTCGTGGCCCGCACCGGCGACCACGAATTCGTCGTCGCCGGCAGCATTCCGCGCGCGACCGCCGAAGCCTCCGCCGCGGTCGTGCTCGAGCGGCTCAGCGCGCGCTGCGCCGCGGCGGTGTCGGCGTCCACGCCGGCGCGGATCGACCTGGGCTTCGCACTGGCGCGCATCGGCGAATTCGATGCGCTGGCGCTGCTGGCCGAGGCCGAGGCCAGCCTGCTGCGCTGACGGCGGCATCCCGCGCCACGCATGCAGGCGGCCGCCTGCCGCGATCCGCACGCATCCGCCGCCGCCTGTCATCGGCATCGGTGCGCACGCGCCGCACGGCCTCAGCGCAGGCGCGTATAGCTCGCGTTGCCCAGCCCGGTGCCGATGGTGAACACGCCCCAGCGCTTGGCGCCGCGCATGCGCGCCTGCTCGCTCAGGCCCTGCACCACGGCGTCGTTGTGCATGACCACGCGCGCGCGCTGTCCCCGGATGCGGTCGAGCCGCGACAGCAGCGCATCGGGCAGATGGAAGGGGCATTCCCAGTCGCCCGGGAGGTTCTGCGTGCCCTCGCTGAGCGCGCCATCGGGCTCGATGCCGCCGGGGCAGGCGACGCCGACGAAGGGCGCGAGGCGCAGGTCGGCGGTGCGCGCCAGCGCGATCAGGCCGTTGAGCATGCCGGCGATGCGGTCGATCGCCTCGCCGCGGCCGGGATCGTCCTCGGCATGGCGCCAGTGCAGGCGCTCGTAGACCTCGGCCTTCGATCCGTCGCGCGCGCGGTGATAGCGCGGCGTCACGATGCCGCAGCGGAAGTTGGTGCCGCCGATGTCGACGGCGAGGAAGCCGTCGAAGCGTCGCGCGGACGCCGGCGCCAGCGGCACCCAGCCCAGCAGGCCGCCCTCGTCGGGGTCGTGCGTGAGCACGTGCAGCTCGACGGCTGCGCGCGCCTGCCGCAGAAGCTGCTGCGTGCGCCGCACCGCCAGAGCGCCGTGCACCGTCTGCGGCATGCCGCCGCCGACCACGATGCGCTGCACGCCGTCCCATTCGGGTTGCGCCAGGAAACACCGCGTGACATAGGCGAACTCGCGCGCCCAGGCTTCCAGCGCCATGTGCACCACGTGCGCCGCGTCGACGTCGCCGCCGAGCAGCACGTGATCGAGCCGGTCCTTGTCCGGCCCGTCCGGGCCCGCCCCACGGAAGGGGTCGGCATCGGTGCGCGCGCTGCGCCGCGCACGCGCGAGCAGTTCGTAGAACGCGGTATGGCTGGCGCGATCGCCGAGGAAGCCGCTGCCCGCGGGGTCGCGCAGCGGCAGGCTCCAGCTGTCGATGCGATGGCCGGGCACGCGCCGGCAGGCATGCGGCGTGCGGGGGTTCGCGCGCGTCGGACGCGGGGGGCGGGCCATGCGGGCGTGTCCGTGGGGAAAGCCGGGATCCTGACCGTGCCGCTGCCTGCGCCGTGTCGACGCCACGAACCTGGCCGAGCGCCGACGCGCGTTCGCCTCGCGACGATCACGAGGTCGCGTGTGCCCGCATTCAGCGCGAAACGCGGGCCTACGCGTTCCCGCGCGGTCCGCGCCATGCGCATTCATGCCGGCACCACGCGCGCAGTGGTTTACCTGTTGCATGCGAACCCGCTACATCGCCGCGCGCCGATCCTGCGGAGGGCCGTCCAGGCACCTCACGGCGCGCCGCCTGCGCCGCAGGGAAACGCGCTTCTACCGCGCGGCGATGGCGGGCGCGATGCTGGCGGCGTCGATGCTGATGTACGTGCTCAGGTAGGCGGGCGCGCGTCGCCCGTCGAGGGTTTCATCGCCATCCGCACCCATGCGTGTGTCGAACCGATGCGCGATGCGGACATCGCGCATCGCGCACGCACTGGGCGACACGACGCGGCACCTCAGAAGTCGAACAGCTCGCCCAGCAGCGACTTGGGCTTCTTGCGATAGCCCTGCTGGCCGTAGTGGCCATGCGGGTTGTAGTGGCCGTGCTGTTGCTGCGGCGGCGGCTGCGGCGCGGTCCGCGGATCGTAGGACGGGGGCGGTGTGACGGCCTGCCCGGCGGCGGATTCGGCACGCTCGATGAGCCGGTCGAGTTCGCCGCGATCGAGCCAGATGCCGCGGCAGCGGGGGCAGTAGTCGATCTCGATGCCCTGGCGATCGGTCATGGCGAGGTCGATGTCCTTGCAGACGGGACATTTCATTGGACGGCTCCGGCGCGGGGGACCTGCACTCTACTGCGCGCCGTGTGGCGCAATGTCGTCCCGCGTGTCGCGCCGCGCCGTCGCGATGGCATCGCACCACGCGCCCGTGCTTCATCGGCGCTGCGCGCGTGCCCGCCAGCGCGTGACGCCGAGCCAGCCCAGGCCGAGCACGAGGATCAGCAGCGGGAGTGCGCCGGGCTCGCCTTCCGTGGTCACCATCATCGCCACCAGGCCGGCGCCGAGCAGGGCGAGTGCGGACGAAAGAAGGGTCTGCAGCGCAAGGTTTTTCGAAGGGCTCATCAGGGTCTCCGGAGAAGTATCAGTCCGCCATGCGGGCGGTTCGCGGCGTGCGCGACGCCACATGGAACAGCGCCGCGGCGGTGAGCCAGGGCATCGCGAACACTCCGGTCACGCCGATCACGTGCACCGGCGTCGACGACGGGCCGCCCCAGCCCGCCATGAGTGCGGCGACGCCGATGGCCACGTGTGCGGCGAGCGCGGCGAGCATCGCCAGCGCCATGCCCCGCGGGCGGAAGCGCGCGAGGATGGAGCCGAGCAGCGCGATGGCGATCACGCCGAGATAGAGCAGGTTGGCCGGGTCGTTCTCGCTGCCGATCAGGCCCACCGCCGCGTTGACCCAGACCAGCAGGAACGCGCCGCCCGCCGCCGCGGCCATGCCGGCGCGATGCCAGGGGTCGCGCGAGAGGCGCATGCCGAACTCGACCGCGCCGCCCGCCGCGCCCAGCAGCACGCCCATGAAGACGAAGTCGGACGCCGTCCAGTTCACTTCCGTGGTGAAGCGCATGGCCACCGCCGGCCAGATCAGCATCGCCGCCGCGGCGCCCCACATCGCCTTGCGCAGCGGGCTGCGCTGCCAGTCGTTCGTCCCGGGTGTCATGCCTGCCATCGTCGTATCTCCTGTCGAACCTGCGGGTGGGTCGGCGATGTCCGGCGCCGGCACCGATGGGCCCGCAGCGTCGACGATGCCGGTGAGCGTTCGAAGGGCGCTGTGTGAAGCGGGGACGAAGCCGGTGCATCGCGGTCACTTACCGCAGGCGCCGTGGCTGGATGCGCCGTCGGGTGTCCGGCGCCGACGCCGTCCACTGGACCATCAGCGCCAAACGTCGGATGGCCGCATGCACAGGCCGGTAGATGAACCGTATTCAGCCGGGCGGCCCTGCGTTCACCGCCGCCTGATATCGCCCGGCGGACAGTGCGCTCCGAGCGGCCGCTTCATCGCCGCCGACCACACCCTTCTCCGCGTCCGCCCACATGCCCGATACCGCCCCCGACCACGTCACCCTGTCCGCGATCGCCGACACGCTCGACGCCCGCCGCGAACGCATCCTCGCGGAATGGCGCGCAGCGGTGGACGCCGACCCCACGCTGGACGCCGCCTCCGACTGGACGGTCAAGCAGTTCAACGACCACTTTCCGGACGTGCTCGAAGCGCTGGGCGAGGCGCTGCGTTCGTGGCCGCAGCTGCCGGTCGCGCAGGCCCGCGACGAGCGCGACTACGCGGTCGCGCACGCGCGCACGCGCTGGCTGCAGGGCTATTCGCTGCGTGGGCTCGTGCGCGAATGGGGGCATTTCAACGCCGTCGTCGTCGACCACCTGGCCGATTGCGCGCCGTCGCGCGCCGCCGGCGACCACGACCTCCTGCGCACCGCCTCGGCGGTCTGGTGCCGTCTCCTCGGCGACCAGCAGGCGCTGAGCGTTCTGGAATACCAGGACCTCGAGCGGGCCGGCGCGGAGACGCGCAGCGCCGAGCTGCAGCGCCTGCTCGACGTGCTGCGCAGCGAATCGGCCACGCGCGGGCGGGCGCTGGAGGTGCTGGCCTCCGACATGCGCAATGAGTTGCAGCTGGTCATGACCAGCCATTCGCTGCACCAGGACGGCGCCGGCTGGCACCAGGCCTACGAGCTGCGCCGACTCTCCGACGGTGCCTTCCGCGGGCTCGAGCGCGCGCTCTCGGACATGGTGACGCTCGCCAACCTCGAAGCGGGCCTGGAGCGGCGGCAGCTGGCGCGGTTCGATGCCGGCCATGGGCTGGAGCTGCTGGTCGAGGGCCTGCGCCACGTGCTCGCCGATCAGGACATCGCGCTGCATGGCGAAGGGCCCGCGGCGTTCGCGGTGGAGGGCGATGCGGAACGCGTGCGCCGTCTCGCCGCGCACCTGATCGGCTGCGCCTCGCGCGCGCCGGCGGCACGTGCCGTCCGCCTGCACTGGGGCGCCGATGCGCAGGTCGCCGCGCGCTGGCAGCTGGTGGTCGAGCAGGTGCTCGATCCCGCGCCGACGGCGGAAGGCACCGCGCTCGGCCGCGAGCTGGCCGCCGCGACCGGTTCGGCCCAGCAGGCCGCCGGCGTGGCGCCCACCGGCCTGGAGTCGGCGATCCAGCGCGGCGCGATTCCCGTCGCCGCCGGCGACGGCATCGACCTGCTGATCGCCAAGCACCTCTGCGAGCTGCTCGGCGCGAGCCTGGAAGTGGAGGCCGAGGCCGGCCTGGTCCGCTACCGCGCCAGCCTGCCGGCGAGCTACGACGAACTGCGCTGATCGGGGCGAGTGCACAGCGCCGTACGGCGCGACATGCGCTGCCGCGCGCCGACGAGGCCTAGGCGCCCGCCGGCCGCACGTGCAGCCCCAGCGCCTCGGCGATCGCGCGCATGGCCTCGTCGTCGGCGCTGCGGGTGATCCAGCCCGCATGCAGCTCCGCGCCCGCATCGCGCACCCACAACGTGTAGTGATGCTCGCGCAGGCGGTCGAAGGCGGTGTCGAGCAGGGCGGGCACGTCGGTGTCGTCGAGGAACTCGTCGTCGGTGGGGTCGTCCACGCCCCAGTCGATGCGCAGGTCCCAGCGCGAGGCCAGCTCGTCCAGGCTCTCGACGAGGCCGCGCGTATCGCCCTCGTCCACGTGGAAGCCCGAGCGCCAGTCGATCGCCTCGCGCAGCGCGTCCATCGCGGCGTCCACGTCCTGCGTTCCGCCGGCGAGCTCGCGCCAGGCGCCGAACTGCGCGATCGCGGCGTCGTCGTCGCCCGGATTGACGAGCAGCAGCAGCTGCCAGATCACCGCCTCGATGGCGGCTTCGTCGTCGAGGTCCGCCGGCGCGGAGAAGGCCTGCGCGAAGTTGTCGTCGGGGTCGAAATCGGAGTGCATGGACGGGGGCCGGCGCGCGGCGCTCCATCATGCGCGCGGATCGCGCGGGGCGGAACCGGATGCGCCGTCGGCCATGCGGGTACCGCGGCGCCGCCCGCGCATGGCTCGCGCGTGGCGAGCCGCGCTGGCCGCGGCAGGCGGCAGTGGCTAGCATCGCTGCGCGCCGCGGATCGCGGGCGCGACGGCACGGCGCATCGCGCCGTCCATCCAACACATCGACGGGGAAGGGACTGCATGAAGACACACTGGATCGTGGCCTGCGCCACGCTGGCGCTGATGGGCGCAACGGGCGCCGCGCAGGCGGCGAAGACCAAGCCCGTGCGCACGGCGACGACGATGTACGCGGGGCAGGCGCCGCAGCAGGCCGCCACCGCGCTGCTCGAGGCGGCGAAGACGCAGGCGGAGGACGGCAGCTGGGAGCTGATCGGCATCGGCCGCGTGCTCTACCTCGGCGGCCGCAAGGCCGAGGGCGACGCACTGTTCAAGGGCCTGCTCGAGCGCACCCAGAAGACCAGCGACGTCTACCGCATCGCCCAGGTCTACATGGAGGCGAAGGAGTGGCCGAAGGCGAAACCGCTGCTCGAGCGCATGCTGACCATGAAGGAGCACGACGCCGGCGATGTCGCCCGCGTGGCGCGCGTCTATGTCGAGCAGCGCGAGTTCGCACGCGCCAAGCCGCTGTTCGAGCGCTTCCTCGCCATGGACGACTACGACGAGAAGGAAGCCGCGGAGATCGGCGCCTACTACCTGCTCAACGGCGACCGTGCCACCGCCGAGGCGTGGTTCGACCGCTCGGTGAAGAAGGATCCGGCCAACGTCTGGGCATCGGTGCGCATGGCCGGTGCCTATCTCGGCGTCACCCCTCAGAAGTAGGCGCACGAAGGCGCACTGCGAAAGGCCGGCTCCCGTAGCCGGCCTTTTGCGTTGGCGTCCTCGCCCGGCGGGCCCGCCTGTCCGTAGCGCCGCTGCCCCCGGCTGGATGAGCGGCAGCAGCCGCGCGCCGTGGCGCCGCGTTGAGTTCACGCGTGGCAGCCTCATCTCTTCGATTCCCCGCACACCGAGGCGCCGATGAAGCCCTATGCCAAGCACGCCGACGCGATCGCCCGGCTCTCGCCGGAGCAGTACCGCGTCACCCAGCAGAGCGGCACCGAAGCGCCCGGCAGCGGCGAATACCTGGCCAACAAGCAGCCGGGCATCTATGTCGACATCGTGTCCGGCGAGCCGCTGTTCGCGTCCACCGACAAGTACGAATCCGGCTGCGGCTGGCCGAGCTTCACCCGGCCCATCGAACCCGCGCATGTGACGGAAATCGACGACGCCTCGCACGGCATGCGCCGCGTCGAAGTGCGTTCGGCGCATGGCGACAGCCACCTCGGCCACGTCTTCCCCGATGGCCCGCGCGATCGCGGCGGCCTGCGCTACTGCATCAACTCCGCCTCGCTGCGCTTCGTGCACCGCGACGAGATGCAGGCCCAGGGCTACGGCGACTACCTGCCGCAGGTGGAGGATCCGCGATGATCCCCGAGCGCGCGGTACTCGCCGGCGGCTGCTTCTGGGGCATGCAGGACCTCATCCGGAAGATGGACGGCGTGGTCGCCACGCGTGTGGGCTACAGCGGCGGCGACGTGCCGAACGCGACGTACCGCAATCACGGCACGCACGCCGAGGCGATCGAGATCCTGTTCGATCCCTCTCGCATCACCTACCGGCGCCTGCTGGAGTTCTTCTTCCAGATCCACGACCCGACCACACCGAACCGCCAGGGCAACGACCGCGGCAGTTCCTACCGCTCGGCGATCTACTACGCCACGCCCGAGCAGAAGCGCATCGCCGAGGACACCATCGCCGACGTCGAGGCCTCCGGCCTGTGGCCCGGCAAGGTCGTCACCGAACTCGCCCCCGTCGGCGATTTCTGGGAGGCCGAGCCCGAGCACCAGGACTACCTGGAGCACTATCCGACCGGCTACACCTGCCATTACGTGCGGCCCGACTGGGTGCTGCCGAAGCGGGCCTGAGCTCTTCTCCGCGTCCGGATGTCGAATGGACGACCCCCGGCTGGCAGGTGCGTCGCCTCGCGCGGATCACGCGGGCACCCGGCGACGACGGTTGGCGCGCGGCCGAGTGAGCCAAGGGCTGTTGCTGCCGGTCGAATCACGCGGCCAAGCGGGGTACGCATCTGCGGGTCGCGTTGCTCGCGCTGAGGTCAGGCGATGCGCCGTCAATCGACCGGCCCCGCCCCGGAGGTCACGCACCACCCCGTATAACCCGGTGACCAGCCGCAGCCGCGCCTGATCGCCGCCCATGCCCACCGCTCCGCCGACCGCCAAGCCCACGTCCGGTGTCCTGCGCTGCCGCCGGCTGCGGCGCTGGCAGCGCTACACCGAAGTGCCGATGCTGCTGCTGTCGCTGGCCTGGGTGGTGCTGTTCGTCGTCGAGGCGGTGCGGGGGCTCGGCACCGGGCTGGCGCGCGCGGGCGATGTGATCTGGGTGATCTTCATCGCCCATTTCCTGGTCGAATTCGTGCTCGCGCCGGAGAAGGGCGCTTACCTGCGGCGCAACTGGCTGTCGGCGGTTTCGCTTCTGCTGCCGGCGCTGCGCGTGTTCCGCGTGCTGCGCGTGCTGCGCTTCACGCGCGCGGTGGGCTGGCTGCGCGGCGTGCGCTTCGTGCGCGTGCTGGGCACGTTCAACCGCGGCATGCGTGCGCTGGGACGCAGCATGAAGCGCCGCGGCGTGGCCTACGTGGTCGCGCTGACCGCCGTCGTCACCCTGGTCGGCGCGGCGGGCATGCTCGCCTTCGAGCAGGAGACGCCCGACGGCAGCATCCGCACGTTCGCCGACGCGCTGTGGTGGACGGCGATGATCATGACCACGATGGGTTCGGAAGCCTGGCCGCGCAGTGGCGGCGGGCGCGTGCTCTGCCTGCTGCTCTCGCTGTA
>CAZNRZ010000019.1:0-1484 GCA_964575535.1 uncultured Lysobacter sp. | reverse complement strand
GCCGATGGTGATCAGCGTGGCCAGCCCGAGGCGCGGCGCGGCATAGGCGGCGATCGCCACGTACACGGCGCCGTAGACGCCGCCGAGCCAGGCATGCCAGGGCAGGGCGCCGAACGGCGCGAGGCCGGGCCGGTTGCCGCTCGCCAGCCATGCCAGGAACAGCGCGGCGGTGCCGACCGCGAACGAGATCAGCGCGGCGAGCACCGGCGAGCCGCCGGCCTTCGACAGCATCACGTTGGTCGGCGCCTGCAGCGCGATCATCGCGCCGGCCAGCAGGACGAGCAGGAGGGGCAGCAGGAAGGCCGCGTTCATGGCGCGCGCTCGCGGTGCGGGACGGGCGCGCAGGGTAGCTGCGCGGATGGCGTCCGGGCGTGCACGCATGCGCGGACCGGCCCGCACGCCATGCACGCCACGCCGCCGTCGGGCCGTGCGCACGGGGCGGCCATCGCGCGTCACCCGGTGCCCGCCACCGCGCCCCGGCGCCGGTTGACGCCCCGTCCGCCCCGGTCCACCGTGCCCACGCGGCGCCCGCCGCGCCATTCCGAGGAGCGCCCATGTACATCGACGGATTCGTCATGCCCCTTCGCGACGACCGCCTCGCCGACTACGTCGCGATGGCCGAGACCTTCGCCCGCAAGTCGCGCGCACTCGGCGCGCTGGGCTCGCTCGAAGCCATGGGCGACGGCCTCGAGCACGGCCACACCACCGATTTCTTCCGCGCGGTGCAGGCCGAGGACGGCGAGAACGTGGTGCTCTCGGTGGTGCTCTGGCCCGACAAGGCCACCCGCGACGCCGGCTGGGACGCGCTCATGGCCGATCCCGAGATGCAGCCCGACGCCATGCCCATGCCCTTCGACGGCAAGCGCATGTTCTGGGGCGGCTTCAAGCCCTTCGTCAACACGCTGGACGTGAAGTGACGCCGCAGCGGTAGCCGCGCGTCGTGGAGTGACGTCCCATCCGTAGATCCGGCGCGCGAACCAACGCGCGTCATGCGGCGGCGTGTCCACCGCGGCCGCAGGGCGCGACGGCCGCGCACCTCGCGGCCGCCGGAACGACCGCTTCACGCCCCCCTGCGATGCTGGCCCGATGGACACCTGGGCCCAGTTCCTCGACGACCTCGTCCGCTACTCCGGCAAGGCGTTGATGGCGTTCCTGCTCGCGCTGCCCATCGCCTTCGAGCGCGAGCGCGCCACCCGCATGATGGGCCTGCGCACGCTGCCGCTGGTGTCGGTGGCCTGCTGCGGCTTCGTCCTGCTCGGCTCGCACTTCGCCGAGGACGATCCCACCGCCAACGCGCGCCTGCTCAGCGGCCTGATCGCCGGCATCGGCTTCATCGGCGGCGGCGCCATCCTCAAGAGCGAGCACGACGTGCGCGGCACCGCGACGGCGGCCAGCATCCTCGCCACCGGCGTGCTCGGCGCCTCGGTCGGCTACGGGCGCTATGCGATCGCCGTGCTCATCGCCGCGGCCACCCTCGCCACCCT
>CAZNRZ010000018.1:21139-24598 GCA_964575535.1 uncultured Lysobacter sp. | reverse complement strand
GCAGCGCCAGGGCCGCGATGCAGCCCTGGCTGGGCCGCTGGCGCACCACGCGCGGCATCCTCGAAGTGCAGGCCGACCAGCGCACGCTCTTCGCGGGCATCTATGCCGGCTCGCCGACCCGCTACAGCGGCGGCGTGGCGCTGATCCCCGAAGCGGGGCAGGTCTACGGCGCCTGGGAAGGCGACGGCATGGGCGATGTCGAGCTGCGCCTGTCGGCCGACGGCAAGCGCTTCACCGGCTGGTACTCCGAGCTCAGGGGCAGCCAGTCGGCGCGCCGCGAATGGAGCGGCGAGCGCGTCGACCCGGTGCCCACCACGCCCGGGCCCGCATCCGGTGGCGCGCCGGCGCCTGCCCCCGCCCCCCTTCCCACGGTGCCGCCATCCGCACCTGCGCCTGCACCGACGGCCCCGCCGCCCGCGCCCGCGCCCATGTCCGCCGCGTTCCAACCGTTGAACCGCGTCGACGTGCGCCTCGACCGCCTCGTCGAAGCCCGCGGCACCCCCACGCGACAGGTGCATGCCTTCGTGACGCTGAAGAACGTTTCGGCCAGCCCGCAGTACATCAGCTCGGGCTACCTGCGCGCGGTACTCACCGATGCCGACGGCGTCGCGCAGGAGAAGAACCAGGTCTGGCGCGCCAGCGGCGAGCCCGCCGCGCTGTTCAACTCCACGCCCGTCGTGCAGCCGGGCGGCGAGCTGAAGGTGCGTTACGTGTTCACGCCCGATCCCGGCAGCACGCCGGCCAGCCTGCGCCTGTCGGAAGGCGACAAGGGCGTCGTGTTCGAGGCCGGCGCGCTGTAGCGCCGGCGCCGTCTCCTCACCGGCTCCGGAGTCCACCCATGAACCGATCCCGTTTCCACCGCATCGCGCTGGCCGTCCTCGCACACGCGCTTCCACTCGCTGCCCTCACGGGCGCCGGCAGCGTCGCGCTGTATCCGCTGGACTTGTCCGCACAGGCGCGCACGGTCACCACCAACCGCATGCTCGGCGACTGGGCGACCGACGCCGGCACGTTGCGCATCGAAGCCTCGTCCGGCCAGCCCTACACGCTGTGGATCCTTCGGCCGAATGAGCTGCAGCCGACCTACTACGCCTCGCTGCTGGCCACGCGCGACGGCCTCGGCCTGGAGGGCGTCGTCCGCCACCACCGGCTCGGCACCGAGTTCGGGCTGGCGCGCATCGGCTTCGACCGCAGCGCGACCCGCCTGATCTTCACGATGGACAAGCCGCCCACGCCGGAGCTCGCCGAGCTCGGCGGCGCACGCAAGGGCGTGCCCGCCTGGCTGGAGCGTGACTTCGGCCCGTGGTTCGGCACCTGGCGAACCGACCAGGGCGTGCTCACGCTGGAACCCAGCGGCGGCGCGATCGTCGGCACCATGCGCTACGCGCCCTCGGACCGGCCGACCTACGAGTCGCTCCTCGTCGTGTTCGCGCCGACCCACGACCAGGACAACAAGGCCCGCCTCAAGGGCGTATGGGAAGCCAGCGCGCCCGGTGCGCGCGTGCAGGGCCATGCCGAACTGTTCCTCGATACCGATCGCCTGGGCTGGACGGGCTACCAGACCTGGGGCCACAGCACCGAGCCGCAGCCCTGGCGCGGCGATCGCGCGCAGGACGCGCCGCCGCCGACGCCCACCACGCCGCCGCCGCCGACACCGCCAGCACCGACACCGCCCGCACCGCCTGCGCCCGTTCCCGCCCCGGCCCCGACACCTGCACCGCCGCCCGCGCCCACCGCGTTCCAACCGCTCAACCGCGTCGACGTGCGCCTCGACCGCCTCGTCGAAGCCCGCGGCACCCCCACGCGACAGGTGCATGCCTTCGTGACGCTGAAGAACGTTTCGGCCAGCCCGCAGTACATCAGCTCGGGCTACCTGCGCGCGGTACTCACCGATGCCGACGGCGTCGCGCAGGAGAAGAACCAGGTCTGGCGCGCCAGCGGCGAGCCCGCCGCGCTGTTCAACTCCACGCCCGTCGTGCAGCCGGGCGGCGAGCTGAAGGTGCGTTACGTGTTCACGCCCGATCCCGGCAGCACGCCGGCCAGCCTGCGCCTGTCGGAAGGCGACAAGGGCGTCGTGTTCGAGGCCACGGCGATGTAGCCACCGCTGCAGGCGTCCGCAGCGACGGTGCGGACGCCGTTTGACCCCCGTCACACACGCCTGCGGCTATCGTTGCCGGCTTCCCGCCGAGGAGACGCCGCATGATCCGCATGACGCCCTGCATCCTTGCCGCCGCGCTCGCCGCCGGCTGCGCGACCACCGCGCCGGCCGACACGCCGGTCGCGACCGTGCCCGCCGCCTCCACGCCCGCGCGCTCGGCCACGATCAACCTCGCGCCGGCCTCGGGCAGCCTGGTCAGCGGCAAGCTCACCGCGATGCCGATGGCCGGCGGCGTGCACATCACCGGCGAGATCGGCGGGCTCACCCGCAACGGCACGCACGCCATCCACGTGCACGAGAAGGGCGACTGCAGCGCGGCCGACGCGTCCAGCGCGGGCGGGCATTTCAATCCCCGTGGCCAGCCGCACGGCCGCCCGGATGCCGGCGCCCACCATGCCGGCGACATGCCCAACATCAGTGCCGACGCCAACGGCGTGGCGCGCGTGAACCTGCACGTGCAGGGCGTGTCGCTGGGCGGCGCGG
The DNA here is from genome assembly GCA_964575535.1 of uncultured Lysobacter sp. Classification (GTDB taxonomy): domain Bacteria; phylum Pseudomonadota; class Gammaproteobacteria; order Xanthomonadales; family Xanthomonadaceae; genus Cognatilysobacter. The sequence goes on along the minus strand of CAZNRZ010000018.1, from coordinate 21,957 downwards.
CCGCGGGCGACATCGCCGGCCGCGCGGTGATCGTGCACGAGAAGGCCGACGACTACGCCAGCCAGCCCTCGGGCAATTCCGGCGCGCGCGTGGCCTGCGGCATCGTCACCGCGCATCGCTGAGCCGCCCGATGCAGGGTGTGCTGCGCGTGCGCGAAGCCGTCGCCGCTGACGCACCGCGGCTGGCGGAGTGGGCGGCGGCGATGGCACTGGAGACCGAGCACAAGCGGCTGGACGCGCCGACGGTGCTGGCCGGCGTCACCGCGGGCATTGCCGACGCGTCGAAGGCGCGTTACTTCGTGGCCGTGCGCGAAGTGCCGGTGGCCGGGCGCGAACTCATCGTCGAACCGCTCGGCATGCTGATGCTCACCACCGAATGGAGCGACTGGCGCTGCGGCCACTGGTGGTGGATCCAGAGCGTCTACGTGCCGCCGGAGCACCGCCGCGCCGGCGTGTTCCGCGCGCTCTACGCGCATGTCGAACGCCTCGCGGGCGAGTCCGGCGACGTGGTCGGCCTGCGGCTCTACGTCGAGGCCGACAACGCGGTCGCGCAGCGCACGTATGCGGCGCTGGGCATGGCGGATGCGGGGTATCGCATCCTCGAATCGGCTTTCGCGCGCGACGGGGACGCATCGCCGCCGCGTTGATCGGTCGTCGCCTGTGCCGTATCCACCCGTGGACGGGCGACCTGGCGGCGGGAATGTGCAGCGGCGCGCGGTACCGCGGAAGCGATGAGCCGCGATCGCGGAAGGACGTCCACGCGAGGCAGCGGGGCCATCCCGAAGTGGTGCCAGCGATGTCATGCGGAGCGAAGCGAGG
>CAZNRZ010000018.1:12698-21039 GCA_964575535.1 uncultured Lysobacter sp. | reverse complement strand
GCGGCGTCCAACGCCCGACGGACCCGCCGCGGCATACTCGGCCCGATCCCTCCGAGGCCCCGCCATGACGCCGCGCATCCGACCGCTCGCCCTCCTCGTCGCCACCTTCGCGCTCACCGGTACCGCCTGCGCCGCGGATGCGCCCAAGGCGCCGCCATCGGCCAACCTGCTCGCCCACAGCGTCCGCCCGCTCGCCGGCAAGACGCCGGTGAACCTCGGCGAGGCCTATCGCGGGCAGGTGCTGCTGGTGGTCAACACGGCGAGCAAATGCGGTTTCACCCCGCAGTTCGAGGCGCTCGAAGGCCTGCATGCGAAGTACCGCGGCACGGGCTTCGCGGTGCTCGGCTTTCCGTCGGGCGACTTCAAGGAACAGGAATTCGACGACGAGAAGCAGATCCAGGAGTTCTGCACGCTCACCTACGGCGTGAAGTTCCCGATGTTCCAGAAGACGCACGTGGTCGGCGACGCGGTGCATCCGCTCTACCGCGGGCTGGCGCAGGCGGCGGGCGAGGCGCCGAAGTGGAACTTCCACAAGTACCTGGTCGGCCGCGACGGCCGGCTGGTCGGGAGCTGGGGCAGCAAGGTGACGCCGGACGATGCACGCATCGTCGCGGCCATCGAACAGGCACTTAAGGCACCCCGGCCTGCGCCGCGCTGAAGCGTTCACCGCGCTCCGTACAGCCCGCGAAGCCGCCTTGGTGCCTGCCTTGCGGCCGCTTGCCGGCGCCTATCGTCGGTGACGTGAATGATCCGTGACGACCGTCCCCTGCAGGAATGGTTTTCCGCGCCGTAATCCGGAACATGTGGGGGCCGGAGACGCTCCGGCCCCTTCTTTCCGAGTCCGCGCCCGGCATCGCCGCGCGCGGGCATGTCCTACGTCGAGGAGCCGTTTCATGGAGTTCATGGGTGCCACGCTGCGCAAGATCAGCCTGAAGGACGGCCTGTCCGCGGCCGGGCTGGCCGGGGGACTGAGCGCCGGAATGGCGCTGGCGCTGCATTCGAGCGGGCAGGACCCCTGGCAGGCGCTGGACGCCACCATGCCGGTCTTCATCGGCGCGCTCGCCACTTCCGCCGGGATCAACCCGGTGCGCAGCCCGCTGCTGATGGGCCTGATCGCCGCCGGTGCGGTCGCGGTGATGGCCGCCTCGCGGCTGGCGATGGGCGTTCCGCTGACCTGAGGCGCGCGCGCCGCGTCGCGGCGCATCGGGTGAACCTGACGGCGCGTCCGCGAAAGCGGGGCGCCGTCGTCGTATCCGCAGCCGTCAGGCCAGCGCGTCGCGCGCGTCGGCTGCGCGGTCGCAGTGCACGAAGTTCACCGCCACGCCATGCGCCTGCAGCACCGCGGCGAGCTGGCGCTGGCGTGCTTCGAAATGGCGGTGCAGGCGATGGGCCTGCTCGCGCGCGGCTTCCGAGGCGCAGTCCAGCTCCGGCGCGTAGCGCGCCTGCCAGGCCTGCGTGGTGAACATCGCAATGCGCGCTTCGCCGCCGGTGTAATGCAGCAGCGGCTCCGGGCCCTCGTCGAGCCAGGCGTCGCGGTCGGGGGCGAGCAGAGCGGTCTCGATCACCGGCCATAGGGGGCCGAGGCCCGCGTGGTCGTACTGCATCGAGGTCATCGCCGCGAGGTCGTGCACGGTGAGGTAGCGCGCGTGCTCGACCGCCAGCCCGAAGGCCTCCTGCGCGGCCAGCGCGGTGGCCGCGCCGGCCATGCCGCGCTCGAGCAGCTCACGCTCGAACAGCTCGCCGACGGGCGCGACGCGCGCGTGGGCGCCGGTCAGCACGAAAGGCACCAGCCGCAGCGGGCCACCGGCGAGATCCGGCTGCGGCGTCAGCGCGCCGGGCAGCTGCCCGTTCGATGCACCGAAGGCGATGATGCGCTCGCCGCTGCGGCCCGGCGCGCGCACGGCGAGGTCGTCGAGTTCGCGATGCAGCGGCCAGCCCGGGCGCAGCAGTTCCACCGGGTCGTAATGCGCGCCGACGATCGCCAGCTCCAGCGCCGCCACTTCCGGTGCCAGTGCGACGAGGTCGTTGGCGATCAGTCCGGCCAGCTCGCCGGCCTCGGCCTGGGCGAGGCGGTCGCGGCCCGGCGCGGCGCCGCCGCCGAGTTCCAGCGCGAGCGCGCCCAGCACGTGCAGGGCTTCGAGCGGTGCGACGGGCGTGGAGGCGGGGATGGTGACAGTCATCAGTACGCTGGCGTTTGGTGGCGCTACACTCGCCGCATCATACCGGCGGCCCCGCGCGGGCCGCGTGCCGCTTCCAGAGGTCGCCATGCGCCAGCTCCGTCCCGTCGCCGTGCTCGGCGGCGTCCGCATTCCCTTCTGCCGCCAGAACACCGCGTATTCCGACGTCGGCAACCTCGGCCTGTCGGTGCGCACGCTGGGCGCGCTGGTGGAGAAGTACGGGTTGCAGGGCGCGCAGCTGGGCGAAGTGGCGATGGGTGCGGTGATCAAGCATTCGTCGGACTGGAACCTCGGCCGCGAGGCGGCGCTGAGTTCGGGCCTGTCGCCGCTCACGCCCGGCATCACCATGCAGCGCGCCTGCGGCACCTCGCTGGACACGATCTCGTACATCGCCAACAAGATCGCGCTGGGGCAGATCGACGCCGGCGTCGGCGGCGGCTCGGACACTACCTCCGACGTGCCGATCGTCTACGGCAAGGCCCTGCGCGGCCGCCTGCTCCGTGCCAATGCCGGCAAGACCCCGCGCGACAAGCTCGCCGCGTTCCGCGGCTTCTCGCCGCGCGAGCTCAAACCGGATTTCCCCGGCGTCGCCGAGCCGCGCACCGGCAAGTCCATGGGCCAGCACTGCGAGGACATGGCCAAGGAATGGGGCATCGCGCGCGAGGACCAGGACGCGCTCGCGGTGGCCAGCCACCACAAGCTCGCCGCCGCCTACGAGCGCGGCTTCATGGACGACCTCGTCGTGCCCTTCCGCGGCGTTGCGCGCGACAACATCCTGCGGCCCGACAGCAACGTCGCCAAGCTCGCCACGCTCAAGCCCGCGTTCGATCGGCACAGCGGCCGCGGCACGCTCACCGCCGGCAATTCCACGCCGCTCACCGACGGCGCCGCGGCCTGCCTGCTGGCCTCGGAGCAGTGGGCGCGCGAGCGCGGCATCGCGCCGCTGGCGTACCTGCGCGACGTGCACGTCTCGGCGGTGGATTTCGTCGCCGGCGAAGGCCTGCTGATGGCGCCGACGGTGGCCGTCGCCGAGATGCTCGCGCGCAACGGGCTGACGCTGCAGGACTTCGACTTCTACGAGATCCACGAGGCCTTCGCCGCGCAGGTGCTGTGCACGCTGCGCGCCTGGGAGAGCGAGGCCTATTGCCGCGAGCGCCTCGGCCTGTCGCGCGCGCTGGGCGCGATCGATCCGGCAAAGATGAATCCGAACGGCTCGTCGCTCGCGACCGGACATCCGTTCGCCGCGACCGGCGCGCGCATCGTTGCCGCGGCAGCCAAGGAGCTCGCGCTGCGCGGCGGCGGGCGCTGCCTGATCTCGATCTGCACCGCGGGCGGCATGGGCGTGGTGGCGATCCTGGAGCGCTGAGCGCGGATCGACCCCGTCGCGCCTCCTCGGGCGTTTCGCAGGGTCGCCCTGTCCCGGAGCCCGCCATGACCCGCACCCGCCTCACCGCGCTCGTCGCGGCTGCTTTGCTTGCCGCGGCCTGCAGCCGCGAGAACCCGTCGGAGGCGGCCTCGGCCGATTCGGCGGAGGTCGAGTCGGTCGTTTCCCTCATCAAGCCGCCGCCCGCGGAGGTCGCGGCACAGGCGGCTGCCGCGGCGGACAGCGCAGCCGGTGCCGCCGCGAAGGCCGGCGGTCGAGAGTCGCGCGTGCAGCAGGCCGGCGAGGTCGATCCGGACGCGCTGGGCTCGAGCGCACTGACCGGCGAGCACGGCACGCGCCGTTTCATCCGTACGGTGAGCGCCGATTTCCAGGTGCAGGACGTGCAGCGCGCGCTCGCGCGCATCGAAGCGCTGGCCCAGCGCTCGGGCGGCTTCGTGACGCGCAGCGCGGTGAGTTCCGACGTGCGCGCCACGCAGCGCCGCCCGCTCGGCGACGGGCGCCTGGTCGAGCTGTCGGTCTACGTGCAGCGCGCGAACCTGCAGGTGCGCGTGCCGAGCGCGCGGGCGCAGGTGTTCGTGCGCGGGCTCGCGGCGGAGATGGAGTTCCTCGATCGCCGCGAATACCGGGCCGTCGACGCGCAGTTCGAGCTGCTGCGGCAGGAGCTCGCCCGCGCGCGCCATGCGCTGGCGCAGCGCGAGCTCGCACAGGCCGCGCAGCGCGGAGGCCGCACCGGCGAGAACGTCATGGCCATCGAGGCCGCCGCCGCCGCGGGGCTCGCCCGCGACGAGGCGCTGCTCGCCCGCAGGACGTTCGAGGACCAGGTCGCCTTCGCGACGATCGACCTCGCCATGCACCAGCCCGAGCGCGTGCGCCGCAGCGAACGACCGGACGTGGCGGCGATCCTCGATCGCGAAGGCCCGGGCTTCTTCCGCCGCGCCGGCGCCGCGTTCGCCGCCGGGTGGACGGGGCTGCTGGAGGTCGCGCTGGCGCTGGCGGCGCTGTGGCCGCTCTGGTTGGGCGTGCTCGTCGCGGTGCTGGCATGGCGGCGCTGGCGACGGGCCTCACTCGCCTGGCGACGCGCATCGCGCGAGGCCGGTCGCGACGCGTGAAACGACGAAGGCCGCGGATCGCCGCGGCCTTCGCAGGGTCGGTGGGACGCGACGCCTACTGCAGGCGCGGCACGCCGTTGCCGTCGCGCACTTCGCGGCCCGCGGCGAGGTGGGAGGGCGGTGGCAGTTCGATCAGCCCCTCGCCGCGCGGCCCACGCAGCGCGTTGGCATAGGCCACGCGCGCGCGGCGCTCGTCGCCGGCCGCGGCATAGCCGTGGCCGAGAAGTTCCCAGGCTTCGGGGCCGGCGCCGTTGTCCAGCGCCTGCTGCAGCGCCCCTTCCGCCTGCGGCCAGTCGCCGTGCGCGTAGTGCAGGCGCGCGCGGCTGAGCAGCAGGCCGGGGCTGTGCGGATGCCGGTCCAGCCAACGCTCGACGCGCGCCTGGCGTGCGTCGAGGCGCCCGATCGACAGGCGCCCGTACTGCGCGGCCAGCGACTCGTCCCACTGCGTGTCCAGCGTCTCCTCGATCGCGCGCGCGGCCGCGTCGTCCCAGTTGAGCGTGGCGGCGCGGTCGGCATAGGCGCCCACGACCGCAGGATCGTGGCGCAGCGGTTTGGGCAGCGAGTCCCAGCGCTCCGCGAGTGCATTGCCGTCGCGGGCCTCGGCAAGCATGCCGCGCGCCCAGCGCGATTCCAGCCGCGGAAGGTCGGCCGCCGGCACCGCCTCGGCCTTGCGCAGCGCGGCGAGCATGCCGTAGGCCTCGTCGAAATGACCGATCTCGGCCAGCGCCTGCGCGCGCAGCGCGAGCCCGCGCGGCGGCAGCGGCTGCGCGCCCGCGTCGTCGAGCGCGACCAGCGCCGCCGTCGGGCGGCCCTGCGCGAGGGCGAGCTCGGCCAGCGTCACCGCGCGCAGGCCGCCGTGCGTGCCCTTGATCGTCTCCAGGTGCTGCTGCGCCAGCGTCGTCTCGCCGCGCGCGGCGGCGGCACGCGCCGCATGCACGCGCGCGATCGCGGCGGCGTCGGGATCCTCGGTGGCCAGCAGCGTGCGCTCGCCGCGCGCCCAGCGGCCTTCGTGCAGGTCGGCCAGGCCGTCGGCCAGGCGCCGGCGCTCGCCGCGTTCGCGCCGCCGGCGCAGCGCATGGACCGGCGCGGTCACCAGCCGCACCAGCAGCCAGAGCGCGGCCAGCGCGACCAGGCCGATCGCCACCGCATAGGGCACAGTGGTGGTGTAGTCCGAGCCGCGGTAGCGCACCAGCACCAGGCCGGGGTCCTGCAGCAGGACCTGCGCGGCCAACGCGATGGCCAGGGCGACGACGATCAGGAACAGCGCACTGCGCAGCACGTGCATGGCGGGCCTCGCCGGGAGTCGATATCGAGGCCGTCGAGTCTGCGCAGGCGGCCGTGAGGCGCCGTGAAGCCGCTGGCGGCGGACCTCAGCGCAGCGATGCGTCCAGCGCGGCGACGAGCTGGGCCGGGCGCGGGCCGGCGGCGACCACGATGTCGTCGAAACCCGCGGCGCTCGCGGCCTCGGCGGTGCGCAGGCTGGCGGCGAGCACGCGCGCGCCGCGCAGCCGGGCCTGCGTGGCGTCGTCGAGCGAGGCGAGCGCGACGCGCAACGCCTCGGTGCTGGACACCGCCAGCGCGAGACGCCCGTCGAGCGCGTGCAGCCGCGCGAGCGATCGCGCGGACGGCGCCACGGCCTCGCGCGCGTAGACGTCGGCACGCAGCACGCGAGCGCCGCGGGCACGCAGCGCGGGCTCGATCTCGCCGCGTCCGCCCGGCGCGGTGACGAACCCGACGTCGCGTCCGGCGACGTTCACCAGCCCCGGCAGCGCCAGCAGGCCTTCGCTGTCCATGCGCCGCGGATGCTCCACTTGCGCGATGCCCGCGCGCCGCAGCGCGCCGGCGGTGCCCGCACCCACCGCGAACGCGTGCAGCGACAGCGGCGGCGCAACCAGTGCCTTCGCCGCCGCCACGCCCGCGGGGCTGGTGAAGACCGCGATACCGGCGGCATACGCGGCCGCGAGCGCATCGCGGGCCGCCGCGTCGCGCCGCGGCACGATGCGCCACGGCGACAGCGCGACGAAGCCGTGGCCCGCCGCCTGCGCGGCACGCCGCAGCGCCGCATGCGCGCCGCGGGGCCGCAGCGAGATCACGTACCATCGCGGGCCCGCCGGCAGGGTGGTCTGCATGCCGCGAAGCTTGGCATACGAGGTCCGCATGACCGACGACGCGCTCGCCCATCTCGACGCGCACTACCAGGGCATGCCGCCGGTGCGCGCGCTGCAGCTGTCGATCGACGGCTTCGACGGCGAGCGCCTGCGCCTGTCCGCGCCGTTGGCCGCCAACGTCAACGACAAAGGCTGCGCCTTCGGCGGCAGCCTGGCCTCGCTGCTGACGCTGGCCGCCTGGGGCCGTGTCTGGCTCGGCCTGCACGCCGAGGGCATCGACGCCGACATCTACGTCGCCGACAGCCAGCTGCGTTATCTCGCGCCGCTCTACGACCGTCTGCAGGCCGAAGCCGCGCTGGCGCCGGAGGCCGACTGGGCCCAGTTCATCGCCGCGCTGCGCACGAAGGGCCGGGGGCGCATCGACCTCGCCGCGCGCATCGACCTGCCCGACGGCGCGCCGGCCACCACCTTCACCGCGCGCTTCGCCGCCATCGTCCGGCCCGCGGGCTAGGATGCGGCTTTCGCCGGAGTCCGCCATGAGTCGCCTGTCGCGCCTGCTCGCCCCCGCCTGCCTGTTCCTGCTCGCCGGCTGCGCTTCGCTGCAGGGCGGCACGCAGAGCGACGCCCTCGACCGCGCCCAGTACGCCTGGTCGGCCGCGGTGCGCTGGAACGACTTCGAGGGCGCGGTGAACATGATCGACCCCGACAAACGCGAGCAGCTCGCGCCCACCGCGCTGCAGATGGAGCGCTACAAGCAGGTGCAGATCTCCGGCTACCGCGACGTCGGCACGAGCGCCGACATGAAGGCCGGCACCTCGGTGCGCGACATCCAGATCGGCGTGATCAACCGCCACACCCAGGCCGAGCGCAGCCTGCGCTACCGCGAAGCCTGGCGCTGGGATCCGGAGGCGCGCACCTGGTGGAACACCAGCGGCCTGCCGGACCTGTGGGAAGGGCAGTGAGCGGTTGCGATTCGTGAGCTGTGATGGGTGACCCGTAGAAGCGGGTGCGAGGGGTCGGCGCGCGCAGCGGAAAGGCGATGGCGGATCAGGCACCACGAATCGCCGATCCCCGCCCCATGCGACAATCCGCGCCCGCTTCGCCCGCCGCCCGCACACGCCCGTGACCTTCGACGAACTCCTCGCCTTCGCCGGCCGCCATCCCATGTTGTCGGCCGGCCTCGTGCTGCTGACCGCGGCGATCATCTACACCGAGATCGCGCGCCTGCTGCGTCCGTTCAAGGCCCTGCGCCCGGCCGAGCTGACCGCGCTGGTCAATCGCGAGGACGCCCTGGTGGTCGATCTCTCGGCCAGCGCCGACTTCGAGCGCGGGCACATCGCCGGCAGCCGCAACGCCGCGGCCGCCGGCTTCGGCCCGGAGCACAAGCTCGTCGGCTCGCATCGCGAGCGCCCGATCGTGCTGGTCGACCGCACCGGCATGGCCTCGGCGCCCATGGCGGCCAAGCTGAAGAAGGCCGGCTTCGCCAGCGTCTACGTCCTCGACGGCGGCATCGCCGCCTGGCAGCAGGCCGACCTGCCGCTGGTGAAGGGGCGCGGCAAGTAG
>CAZNRZ010000018.1:10804-12598 GCA_964575535.1 uncultured Lysobacter sp. | reverse complement strand
GCCGCCCCGGCGCGCCATAATCCCGCCCCTTTGCCCTTGCCGCCGGAGCCGCAGCCATGACCGATGAGATCCAGAACGACGCCCTGTCCGGCGCCACCGATGCGGCCGCCGAGGGTCCGTCCTTCACCGTCGAGAAGATCTACGTCAAGGATCTCTCGCTCGAGGTTCCGGGCGCGCCCGCGGTGTTCAACGAGCAGGCGCAGCCGCAGCTGCAGATGAACCTCAACCAGCAGGTCACGCGCCTGAACGACGCGGCCTTCGAGGTCGTGCTCGGCATCACCCTGACCTGCACCGCCGACGACAAGTCGCTGTACCTGGCCGAAGTGAAGCAGGCCGGCGTGTTCGGCCTGGCCGGCTTCGACGCGCAGACGCTCGACGCCATGCTCGGCACGCACTGCCCCAACGTGCTGTATCCGTACGCGCGCCAGCTGATCTCCGACCTGATCCAGGCCGGTGGCTTCCCGCCGTTCCTGCTGCAGCCGATCAACTTCGAAGCGCTCTACGCCGAAGGCCTGCGCCAGCGCGTGCAGCAGTCGCAGCTGGGTTCGGCCGAGGCCGTCGGCAACGCCTGACCCGCCGTGGCGGATACCGACACTGCGACGCCACCCGCCATGCTCCGCGTGGCGGTGCTCGGCGCCGGCTCCTGGGGCACCGCGCTCGCCGCGCTGATCGCCCGGCACGGTCATCCGACCGTGCTGTGGGGGCGTGACGCGGCGATCGCGGCCGCGATCGCGGACACGCACGAGAACCCGCGCTACCTCCCCGGCGTCGCGCTGCCCGACACGCTGGACGCCACCACCGACATCGCCGCCACGCTCGAAGGCGCGGACCTGGTGCTGGTGGTCGTGCCCTCGCATGCCTTCGCCGAAACCCTGCACGCGCTGGCGCCGCATCGTCCTGCGCATGCCGGCGTGGCCTGGGCGACCAAGGGTTTCGAGCCCGGCAGCGGGCGCTTCCTGCACGAGGTCGCCGGCGAGGTGCTGGGCCCCGGCGTGCCGCTGGCGGTCGTCACCGGCCCGTCCTTCGCCAAGGAAGTCGCGCAGGGGCTGCCGACCGCGCTCACCGTGCATTCGGACGATGCCGGCTTCGCCCACGACGTGGCCGCCGTGCTGCACGGCCCGGCCTTCCGCGCCTACACCGGCGACGACATGGTCGGCGCCGAGCTGGGCGGCGCGATGAAGAACGTGCTGGCGGTCGCCACCGGCGTCGCCGACGGCATGCAGCTGGGCCTCAATGCGCGCGCCGGGCTCATCACCCGCGGGCTCAACGAGATGCTGCGGCTGAACCACGCCATCGGCGGCCGCGCGGAGACGCTGATGGGCCTGGCCGGCCTGGGCGACCTGGTGCTCACCTGCACCGGCGACCTCTCCCGCAACCGCCGCCTCGGGCTGGCGCTCGGGCGTGGTCAGTCGATCGAGGACGCGGTGCGCGAGATCGGGCAGGTCGTCGAATCGGTGCAGACCGCCGACGAGGTGATGCGCCAGGCCGAGCGCCACGGCATCGAACTGCCCATCTCCAGCGCCGTGCGCGACGTGCTGCACGGGCGCCTGACGCCCGCCGACGGCCTGCAGCTGCTGCTCTCCCGCGAGCGCAAGGCCGAGTATCCGGTGGACCTGTTCGACTGAGCGGGATGCCCGGTGTCCCCCGCCGGTATCCTCGCGACGCATGAAAAAGCCCGGCCGGAGCCGGGCTTTTTCGTTTCGCGATGCCGCTTCGATCAGAAGCTGGCGCGCACGCCCACGAGGTACTTGGTGTCCTCGTCCGACAGCACCAGCTCGCCGTGCTCGATCTCGG
>CAZNRZ010000018.1:0-10704 GCA_964575535.1 uncultured Lysobacter sp. | reverse complement strand
ACGAGGTACTTGGTGTCCTCGTCCGACAGCACCAGCTCGCCGTGCTCGATCTCGGCGGTGATGCCCCAGGTCGGGCTGAACTTGTACTGCGCGCCGACGACGGCGGTGAAGCCGCCCTCGAAATCGCCGCCGTCGTAGTAGTTCGCCTTCAGCGTGCCTTCCAGCACGTCGTTGAACTGGCCACGCACGCCGACCGCGCCGCGGCCGCCGTTGCTGTGGTTGTCGGTGCTGCTGCCCGCGAATTCGGCGTCGACGTCGACGCGCAGCCAGGCGAGTTCGGCGACGAAATCGACGCGGTCGGTCATCGCCTGGTGGTAGCCCAGGCCGAGCTCGAACTGCGTCACGTCGAGGTCGAGGTCGACGCCCGGGGCCAGCGCGAAGTCTTCCGAGACGCGCGAGACGCCGCCGAAGACGTTGACGCCCGAGGCGATGTCCCAGGAGCCGCGGATGAAGCCGCCGTCGGCTTCCGGGTTGCCGAGCAGTTCTTCGTCCGCATGGATCTTGGCGTAGCCGCCTTCCACGAACGTGTAGGAGAGCTCGCCGGCGGAGGCGGCGAACGAGGTGGCCGCGAGCGCCGCGGCGAGAATGAGCTTCTTCATGGAAATCCTTTCTTCTTGGTGTGCACGCCCGGCGGGCGCGGCGCGCATCTTAACGATTCTTTCACGGCGCGACGCCCGCCGCCGCGGGCCGGTTCACGGCCGCTTAAGACGAAAAAAGCCCGGCCGGAGCCGGGCTTTCCATCGCGACGGAGAGAGTCGCCGCGATCAGAACGAGATGCGCGGACCGATGAAGTACTGGCGGTCGCCGTCGGCGAACTTGACCTCGCCGTTGATGCCCCAGGTCGGGCTGAACTTCACCTGCGCGCCGACGCGGCCGTAGAAGTCGCCGTCCAGCTCGTCGCCGTCCTCGTAGCCGGCCATGGCATAGCCTTCGAAGTTCGGGGTGAACGCGCCGCGCACGCCGGCTTCCACGCTGTAGCCGTCGTAGTCGAAGCCCTGGCCGGCGTCGAACTTCTCGTAGGCCGCGCGGGTCACGAGGTCGAGGTTCGGATTGATTTCCTGGTTGTAGCCCACGCCCACGCGCCACTGGTCGAAGTCGACGTCGATGTCGTCGATCTCCTGCTTGCTGTAGTCGCCGAAGATGTGGAAGTTCGGGGCGATCGCGCCCGAGCCGCGGATCGCGAAGCCCTCGGCGTCGGTGCCGGTGTTGGCGAGGTCGGTCTGGGTATAGCCGCCCTCGACGTAGGAATAGGAAACGCCCTCGGCGGCGGAGGCCGCGAACGGAAGGGCGGCCAGCAGGGTCAGGGCAAGCAGGGAACGCTTCATGCGGAGAGCCTCGTTGTTATTGGTGGCCAGCGCCCGCTGGCGCGGGACCGGTGGGGGCAGTATCCGCAGCGGATCCGAATCGACGCTTAATGCTGAACTGGCGGGTACAGGAACTCGCCGCGTCGGCTACGGTCCCGCGGCGCTCGCATGGGCGCTGGCCGTCGGGTCGCGATGCGCGGGCGGGGTGGGTGCGACGGATTGCGGGGTGCGGCGCGGTGCGCGGACCCCGACGCGCGTGGCGGGTTCAGTCACGCGTCGGCGGTGGAAAACGGTGGCCCTAGTCGACCTGCGCGCGTCTTGCAAGATTGAAACGCGCGCCCGGCTTTGCCACCCTGCGCCGCGTGGATGTGTCCGTTTCGCCCGAACTGCGTCGTTTCATCATGTCGGCGTTCCCGTCGGTGCCCCATCTGGAGGCGCTGCTGCTGCTTCGCGAGCGCGCGGCGGGCTGGACCGTCGAGGAACTGGCGTCGCGCCTCTACGTGAGCGCCGCCGCGGCCTCGCGGCTGGTCGCCGATCTCGGGCAGGCCGGCCTGGCCCGCGAGGTCGAGGGCCAGGCGGTGTTCGAGCCCGCACACGAGGCGATGCGCGCGCAGGTCGATGCGCTGTCGGGCGTGTACGCCCGCAACGTGGTCGCCGTCTCGCAGCTGATCCACTCGACCACCGACCGCAAGGCCTTCCACTTCGCCGACGCATTCCGCCTGCGCAAGGAGGGCGAATGATCTTCATCATCTACGTGCTGTGCGCGCTGACCAGCCTGGCCTGCGCGGTGCTGCTGCACCGGAACGCGCGGCGCGCGGGCTCGCGCATGCTGTTCTGGTGCGGAATGTGCTTCTGGCTGCTCAGCGCCGCGAACGTGCTGGCCATCGTGGACCACTACATGGTGCCGGTGGACGTGCAGCTCTGGCCGCTGCGGCATGGCGTCGGCCTGCTGGCGGTGGCCGTACTTCTATACGGCCTGGTCTTCGAGGAGCGCTGACATGCAGCTGTTCATGCTCGGCATGATCTCGATGGGATTCGCGGTGGCGGCGCTGTTCTTCCTGCGCTTCTGGCGCACCAGCCAGGACCGCCTGTTCCTGTACTTCGCGGTCGCCTTCGGGCTCGAGGCGGCGAACCGGGCGCTCTATGCGTGGAACGGCGCGCGTAGCGAGGAAGTGACCCTCTACTTCAGCCTGCGACTGGTCGCCTTCGCGCTGATCCTGTGGGCGATCGTCGAGAAGAACCTCGGCCGCCGCTGACTCAGGCCGGCTTGGCCACCATCAGCCAGAAGATCGCGAGGAAGGCGAACAGCGCGGGCACGCCGAGCACGATCCAGATGCGGAAGGCGCGCCAGTAGGCTGCTGGCAACGGCGTGCCGTCGCGCGCGGCGACGCCGGCGAGATCGCGCAGGCGCATCTGCAGCCACACCACGGGCAGCCAGCAGGCCATCGCCAGTGCGTACAGGTAGATGGACCATCGAAGCCAGGCCAGCTCCATGAGCGGCATGCCCAGGCGCTGCGCCAGCCACCAGCCCGTGAGCGGCTGCGCGATGGCGGTGGTGGCGGTGAACAGCCAGTCGGCGATCACCACCCAGCGCGTGACCGCGGCCACCACGCGCACGTCGCGCCCGAGCGTGGTGACCAGCAAGTAGAACGCCGTACCCACGCCCGTACCGAACAGGAACGTGGCCGAGAGGATGTGCAGCGTCTTGACGATGAGGTAGTCGGTCATGCGCGGCGGTCGAGTTCGTGCAGCGCCCACAGCAGGGCGAGTATCGGCAGGTTCTTCAGCACCGGCCCGAAGGGATGGAGCCAGAATTCCGGCAAGGCGACGCTGATGATCGCGGTGTAGCCGAGGATGAGCAGCGCGGCGCCGACGTAGGCCAGCCGGCGCAGGCGCAGCGGCCCCAGAAAGGCCAGGCCGAGGACGAGATCGAGGATCGCGCCGCCGTAGAGCGCGAGGTCGGCCGCCGGGCCGGTAAGCCCGGTCGACGCGAGCAGCACCCGGCTGTCCTCCACCGGATACAGGCCGAACGACAGCAGCGCGGTGGCGAGGAAGACCGCTGCGAGCGACAGGCGGAGCATCGGCAGCAGCCAGCGCAGCTGCGCGCGCGTGCGCAGCGCGGGCGCGTCTTCCCGCGCGACGAACGCATCGACCGCGCGCGGCGGCCGGCCGAGGAACGCGGCGAACGCTGCGGCGCTCGCGCAGTTGCCACGCTCGAGCATCGCGATCGTCTCCGGATCGACGATCGAGCCCGGCACGCGCGCCATGGCATGCGACGACAGCCGCACCAGCGGCATCGGCACCGGGACCACGCGCAACGCGCCGCCGCCGAGCTGGCGACGCAGGCGGCCGAGATAGTCGCGCATGCTCATGCACTCCGGGCCGACCGCCTCGATGCGCGAGGGCGGCGCATCGGCTTCGAGAGCGCGGACGATGGCGTCGACCACGTCGTCCAGGTGCACCGGCGCGAGCTGCTGCACGCCGCCGCCCGGCAGCGCGAGCACGGGCAGGCTGGCCATCGCGAGGAAGGCGCCGGCGCTCGCGCCTTCCGGGGCGAACACCACCGAGGGCTGGATCACCGTCGCCTGCAGCGGCAGTGCGAGCAGCGCGTCGTCGGCCTCCCGCTTGGACAGGTGGTAGCCGCTCGCCGCGCCGGCGTCCGCACCCAGCGCGGAGACCTGCACGACGCGTCGCACGCCGGCGTCCGCGCAGGCCGCGAACAGCGCGCGCGGCGTGGCCGAGTGCAGGGCGGCGAAGCGCGCGCTCCGCGATTCGCGCAGGATCCCGACCGCATTCACCACCGCGTCGATGCCGGCCAGCCGCGGCTGCCAGATCGCTGCGCGCGTGTCGTGCATGAAGTCGCAGGCGATGGCGTCGAGCTGCGGCCAGCGCCGCTTCGCCGCGGCCACGTCGCGCACTGCCGGCACCGGCACGTGCCCGCGCGCGAGAAGCGCATCGACCACCGCCCCGCCGATGAATCCGGTCGCGCCCGTTACCAGTACCCGCATGGTCGTCCTCCGTTGCCGGGTCGAGGCGTCGCACGTGGCCGCGTCGTGCCGGTGGATGCAGTGTGGCGCCGGGCGGTGGGCGCGGCGATGGCCGCGCATCGGCTCAGCCGGCGAGCAGCCTCAGCAGCAGCCAGCCCGGCACGCCGAGGTAGTAGACGAGGCGTGCCGACGTGAGCAGCGTGCGTCGTACTGCCGCCGCACGGCCCGGGCGGAGCGCGAGCGCCGCGGCGGTGCCCGCTTCGACCGCGACGCGCAGCCCGCCGGCAAGCAGCACCAGCGCGATCGCCCACGAGGCCCACCACAGCGCCAGCGCGCCCAGATACGCGCCAAGCCCGAAGGTGTAGTACTCGCCGAAGCTGCTGCCGTAGGCGATGTGCTGGTGCAGGCGGAACGCGGGCAGGGCGGGCACCAGCGGGAACAGCACGAACCTGACCAGCGGATGGTCGAGCCGTCGCCGCGGCAGCGCCAGTGCGCGCGAGAGGTCGGCGGCGCGGGCGGACAGGACAGGTGCGGCATGCAACGCGCCGGCGCGCACCAGCCGGTCGACAAAGCGCAGCGGATCGCGCAGCGCCAGCCCCTGCGGCCAGCGCCCGCTCGCCGCGAGTGTCAGATCGAGGCCGGGCGACGGCAGCGGCAGGCGCCAGACATGTGCCGTCGCGAGGCTGCGCAGCGGGATCTCGACGCGACGCCAGCGCGTGTCCAGCACGAGATGCCCGGGCTCGATGCGCGCCCGCGCGCTCGCCGCCCACGTGAGCGCGAGGGCGGCGAGTTCCGGCGCGAGCACGAGCAGCGCGAACTGGCGGATCTGCTGCAGCATGCCGCGGGAGGCGCCGTCGCCGGACAGGGCCATCGCGCCCAGCACGAGCACCGCGCCGCGTGCGAAGACACGCAGGGCGGCGACGAGCCGGCGCTGCCAGGGCGCGAGCAGCAGGACGCGCTGCTCGACCACGTCGTCGTCCGCATCGGCGAGATCACGCGTGTCGACGAGGCCGCGCGCCCGCATCGCGCTGCACGCCGCGTATCCGCCGAACGCGAGCAGCACCAGCATCGCGACCGGACCCAGCCACTGTCCCGCCATCACCACCGGCGTGCGCACCGGCTCGCGCGCCTGCACCTCGGCCACCAGCAGCCGGCGCTCGCCCATGCCGGTCTGCGCAAGGATCGCACCGGTCGGGTCGATCACCGCGCTCATGCCGTTGGTGGTCGCGCGCACCTGCGGAAGCCGCGTCTCGATGCTGCGGAATGCGGCGACGGCGAGGTGCAGCCGCGCGCCCTGCGGGTGGTCGGTGAACCAGGCATCGTTGGACAGGCCGACGATCATCTGTGCACCCAGCCGCGCGCCATCGATGGCCAACTGCGGGTCGACGTCGTCGCGGCAGATCAGCGGAACGACCGGCACCTCGCGGCCGTCCGCGCTGCGCAGCGGGAACACGCGCGCACCGTCGCCGGGGCGCCAGTTGCCGGCCCAAGGGAGCGCGGCGCGTAGCACCGGGCCGTCCAGCGCGCGCGGCACGTATTCCGTCAACGGGAACAGCCGGGTCTTGCGATAGGCGCCCAGTGGCCCCTGCGCGGGGTCGACGAACGCCGCGACGTTGTATTCGCCGTCCGCGTCGCGCTCGTAGGTGCCGAACACCAGCGGCCGCCCGATGCCGCGCACGAAGGCGAGAAGCTCGCGGTCGAGCGCCGCCCCGTCCTCGCTGCGCGGCTGCATGAAGCTCGTGGGATAGACCGTTTCCGACCAGACCAAGGCATCGACGCCGTGCACGTCGCGCGCCTGCCGCGACAGCGCGTAATGGATGTCGAGCACATGCCGCACCACCGCGTACGCGCCCATCTCGTGGCGCAGGCGTTCGTAGTCGACGATCGCCGTCTGCACCAGGCCGATGCGCAGGGGGATGGCCGGCGTCGCCGCGGCGCGTTCGAGTGTCGACAGGCGCATCGCGCCATAGCCGGCGAGCAGCACGGGCAGCGCCGCGGCGAGGGCGAGTGGCGAGGCGATCGCGCGCAGGCCGCCGCGGCGGCGCGTGACCGCCGCGGCCACGGCTTCGTTGACGACGAGCAGCGCGAGCGTGAGGCCGCCGGCCCCGGCCACGTCCGCGAACTGGCGCAGCCACGGTGACGGATGCAGCCCATGGCCCAGCGTGTCGCCGAACAGGCGGGGCAGCGCCCACTCCGCCGACAGCCAGGCGGCGATGGCGACGGTCGCGCGCAGCGCGGCGCCGTAGCGCCGGCCCGCGAGGTGCCGCGCCAGCGCGAAGGCGATGAACTGCGGTTGCAGCAGCGGCGCGACGAGCAGCAGCGCCGCGAAGGCCACGGCGGGCGGCCAGCCGGTGTAATCGGCCACCGCAGGCGCGAACCAGCCGAACACGGCGGCTACGAACGCCATGCCCATGCCGAGGCCAGCGAGGAGCGCCGCGCGCATCGACGGCAGCCGGTCGAGCACGAGCAACCAGGGCACCAGCGCGACGAAGCCCAGCGCCCACGCCCATCCGCCGCGCGCATACAGCGCGAACAGCAGGGCGCTGGCGAGGACGCCGGCGGGGATCAGCGCGCCGGCACGCGCGCCGCGGAACGCGCTCAGGGGCCGACGCCTCCGTCGCGCGGCGGCGGAATGCGCACGGGGCGCAGCGGCATGCCGGGCGGCGCGAGTTCGGGCGGCACCACGCGGTTCGCCGGCAGCGCGACCGGCCGGCCCTGCGCGTCGAAGAAGCGGAAGTCCGGCGAGAACATCAGGATCGGCGCGATGCGCTGGCCGTCGTCGGTGGCCTGGTGGTGGCGCACGTAGCCCCCGGGCAGGTCGAAGCCTTCGGGCACTTCCAGCCCGATCAGCGGCGGGCTGGTGCCCGGCGGCTGGAACGCGCCCAACCCGCTGCGGATGCCGCGCCGGTGCAGTTCGTCGATCACCTGCGCCATGGTCGGCGCTTCGCCGGGCAGCACGTAGTCGGAGAGGTCCGGCGTTGGATCCTCGCCGTCGCGGGGCACCGCGGCGTTCGCGGTGCCTCGGCCTGCGGCGCGCGCCGATGCCGCGGCTTGCGAGGGCTGCGACACGGATCTCGACGATGCGCCCTCACCTGACGCCTCCCGCGACGCCATGCCATCGACCGCCTGCGTCGGCGCCGCGCGCGCGCCCAGCAGGCGCCAGCCCACCAGCACGGCCAGCGCCGCCAGCGCGAGCGCGCCCAGCACGCGCGCACCACGGCGCGGCTGCGGAGTGATCCGCACGCCATCGGCGTCCCGGCCCGGCGGGCGGGGCGACGCGGGCGGCGGATCGCGTGCATCCATCGCGGTGCCCGGGCTCAGCGGCTCAGAACGGGCTCGGCGGCGAGACCGACGACAGCATCCAGCCCATGCGCTCGTGGCCGAACTGGTTCCATATCGGGCTGCGGCCGTTGGCGAACGACGTGTAGCGCGCCGCGCCCGTGCCGCTGCTGCCGCCGAACAGGCCGGCGCGTACGGTGCCGCCGCTGTAGGTCGGATGCGTGTCGTCGGACTGGATGTAGTCGTAGCTGCTCGACGAGGACACGAAGTGCGTGTTCGCGTCGCGGATGGTCGAACGCAGCGTGGACGTGATGCGCGCGACGTAGCTGGCCTCGCTCTCGCCGGGAACGAAACGCAGCGCATCCGAGTCGACGCGGCCATCGCCGTTCGTGTCGTAGTCCGCGCCCATGTAGGCGGCGAAGTTGTCCACGCACTTGAAGCCCTTCTGGCGCGCGTATTCGCAGGTCCAGTAGTTCATGCGCGCCAGCGACGGCAGGAACGTGGTGCGCATGTTGACGCGCTGCCCGGTGGACGCATCGGTGCACGAGCTCTGCACGTTGTCGGCGTTGTAGCCCGGGTAGTAGAGGTTCGCGACCACCTTGAGCCTGGTGCCGGCGTAGGCGTTGGTGTTGATGAAGTCCATCGCCCGCGCGACGTAGGTCTTGCAGCTCGCTTCGGCATTGGCGAGCACGCTGTAGTTGCAGGTGCCGGTCTGGCTCTTGAAGCTCGAACGCGCCTGCAGGCCGTCGTTGCCGCACATCTCGAAGGTGACCACGCGCGTGCTGGCCGCCTGCATGTACGACTTCTCGGCGACGATCTTGTTGTCGTAGACATCCTTCGCCACGGCGCCGCTCTTGGTGCGGCGGATGCTCTCGACGTCGGCGCCCCACAGCGCGGCGAGGTATTCGGCCTGCACCGTCGGCGCCGAATACTTCGCGGCGTTGAGCGTGGAGCCGTTGTAGCCGGCGTAGATCGAATCGCCATAGGCGACCACGCGGTACTTCGTGCTGGTGCTCGCGCGGTCGATGGTCCAGGAGACGTTCTGGTTGAGCGTGTTCGCCGCGGCATGCGGGGCGACGAGTGTCAGCGCGAGCGTGGGGAGCAGCGTACGGACGGTCCTGCCGAATCGGATGTTCATGACCTTGCCCTCGTGCGAATGGTGTCAGGTGCAGGCCTTGCGCCTGCGCCGGGGGAGACGACGCCCTGCAACGGCATCCGCGTGTGGATCAGGCCATACGGTGCCGTTCCGTACGCTAGCGTCCAGTCAGCCGAGGGTCAAACATGTGAGGAAGAGTCGAAAAACCCTGAAAATATGGGGGTTTTTGCCGGTCCGGCGATGTTGCGTCACAGCATGAAGAACGCCTTCACGTCCTTGCGCACCTGCACTGCAGTGCAGCATGCGCGGCATGACGCGGTCCGACGCGTGGCCTCGCGCCAGGCATCTCCGGGTACCGCGTCGCGAATCAGCCCGCGCCCCCGTATCCACACTGCCGCCACGCCTCGAACACGACGACGGCGACTGCGTTCGACAGATTGAGCGAACGCACTTTCGGGCGCATCGGCAGGCGCAGTCGCTGCGCCTCAGGGACCGAGGCCAGCACCTCGTCGGGCAGGCCGCGCGTTTCCGGGCCGAACAGGAAGGCATCGCCTTCGCGATAGCGCGGCGCGTCGAAGCGCGCGGTGCCGCGCGTGCTCAGCGCAAACAGGCGAAGCGCGTCGCCGTGCATGCCACGCAGGTGCGCCAGCACGGCATCGAGGTCGCGATGCACCTGCACCGTCGCGTACTCGTGGTAGTCCAGCCCCGCGCGCCTGAGCTGGCGGTCGTCCATGTCGAAGCCCAGCGGCTCGATCAGGTGCAGCCTTGCACCGGTATTCGCGCAGAGGCGAATCACGTTGCCGGTATTGGGGGGGATTTCGGGCTGGTAGAGGAGGATGTCGAACACGGGATTCGAATTCGAATTCGGATACGGGATTCGAAAAAAGGGTGGGGCATCGCTGCGTGCATGTCGATGCGCACGCCGGCGTGCCTGCTGGGCCGGATCCCTAATCCCTGATCACCTGTCCCCGCTTCACCACGGCAACGCCTCGCCCTGCCAGTCGAGAAAGCGCCCCGAATCCGCGATGGACAGCCCGTCGATCACGCGCAGGAGGCCTTCGACGGACTGCGGCGCCTGCAGCGGAGCCTGCTCGCCGCCCATGTCGGTCTGCACCCAGCCCGGGTGCAGCGACACCACGGTGATGCCGCGCTCGCCCAGTGCGGCCGAGAGCAGCTTCGTGACCATGTTGGTCGCCGCCTTGGTGACGCAGTAGCTCGGCGTGCCGAAGCGGGTGCTGCGCTCGATCGAGCCCAGCTGCGAGGACAGGTTCGCGATCGTCGCGCCATCGGCCAGCCACGGCGACAGCGCCTGCGTGAGCAGGAACGGGCCCATCGCGTTGGTGCGGAAGCTGTCCTCGAAGTTCGCCGCCGGCACGTGCGGCCAGCGTTCGCCCGAATGCAGCAGGCCGGCGTTGTTGATCAGCAGGTGCAGGCGCTCGTCGCCGAGCACCAGCGGGAGCTCGCGCGCGACCTCCGCTTCCGACTTCGGATCCGCCACGTCCAGCGGCAGCACGTGCAGGCGCCCCGGGTGCTCGGCGACCAGGCGGTTGAGCTCGTGCGCCTGCGCGGGCTTTCGTGCGGTGGCCACCACGTGCGCGCCGCGGGCGAGCAGTTGCCGGCAGAACTCCAGGCCGAGGCCGCGGTTGGCGCCGGTGACGAGGGCATTGCGACGGTCCATGGCGGGCTCCGGTGGATGAAGGCTTCAGTCTAGGCGCCGCGCGGCCGCGCCATGCGAAGGCACGCGGGACTTGTGGCCCAGGGCCGCGAGCGGGCGTGTGGGCTAGGATCGGCGGCTGACCGGCAGCGCCGGCCTTATTTCCGGGGAGATACCGCATGAGCCAGAACCGCATCGCCCGACGCCCGCGCGTCGCCGTCCTCGCCTTGGCCCTCGCCGCCGCGACCGGCATCGCCGCGCCGTCCTTCGCACTCGCGCAGGCCAAGGCCGCCACCGCGGTCGACATCGCCTACGAGCAGTTCACCCTGCCCAACGGCCTGCGCGTGATCGTGCACACGGATCGCAAGGCGCCGATCGTCTCGG
>CAZNRZ010000017.1:18166-24920 GCA_964575535.1 uncultured Lysobacter sp. | reverse complement strand
CGGCGTTGGCGAGCACGTCCTCGCGGGTGAGCGGCTTGCGGGTGACGTTCTTGCCGGTCGGGTCGCCGATCATTCCGGTGAAGTCGCCGATCAGGAAGATCACCTGATGGCCGAGGTCCTGGAACTGCCGCATCTTGTTGAGCAGCACCGTGTGGCCGAGATGCAGGTCGGGCGCGGTCGGATCGAAGCCGGCCTTGATGCGCAGCGGACGGCCGGATTCCAGCCGCTTCGCGAGTTCTTCGGGCTTGAGGATCTCGTCGGCGCCGCGCGCGATGAGGTCGAGAACGTGCTGATCGGCCATGCGGGGTCTCGTGACCCTGTGCGACTCGCGACCTGGGTCGTTAAATAAGTTAAGCGAACGTAAAAATCGTCTTGACGAAAAAAACTATTTACATCAATGGTTTGACGCACAGTCCTAGCGTGACTATTTTACGGTCGTGACGGGGCCTACACAGGCCTTCGGGGAACGCAGCATGACAGACACCGTCTCGGCGCGCCGTGCGCGCCTCGATGCTCTTCGCGAGGCCGCGCTTCATCGGCCGGTAGCCGCGCACGAGGGCAACGGGTTCAACGGACGCTGGACGCGGCGGCAGTGGGCACATGCGAGCCTGTTCGCAATGGGCGCGATGCTGGCAGCGGCGATCGTACCGGGCTTCGACCGGCCGGTGGTCACGCGCGGCGACGCGCCGGTGCCGCGCCACTCGATGGCGCTGACGCTGCCACCGCTCCCCGTCTCGCGCGCACACGCCACGTCGGGCGCGAACTGGCAGATCGTCAACGTCAACCGCGGCGACACGCTCGCCGCGATCTTCAACGAATTCGATATCCCCGCGAACACGCGCGAGAAGCTGCTGGCGCATCCGAGCGTGAAGCAGAGCCTCAAGCGCCTGAAGCCGGGCACCGAGCTGGCGTTCGACCTGCCGGCCGAAGGCCAGCTGCGCACGTTCCGCTTCGACCGCGACGACAGCCACCGCATCGAGCTCACCGTGGCCGGCGACGCGATCAAGGAGCACGTGACCGTGCGCCCGACCGAGTCGCGCACCGTGGTCATCAGCGGCAAGGTCGGCAGCTCGCTGTACCGGTCGGCGCGCAAGCTCGGGCTGACGTCGAGCCACGTCAACACGCTCACCGACGAGATGTTCAAGTACGACATCGACTTCAACGACGACGTCGGCGCGAACGACCGTTTTTCCGTGGTGGTCGAACAGGTCTGGCGCGAGGGCGAGCTGGTGCGCACCGGCCCGGTGGTCGCCGCGACGTTCACCACCGGCGACAAGCTGCATTCGGCCTTCCGCTTCGAGCGCAACGGCAAGCCGGAGTTCTTCACCGCCGACGGCCGATCGCTGCGCAAGAGCTTCATCCGCATGCCGATTCCGTATGCGCGGCTGACCTCGGGCTTCGGCGCGCGCCGGCACCCGGTGCTCGGCCGCATGCGCATGCACAAGGGCGTGGACTACGCCGCCGGCACCGGCACGCCGATCATGGCGGCGGGCGACGCGCGCGTTAAGTTCGTCGGCTGGAAGGGCGGCTACGGGCGCGCGGTCATGCTCGACCACGGCCGCGGCTACACCACGCTGTACGCGCACATGTCGCAGTTCGGGCGGGTCAAGGCCGGCCAGCGCATCGGCCAGGGCACGGTGATCGGCTACGTCGGCTCCTCGGGCATGTCGACCGGCCCGCACCTGCACTACGAATTCCAGATCAATGGCGTGCACCGCAATCCGCTGAGCGTGACGATGCCGCCGCCGGAGCCGCTGTCGGGCGCCGCGCTCGCGCAGTTCCGTTCGCAGACGCGCACCGCGCTGGCGCGCATCCGCGAAGTCGAGAACATCATCTACGCGGGCGATGCGGAGCCGGCGACGCAGCACATCGCCAAGGCGAGCGGCAAGAAGACCGTACGCAACCGCTCCTGATGGGCGGCGATGCAACGGCCGACGGTCTCTACGTCGGCCTGATTTCGGGCACGAGCGCGGACGGGATCGACGCCGCGCTCGTTCGCTTTTCCGGCGACGCCGAGCGCACCCGCTGCGACGTGCTGCATGCACTGACGCATCCCTGGGACGCGACGCTGCGTGCGCGGCTGGTGCATCTGGGCCAGGGCGGCAATGCGGAGTCGCTGGACGAGATCGGCACGCTCGACGTGCGCGTTGCCGAAGCCTTCGCCGACGCCACGCGGGCCCTGCTGTCGGCGGCCGCCTGCGCCGCGCGCGACGTGCGCGCGATCGGTTCCCACGGGCAGACCGTGCGCCACCGGCCCGCGGGGGTCGCGCGCGACGGCCGGCATCCTTTCAGCTGGCAGCTCGGCGATCCCGGCCTGATCGCCGAGCGCTGCGGCATCGCCACCGTGGCCGACTTCCGCCGCCGCGACATCGCCGCCGGCGGCCAGGGCGCGCCGCTGGTGCCGGCCTTCCATGCCGCCCTCCTGCACGCGCAGGACGAGGATCGCGCGGTGCTCAACCTCGGCGGCATCGCCAACTACACGCTGCTGCCGGCCCGGGGCGACGTGCGCGGCTTCGACACGGGGCCGGCCAACGCGCTGATGGATGCCTGGTGCCTGCGCCACACGGGCGATGCCTACGACTGCGACGGGCGCTTCGCCGCGCGCGGCACGGTCGACGACGCGCTGCTCGCGCGGCTGCTCGCGGAGCCCTGGTTCGCACTGCCCCCGCCCAAGAGCAGCGGGCGCGAGCAGTTCCAGCTGGGCTGGGTCGAGGCCCACCTGGGCGGCGGCGAGCGCGCGGAGGACGTGCAGGCCACGCTGCTGGAGGTCACCGCGCGCACCGTCACCGACGCCCTGCTCGCTCAGCAACCGGCGACCACGCGCGTGCTGCTCTGCGGCGGCGGCGTGCGCAATCCGCAGCTGGTCGCGCGCATCGGCCAACTGCTGCCGGGGTGCCGCATCGAATCGACCGATGCGCATGGGCTCGACGCGGATTTCGTCGAGGCCGCGGCCTTCGCCTGGCTGGCGCGGCAGACCCTGCTGGGCCGTCCGGGCAACCTGCCGTCGGCGACCGGCGCCGCCGGCTACCGGGTACTCGGGGCGATCTACCCGGCCTGAGGCGTCCGGCCTTCCTCGGCGAGCGCCTCCGGCTCGACGACCGGATCGCCGTCCTCGCGGATGCGGCGCCACAGCCATGCGAGGAGCAGCAGCGTCGGCAGCACGGTGAAAGCGCTCAGCGCGAAGAAGGTGCTGTAGCTGGTGGCCTCGACGAAGTAGCCCGACACGCCGCCGACGAACTTGCCCGGCAGGTTCGCCAGCGAGACCAGCAACGCGAATTGCGTGGCGGTGAAGTTGCGGTCGGTGAGCGAGGACATGAAGGCGATCAGCACCACGCCGGCAAAGCCCTGCGAGAGGTTGTCGGCGGTGATCGCGGCGTAGAACGCCCAGAGTTCCGACGGGTTCTGCGCCATCAGCAGGAAGGCGAGGTTCGACAGCGCGACGGCGATCGTCGCGACGAGGAGCATCCGGCGAAAGCCGTACGCGGCGACCGCGATGCCGCCCAGGAACGCGCCGGCGATGCCCGTCCACACGCCGTAGAGCTTGGAGACGGTGGCGATGTCGGCCTTGGTGTAGCCGGAGTCGAGGTAGAACGGGCCGGCCATGACGCCGATCACCTGGTCCGGGAACTTGTACAGCCCGACGAACATCAGCAGGCCGAGCGCGAGCGCGACGCCGTTGGTACGGAAGAAGCTGCTGAACGGCTGCCAGAACGCGCCGAAGAAATCGATGCGGCGCACCACCGTCACCACCGGCGCGACCGGCTCGCGCGACAGCAGCGTCGCACCGATCGGCAGCAGCATCAGCGCGGCCATCGCCAGGTAGGCCATCGTCCAGTTCTGGAATTCGGCGATGTACAGCGCCCCGGCGCCGCCGAGGATCAGCCCGAAGCGGTAGCCGAGCGTGTAGGTGGCGGCGAGCGCGGCCTGCGCGTCGGGCGGCGCGATCTCGATGCGGTAGGCGTCGACGGCGGCGTCCTGCGTGGCGCCGGCGAAGGACGCGAGCAGCACCCAGGCCACGAGCCCGGCCACACCCAGTTCCGGCCGCGTGTAGGCCAGCCCGACCAGGCCGATCGCGACGATCACCTGCGCGGCGAACAGCCATGAGCGCCGGCGGCCGAGGAAGGCGGTGACCGGGAGCGCGTAGCGGTCCATCAACGGCGCCCAGACGAACTTGAGCAGGTAGAAGAAGCTCGCCAGCGAGATCAGGCCGATCTGCCCGAGCTCCAGGCCGACGTCGCGCAGGCGCGTGGACAGCGTGGCCGAGGCGATGAGCAGGAACGGCAGGCCGCTGCCGAAGCCGAGGAACAGCAGCGTGAGCGCCGACGGCGTGCCGAACGCCCGGCGGATGCCGCGCCAGCCCTTGAAACTCGCGGGGTTCGCAGCGGCTTCGCTCATCGGGTCCAGTCCTCGAGGTCGTAGTCGACGATGTAGGGCGCGTGGTCGGAGAACCGGGGTTCGCGATGCGTCTCGCAGTGGCGGATCGCGTCGCGCAGGTTCGGCGTGACCAGCTGGTAGTCGATGCGCCAGCCTACGTTCTTGGCGCGGGCCTGTCCGCGGTTGCTCCACCAGGTGTATTCGGCGGATTCATCGGGCTTGTGGACGCGGAAGCTGTCGAGCCAGCCGAGATCGCCGGCGCAGGGCGAGCCGTCGCCGTGCGTATCGGCGATCAGGGCGTTGAGCCAGGCCCGCTCGTGCGGCAGGCAGCCGGTCTGCTTCTGGTTCGACGTCCAATTCGTGATGTCGCGGCGCGAGCGCACGATGTTCCAGTCGCCGCAGACCACGTACTTGCGCCCGCTCGAAAGCCATTCGCGCAGGATGGGCGCGAACCAGTCCATCACCGATTCCTTGAAGCCCTGCCGCAGCTCGCCACTGGTGCCCGAGGGCACGTAGAGCGAGACGACCGACAGGTCGCCGAAGCGTGCCTCGATGTAGCGGCCCTCCTCGTCGAAATCGATGCGCCCCAGGCCCGAGCGGATCTCGTCGGGCTCGCGCCGCGAATAGATCGCCACGCCGCTGTAGCCCTTCTTCGTGCTGGCGTCGCGGAAGTGGGCGTGGAAGCCGTCGGGGATCAATTCGGCCAGCCGCAGCTGGTGCTCCTGCGCCTTGGTCTCCTGCACGCAGAGGATGTCGGCGTCGCGCGCGTGCAGCCAGTCGATGAAGCCCTTGCGGGCGGCGGAACGCCAGCCGTTGGCGTTGAAGCTGATGATGCGCATGGAGGCCGCGATTCGGGATTGGGGATACGGTCGCCCCGATGACGCCGCGCCCGGCTTGGACGGAGGCGGAATCGAGGACGGGCTACCCTATCCGCGGCGCGCTGCTTTGGCGAATCCCGAAACCCAGTCCCGAATCCCGGCCCCATGACCTACCGCACCCGCTTCCTGCGCCTCGCGCTCGACGCCGAAGCCCTGCGCTTCGGCGAGTTCACTCTGAAATCCGGCCGTGTGAGCCCGTACTTCTTCAACGCCGGGCGCTTCGATACCGGCGCTGCCCTGGCCGCGCTGGCGGCCTGCTACGCCGATGCGCTCGATGCCGACGGCCCCGACTTCGACGTGCTGTTCGGCCCCGCCTACAAGGGCATTCCGCTGGCCACCGCGCTGGCCTGCGAGTTCGCCCGCCGCGGCCGCGACCTGCCCGTCGCGTTCAACCGCAAGGAGGCCAAGGCGCATGGCGAGGGCGGGATGCTGATCGGCGCGCCGCTGGCGGGCCGGCGCGTGCTGATCGTCGACGACGTGATGACCGCGGGCACCGCCGTGCGCGAGTCGCTCGCGCTGATCGCACAGGCCGGCGGCACGGCGGCCGGCATCGTGATCGCGCTGGATCGCGAGGAGGCCGTCGATCCGGCGACATCGCGACGCTCGGCGGCACAAACTGTCGCGCAGGAGCACGGCCTGCCGGTGATCGCCGTGGCGCGCCTGCAGGACCTGTTCGCGCTGACCGCGACGGATGCGCCCGCAGGCGTGCACGGGCGGCTGCAGGCCTACCGCGAGGCCTATGGCTGCGCCTGAGCGGCAATGGCGTGGAAATTGCTTGATGATCGGCCGATGACCCCGCATCCCGGAGCCCGCATGTCCCGCCATCGCATGCCCCTCGCCGCGCTGCTGCTGGCCCTGGCGCCGCTCGTCGCGGCGCAGACCCCCGAGGCTCCGGCGAAGAAGCTCTACTGCTGGAACGACGCGGGTCGCAAGGTCTGCGGCGATGCGCTGCCGTCCTCCGCCGTGGATGCCGCTCGCACCGAGATCAACCCGCGCAGCGGCCTGCCGACCGCACGCATCGAGCGGGCGCTGACGCCCGCCGAGCGCGCCGCCGCGGACGCCGCCGCGCGCGTGGAAGACCAGGCGCGCGCCGCGGCCGAAGCCGACATGCGCCGGGTGATGGCGATGGTGCAGTCCTTCGAGAACGAGGACGCCCTGCGCCGTGCCTTCGACAACCGCATCCAACTCAACCGCGATTCGATCAAGACGGCGAGCATGGGCATCGCCGGCATGCGCACGATGCTGGTGGACCTGCTGGGTCGCGCCGGCCAGGCCGAACTCGCGCAGCGGCCGGTGCCGGCGAAACTCGCCGACGACATCCGCGGCCAGCATCTGCAGCTGCTGCGCCAGCAGGCCATGCTGCTGCGCCTGCAGCAGGACGAGCAGGCCATCCGCGCGCAGCTCGACGAGGCGCTGGTGCGCTACCGCGCGCAGCGTGCGCCCGGCGCGGGAGCCGCGGCGGCGCCTGCGGGCTGAGCCGGCCCCGCGGCCTCGGCGGCGGT
>CAZNRZ010000017.1:0-18066 GCA_964575535.1 uncultured Lysobacter sp. | reverse complement strand
CGGGAGCCGCGGCGGCGCCTGCGGGCTGAGCCGGCCCCGCGGCCTCGGCGGCGGTGGCGGGGGTGCCGCGATCCCGCGGACGCCGACCGTAGCCGCTCGGGAGCGACCCGTACGCCACGCTCTCCTGCGATCCGCGGATTGCGCGCGGAGCAGCGCGCGGCATCCTGCATGAAGCACCGCCGCGCCGCGCCCTCACCTCCACTCAGCTTCCCGGGTGGCGACTCGCGGCGTCGAGCCTGCCGGCGATTTCCTCCAGCGCCGCGCTCCCGCGCGTGCGCGCGCACGGAACGGATCGCGAGCACGACGACCAGCGTCGCCAGCGACGGCATCAGGACGATGTAACCGATGAAGGCGATGGCCGGAGCCATTCGACACTCCACGGCGAGGCCGCGAGGGCCGAAGCGCGCCGCCGGTCACCCGGCGCCGCGAGCCGCCTAGAACGGCAGTTCGAGATCCGGTTGCAGCAGGTGCAGCTGCTCGCGGAAGGCGTACTGGATGCGCGCCAGCGCGTCGGACGAGTCGGCGTCGAAGCGCATCACCAGCACCGGCGTGGTGTTGGACGCGCGCACCAGACCCCAGCCATCGGGGAAATCCACGCGCAGGCCGTCGATGGTCGACAGGCGCGCGCCCTCGAACACCGCGTTCTCGCGGAAACGATCGACGAAGGCGTGCGGGTTGCCGTTCGGCGCGTCGACCTTGATCTCGGGCGTCGACACGCCATTGGGCAGCGCGTTGAGCGTCTCGGCAGGCGTACGCGTCTGCGCGGCGAGGATCTCGAGCAGGCGCGCGGCGGCGTAGATGCCGTCGTCGAAGCCGTACCAGCGCTCCTTGAAGAAGAAGTGGCCGCTCATCTCGCCCGCGAGTTCCGCATCGGTCTCGCGCATCTTCGCCTTGATCAGCGAATGGCCCGTCTTCCACATCAGCGGGCTGCCGCCGTGGCGCAGGATGTGGCCGGGCAGTCGGCCCGTGCACTTCACGTCGAACAGGATCACCGCGCCGGGGTTGCGCTCGAGCACGTCGGCCGCGAACAGCATCAGCAGGCGGTCGGGGTAGATGTTCTCGCCATCGCGGGTGACCACGCCGAGGCGGTCGCCGTCGCCGTCGAAGGCGATGCCGAGGTCGGCGTCCAGGCGCTGCACCATCTGCACGAGGTCGTGCAGGTTGTGCGGCTCGCTGGGGTCGGGATGGTGGTTCGGGAACGTGCCGTCGATGTCGCAGTAGAGCGGGATCACCTCGGCGCCGATGGCTTCCAGCACCTGCGGGCCGAGCTCGCCGGCCACGCCGTTGCCGGCGTCGATCACGACCTTCAGCGGGCGATCCAGCTGCACGTCGGACGCGACGCGCTGCACGTAGTCGTCGTTGATGTCGCGCGCCTCCAGCGTGCCCTCGGCGGGCGCGGTGTACAGGCGGTCGTCGGCGATGCGCGAATACAGGTCCATGATGGTCTCGCCCGACAGCGTCTCGCCGCCGACGACCACCTTGAAGCCGTTGTAGTCCGGCGGGTTGTGGCTGCCGGTGACCGAGACGCAGGAGCCCGCGCGCAGGTGGTAGGCGCCGAAATAGGTGAGCGGCGTCGGCGCGAGGCCGATGTCGACCACGTTGCGGCCGGCGCGGCGCAGGCCGGTGATCAGGCCGTCGCTCAGCGCGGGGCCGGACAGGCGCCCGTCGCGGCCCACGACGATGTCGCGCAGGCCCTGCTCGTGCATCACCGTGCCGATGGCCTGGCCGATGAGTTCGGCGATGCCGGCATCCAGGCTCTGGCCGACGATGCCGCGGATGTCGTAGGCGCGGAAGATGCCCCGGTCCAGCGCCAGGCGGGCGACGACGGCTTCGGGCGTCGGCCCCGGAACCGGCGGCGGCGTGCCGGGTCGGACCACGTCGGCCAGCGTGGGGGATTCGTCGGCGGCCTCCACCGGGCCTCCGGCTGCGCGGCGCGCCAGCCACTTCGGCGCCAGCAGCGCGGCGACGGCGAGCAGCAGCGAGAGCAGCGCGGCGATCGCGCAGCCCATCGGCCCCAGGCCCAGCGGGCCGCCGGCCACGTCGGGCACGGCGGCGGCGACGCGCATGTCGCTGCCGGGCACGGCGCGGGCCAGCGCCTCGGCGCTGTTGGCCAGCGAGGCATCGCCGCGTTCGGCCAGGCTGACCGCGCCCTGGCGCAGGGCGACATAGGTGTCGGCGGCTCCGGCCTGCTCGATGCCGGCGCCGAAGGGCGCGAAGGGCAGGCGCACGAAGGCGACCGCGGGGCCGGACGCCGCCGGCGCCGGCGCGGCCAGCGCCATCCACAGACGGCCCTGCTCGCGGATCGCACCGGCGGTCGGCTTGCCCGAGGCGATCGCCGCTTCCATCACCGCCAGGCGCCCGTAGCCGGACGCCGCGCGCGGCTGTCCGAGTGCGGCATACGCGGCTTCGAGGTCGGCCGGCAGCACGGTGCCCGCATCGGCGCCCGACCAGCCGCGCGTCAGCGACGCACCCGCGTCGGCAAGATCCCCGTTGGCCAGCGCATTGCGCACCGCCGGGCTGGCCAGCTGGCTAGCGAAGCGCTTGTGCGCGTCGGCCAGCGCGCCCTGTGCCGACTGCACCGCCGCATCGCGCACCTGCTCCACGTCGCCGCGCCGCCGGCTGTCGCCGTACAGCTGCCAGGCGTTGAAGCCGAACCAGCCCGTCAGCACCAGCCCCAGCACCGCCAGCAGCGGCAGCGCCTGCCTGAGCTGCGCCAGCACGTCCGCGCGACTGCCGACCTTCAGTTCCACCATGTCCGCTCTCTCCTGCTCAGCGCACGCCGGTGTGGCCGAAGCCGCCCGCGCCGCGTTCGCTCGTCTCGAATGTGTCGACCACCTGGAAACGCGCCCGCACGATCGGCAGCACGACCAGCTGGGCGATGCGATCCCCCGGCTCGATCGTAAAAGCCTCGTCGCTCCGGTTCCACACGCTGACCATCAGCGGCCCCTGGTAGTCCGCGTCGATCAGCCCGGTGCCGTTGCCGAGCACGATGCCGTGCTTATGCCCCAGCCCGGATCGCGGCAGGATGACGGCGCAGAGCGTCGGATCCGCGACATGGATCGAAAGCCCCGTCGGAACCAGGTGCGTGCTGCGCGGCGCGAGCGCGAGCGGCGCATCGAGCGCGGCGCGCAGGTCGACGCCGGCGCTGGCGGGCGTCGCGTATTCGGGCAGCGGCCAGGCGTCGCCGTAACGCGCGTCGAGCAGGCGGACTTCGATGGTGCGTTCGCTCATGCCAGCCCCGCTTCGATGAGATCGAGCAGGCCCTGCGCGATGTCGGCCTTGGCACCCGGGCCGAGCGTCGTCGCGTCGTCCGCGCCGTAGACGACGAGCGTGTTCTCGTCGCTCTCGAAGCCGCTGCCTGCGATGCCGACGCGGTTGGCGGCGATCAGGTCGACGCGCTTGGCCGCGAGCTTGCCGCGCGCGTACGTCTCGACATCATGGGTTTCCGCCGCGAAGCCGACCACGATGCGAGGTCGCTGCGCATGCGCGGCGACCTCGGCGAGGATGTCGCGCGTGCGCACCAGCTCCAGCGTGAGCCCGTCCTGCCCCGCGCGCTTCTTGAGCTTGCACGGCGAGATTTCGACCGGCGTGTAATCGGCCACGGCCGCAGCGCCGATGTAGATGTCGCAGGGCAGCGACGCCATTACCGCGGCATGCATCTGCGCCGCGCTGCGCACGTCGATGCGCCTGACGCCCTCGGGCGTCGGCAGCGCAACGGGCCCCGCGACGAGCAGCACGTCCGCACCCCGCGCGGCCGCCGCGGCCGCCACCGCGAAGCCCATCTTCCCGCTGCTGCGGTTGCCGAGGAAGCGCACCGGATCGAGGTCTTCGAAGGTCGGGCCGGCGCTGACGACGACGCGTGTTCCGGCCAGCGCGCTCATGCCGCGTCTCCGGCCAGCGCGCGCACGATGTCCATCGGCTCGGCCATGCGGCCCTCGCCGGTCTCGCCGCAGGCCTGGTCGCCGCGCGCGGGGCCGATCACCAGCACGCCGCGCGCGCGCAGCGTGGCGATGTTGGCCTGCGTTGCCGCATGCGCCCACATCACGCGGTTCATCGCGGGCGCGACGGCGATCGGCGCTTCCGTCGCCAGGCACAGCGTGCTGACCAGATCGTCGGCGAAGCCGTGCGCGAGCTTGGCCAGCGTGTTGGCCGTGGCCGGCGCGACGACCACCGCGCTCGCCCAGCGCGCCAGTTCGATGTGGCCCATCGCGGCCTCGGCGGCCTCGTCCCAGAGCGACGTGCGCGCGGGCTGGCCGGACAGCGCCTGGAAGGTGGTGGCACCGACGAAGCGCGTCGCGTTCTCGGTCATCGCCACGCGCACCTCGGCGCC
The DNA here is from genome assembly GCA_964575535.1 of uncultured Lysobacter sp. Classification (GTDB taxonomy): domain Bacteria; phylum Pseudomonadota; class Gammaproteobacteria; order Xanthomonadales; family Xanthomonadaceae; genus Cognatilysobacter. The sequence continues at coordinate 13,736 of CAZNRZ010000017.1, read as the reverse complement.
CGCATCGCGCAGGCGCCGCACCAGATCGGCGGCCTTGTAGGCGGCGATGCCCCCGCAGACGCAGAGCAGCAGGCGGTGGCCGGTCAGCGCGGTCACGTGGCGGAAAGTCCTACACAGGAAGCGGTCGACAGCTTACCCGAAGGCCCGCAGGCACCCGACGGATGCGACGCGGCGGTTGGGTTGCAATGGCGGTGAGGGATCGATGCGTCCACGGAGGGACACCATGCACATCCGCGACTGGCCGGCGGCCGAACGCCCCCGCGAGAAACTGCTGTCGCGCGGCGCCGGCGCGCTGTCGGATGCCGAGCTGCTCGCGATCTTCCTCGGCTCGGGCCTGCGCGGGCAGGACGCGGTGGCGACCGCGCGCGCACTGCTCACCACGCACGGGCCGTTGCGCGCCCTGCTGGAGCAGCCGCCCGACGCGCTGGCGCGCCTGCCCGGCCTCGGCCCCGCCCGTGCCTGCGCGCTGGCCGCCGCACTGGAACTCGGCCAGCGCGTGCTCGCCGCCGAACTCGAACGCGGCGCGGCGCTGGGCGATCCGGCATCGGCCGGCCGCTACTTCGCCCAGCGCCTGCGCGGCCGGCCCCACGAGGTCTTCGCCGCGATGTTCCTGGACACCCGCCATCGCGTGATCGGCTTCGAGGAGCTGTTCACCGGCACCATCGACGGTGCGGAGGTGCATCCGCGCGAACTCGCGCGGCGCGCACTGGCGCGCAATGCCGCGGCGGTGATCGTCGGGCATAACCATCCCAGCGGAAATCCGGAGCCGTCCGCCGCGGACCGCGCGGTGACGGCACGCCTGAAGCAGGCACTGGCACTCGTCGACGTGCGCCTGCTCGATCATTTCGTGGTGGGCGACGGGCCGGCGACGTCGATGGCGGCGCGCGGCTGGGTGTAGCGGGCGACGCGATCCGCAGCGCTGCACGGATCCCTCGCTGCGCCCGGGATGACAGAAATTCGGAACGTCGTCCCGAGCGAAGCGAGGGATCCCGTACGCGCGTATGCCGCCGCCCATGGATTTCCCGTCGCCGCACACCGTGCGCCCGACCCGTTCAGGGCGCGCCGACCCCCTCGCGTACAATTCCTGCCCCGCTTTTTCCCGACCGCATCCCGTGAAATCCACCCTCCGCGCGCTGGTCGCGCAGGCCATCGACGCGCTGCGCGCCGCCGGCACCCTGCCGTCCGACGTCGACATGCCCGAGTTCGTGATCGAGCGCCCCAAGGCGCGCGCGCAGGGCGATTTCTCGACCAACGCGGCGATGCTGCTCGCGAAGCCGGCGAAGTCCAATCCGCGCGCGATCGCGCAACTGCTGCTCGATGCGTTGCCGGCCAACGACGCGATCGCGAAGGTGGAGATCGCAGGCCCGGGCTTCATCAACTTCCACGTGGCCGAAGGCGCCTGGCGCGCGACGCTGCGCGAGGCGGTGAAGCAGGGCGCGCGTTTCGGCCGCAACGACTTCGGGCGCGGGCATCGCGCAGGCGTCGAATACGTCTCCGCCAACCCGACCGGCCCGCTGCACGTCGGCCACGGCCGCGCGGCGGTGATCGGCGACTGCATCGCGCGCGTACTCGAGGCCAACGGCTGGGACGTGGCGCGCGAGTTCTACTACAACGACGCCGGCGCGCAGATCAACAACCTGGCGATCTCCGTGCAGGCGCGCGCGCAGGGCCGCGGGCCTGAAGATGCCGGCTGGCCCGAGGACGGCTACCGCGGCGACTACATCGTCGACGTGGCGAACGCCTACCTGCGCGGCGACAGCGTCGAGGTCGATGGCCACACCGTCACCGGCGCGAAGGATGCCGACGACCTGGACGCGATCCGGCAGTTCGCCGTCGCCTGGCTGCGCCGCGAGCAGAACAGCGACCTCGCCGCCTACGGCGTGGCCTTCGACGTCTACTTCCTCGAGTCCTCGCTCTACACCGACGGCAAGGTCGAGGAGACCGTGCGCGAACTGATCGCGCACGGGCACACCTACGAGGAAGGCGGCGCGCTGTGGCTGCGCAGCACCGACTTCGGCGACGACAAGGACCGCGTGATGCGCAAGTCCGACGGTACGTACACCTACTTCGTGCCCGACGTCGCGTATCACCTCTCCAAGTGGCAGCGCGGCTACGAGCGCGCGATCACGGAGCTCGGCGCCGATCACCACGGCTCGCTCGCGCGCGTGCGTGCCGGCCTGCAGGCGCTGGATTGCGGGATTCCGCAGGGCTGGCCCGAATACGTGCTGCACCAGATGGTCACGGTGATGCGCGGCGGCGAGGAAGTGAAGCTGTCCAAGCGCGCGGGCAGCTACCTCACGCTGCGCGACCTGATCGACGAGGCCGGCCGCGATGCGACGCGCTGGTTCCTGATCGCGCGCAAGCCCGATTCGCAGCTCACCTTCGACATCGATCTTGCGCGCAGCCAGTCGCTCGACAATCCCGTCTACTACGTGCAGGTCAGCCATGCGCGCATGTGCGGGCTGATGCGCCAGCTCAACGAGCGCGGGCTGTCCTTCGACATGGACGACGGGCTCTCGCAGCCGCTCGATCTGTCCGACGCGGCCACGCACGAACTGGTCGCCGCGCTGTCGCGCTGGCCGGAGGTGGTCGAGACCGCCGGCCGCGATCTCGAGCCGCACCAGATCGCGGCCTACCTGCTCGAGCTCGCGCAGGCCTTCCAGTCCTACTACAACGACCACCAGTTCCTGGTCGACGACGCGACGACCCGCAACGCCCGTCTCGCGCTCGCTTCCGCGACGCGCCAGGTGCTGGCGAACGGTCTTGGCCTGCTGGGCGTGTCCGCCCCCGAGGTGATGTGATGGCGCAGAACCGACGCGCGAAGACCCAGGCGCGCCGCTCCGGCGGCGGTGGTACGGGGCTGCCGGGCTGGGCCTGGCTGGTGATCGGCATCGCGCTGACGCTGCTGGTCGTGCTCACGGCGCCCAAGCTGTTCAAGCCCGGCAGCGACGGCTTCTTCAAGCCCACGCCGAACCCGGACGCGCAGCCGCAGCCGGTCGACGAGGAAGCGGTGGTCGACCCCGAGGCCGATGCGCCGACGGCCGCGCGCGCCGACGACGCATCCGGAGCCGACAAGCCCACCGAGTACGACTTCTACCGCCTGCTCCCCGGCCAGGAAGTGCCGGTGAGCGATGCGGAACTGGCTGCGCGCGAGAAGGCCGAGCAGGCCGAGCGCGACCGCGCGCAGACGGATGCCGAGCAGTCCGCCGCCGCGGGCTCGCCGGCGGCGCCGACTCCGGACCTGTCCCCCGAGCCGCTGCCGGCGCCCGTCGCCGAAGCGCCGCCTTCGCGCACGACGCCGCCGGCCGCCGCCACGCCGCCGCCCGAGCGCGCGGCCGCCGCGGCGCAGGCGCCCGCCGACGACGCCCGCTACCTGCTCCAGGCCGGTGCCTTCGAGGCCTCCGGGCAGGCCGAGGAGCTGAAGGCGAAGATCGCGATGCTCGGCCTGGGTGCGCGCGTGGAATCGGCGCGCATCGGCGAGAAGACGGTCTACCGCGTGCGCATGGGGCCCTATGGCACCGCTACCGAGCTCGCGGAGGCGAAGCGCAAGCTGGCCTCGGGCGGCCTGCCGGCGATCGCGATCAAGGTGAACTGAGACACCTGGCCGGGGCGGCGTCGCCCCGGCCGCTAGACTGCGGCGAACCCCCGGGGAATCGCCGCCATGCCCGTTCGCACGCTGCTCGCCTGCACCGCCGCGCTCGCGCTGCTCCTCGCCCTGATGGCCGCCGCGGCCTGGGCGGACTGGCCGCTGGGCGGGCGCACCACGCGCTTCGGCCTGATTCCCACCTGGGAGCTCGCGGCGGTGGCGATCGCGATGGGGCTAGGCGGCGCGATCGCGCGCACGGGCTTCCGTGCGCCGGCCATCGCACTGGTGGCGCTGGCATCGATCGCCAGCCTGGTCGCGGCCTGGATGTTCTCGGCCGAGCGCACCGCAGCCGACGCGTCGTGGCTGCTGAAGAACAACCTCGCGTCGCTGGTCCTGACCGCGGCGACCGCGTGGCTCGCGGCGGGCGCGGGCGAACGCCTCGCCGCAGCGCTCGGCAACCGTACCGGCGGCCCCGCCCGCGCGGACTAGGCGCCGCGCTTGAGCGTGATCAGTGCCGACGTATCGGCCTCGCCCATCCCGCGCTCGACGAGCTCCGAATAGTCGGCCAGCGCCTGCTCGATGAGCGCACTGCGAAGGCCCGCGTCCTGCGCCATGCCCTGCACGATGCGCAGGTCCTTGAGCATGTGCGCGCTCTTGAAGCCGGGCGCGAAGTCGCCGGCCAGCATCGTCGCGCCGCGCTTGTCGAGGAACCAGTTCGCGGCGGCGCCGGCCATCAGCGTCGGCAGCAGGCGCGCGGCGTCGAGGCCCAGCTTCTCGCCAAGCGCGAGGCCTTCGCAGACCGCTTCGTTGATGCCGGCCACCAGCACCTGGTTGACCGCCTTGGTCGCCTGCCCGGCACCCGTCACGCCCATGTGCGCGATGCGCGCGCCGTAGCACTCCAGCACCGGGCGCGCCTTTTCGAGCACCGCCTCGTCGCCGCCGACCATGACCGACAGCCGCCCGTTGCGCGCGCCTTCCACGCCGCCGGACACCGGCGCGTCGAGGAACCCGATGCCGTGCGCGGCGCACATCGCCGCCGCGCGCTTCGCCGTGTCGGCCGAAACCGTCGAGTGGTCGATGACGACCGTGCCCGGGCGCAGCACGTCGGCCAGCCCGGCGACGTTCTCGAGCACGTCTGCATCCAATGGCACGCACAGCGCGACGATGTCGCAGTCGGCGAAGTTCGACGCCGAACGCGCTGCGCGCACGCCCAGCTCGGCGGCGAAGGCGTCGGCCTTGTCCTGCGTGCGCGTCCCCACCGCGGTGAGCAGGCCGCGCGTGTGCACGTGACGGGCCATCGGCGCGCCCATCGCGCCCAGCCCGATGAATCCGGTTTTCATTGCGTTGCGTCCCGTGCGCGCCGTCAGTCCAGCGGCGCGTCGTCCAGATAGGTATATCCCGTGAGCCCGGCCTCGAGCGCCTCGTTCAGGCGCTGCGATTCGTCGGCGGGCAGTCCGGCGGCGGCGACCTGATCCCGGTACGCCTGCCGCAGCTGGGCGACATCGTACCCGACGTAGTCGAGCATCACGTCGATCGTGTCGCCGCGGCGCTGCTGCACGAACTCGAAGCCCTGTTCATTCACGTTCACGGCCACCGCGTCGGTGTCGCCGAACAGGTTGTGGATGTCGCCGAGGATCTCCTGGTAGGCGCCGACCAGGAAGAAGCCGATGCGGTAGACCTCGCCCGGGCGCGGCGCGTGTACCGGCATCGAGGTGCCGAGCGTCTCGTTCTCGACGTAGGTGTCGATGCGGCCGTCGGAATCGCAGGTGAGGTCAGCGATCACGCCGCGCCGCTCGGGGCGCTCGTCGAGGCGCTCGATCGGCAGGATCGGGAACACCTGCTGGATCGCCCAGACGTCGGGCATCGACTCGAACACGCTGAAGTTGACGAAGTACTTGTCGACGAGGCGGTCTTCGAGCTCGTCCAGCACCGCGCGCTGCGTCTTCTCGGTCGCCGACAGGCGCGTGCGGATCGCGTGCAGGATCGCGTAGAAGAGATCGTCGATGCGCGCGCGGTGGACGAGATCGAGCTGGCCGAGCGCGAACGCGGCGAGGCCTTCGGCGTGGTAGTGCTGCGCCTCGTGGAACAGCTCCACGGCCGGGCGCGTTTCCAGCTCGGCGTGGATGCTGCGCAGGTGGCGGATCACCAGCGGCTCGTCGTCGTGCACGTCGGGCACCCGGCCTTCGGGCGCGCGCTCGACCTCGCTGACGTTGGTGACCAGCATCGCGTGGTGCGCGGTCATCGCGCGGCCGCATTCGGTGACCACGCGCGGCGGTGGCAGGCCGTTCTGCTCGCAGGCATCGGCCAGCGGCTGGATGATGTTGAGCGCGTACTGGCGCACGCCGTAGTTGATCGAGTAGTAGCTGCGCGAGCGCGTGCCTTCGTAGTCGATGCCCAAGCCGCCGCCGACGTCCATGTACTTCACCTTCGCGCCGAGCTTGCTCAGCTCGATGAAGTAGCGCACCGCCTCGCGCATGCCGCCGGCGATGTCGCGCACGTTGGAGATCTGCGAGCCCATGTGGAAATGCAGCAGGCCCAGCGTGTCGCCCATGCCGGCGTCGCGCAGGCGCTTCCACAGATCCAGCACCTGCCGCGGTGACAGGCCGAACTTGGCCTTGTCGCCGCCGCTGTTCTGCCACTTGCCGGCGCCCAGGCTCGCCAGGCGCATGCGCACGCCGAGACCGGGCGTGACACCGAGCGCCTTCGCTTCCTCGATCACCAGCGACAGCTCGCTCGGCTTCTCGATGACGATGAACGTCTCCAGCCCGAGCTTGCGGCCGATGAGTGCGAGGCGGATGTACTCGCGGTCCTTGTAGCCGTTGCAGACGATCAGCCCGCCCGGGCGCGAGAGCGCCATCACCGCCATCAGCTCGGGCTTGCTGCCGGCCTCCAGGCCGAAGCCCTCGCCCGCATGCGAGGCCAGCGTGCCGGCCACGCTGCGATGCTGGTTGACCTTGATCGGGTACACGGCCGTGTAGCCGCCGCCGTAGCCGGTCTCGCCGATGGCCCAGGCGAAGGCGTCCTGCAGCTTGCGCAGGCGGTCGCCGAGGATCTGCGGGAAGCGCACGAGAAGCGGCAGCTGCGCGCCGCCGTCGAGTGCGCGGTCCACCGCCTCGGCCAGTGCGATCGACGGGCCCTCCGCACCCTTCGGCCGCACGCTCACGCGGCCCTGCGCATCCACGTCGAAATAGCCTTCCGACCAGTACGGGATCGAATAGGTCTTGCGGGCCAGGTCGAGCGACCAGTCGGACATCGCGGCAGCCGAATCGGGAAACGGGCGCGCATTCTAGCGGCGCGGGGGTGAGGCGCCCGGCACGGCCACGACGGGCGGCTCATCCCGCGTTCGCTAAACTCGCCCGCCTCGCGGCCGTCGCCGCGCCCCACCCGATGCGGACACCCGATGAGCGAACAGACCCCCACGTGGCAGTACGAGAACTTCGAACACACCGGCTCGGCCATCGGCTACCGCGTCACGCGCAAGCTCGACGAGGTGCAGTCGCCGTTCCAGAAGATCGAGATCTTCGAGACCACCGACTGGGGCAACCTGATGCTCATCGACGGCGCGGTGATGCTCACCACGCGCGACAACTTCCTCTACCACGAGATGATGTCGCACCCGGCGCTGTTCACCCATCCCGACCCGAAGCGTGTGGTGATCATCGGCGGCGGTGACTGCGGCACGCTGCGCGAGGTGCTCAAGCACACGGGCGTCGCGTCGGTCACGCAGTGCGACATCGACGAGCAGGTCACGCGCATGGCCGAGAAGTGGTTCCCCGAGCTCTGTGATTCCAATGGCGATCCGCGCGCCGAACTGCTGTTCGACGACGGTGTGGCCTACATGGCCAACTGCGAACCCGGCAGCGTCGACATCGTGATCGTCGATTCCACCGATCCGGTCGGCCCGGCCGAAGGCCTGTTCAACAAGACCTTCTACGAGAGCTGCTTCCGCGCATTGAAGGACGACGGCATCCTCGTGCAGCAGTCCGAATCCCCGCTGGCATTGCTCGATCTCATCCGCTCGATGCGCGAGGAGATGGGCAAGGCGGGCTTCACCACGTTCAAGACGCTGCCGTTCCCGCAGCCCTGCTATCCGACGGGCTGGTGGAGCTGCACGCTGGCCCGCAAGTCCGGCGGCTTCGACTTCCGCGCCGACGATGCGCGAAGCGCCGGCCTCGACACGAGGTACTACAGCGCCGACGTGCACCGCGGCGCGCTGGCCACGCCTCCGTTCGTCGCCCGCGCGCTGGGCGACTGAGCCGCGGCCGTATGATCGGGGCAGCCGGCGGCGGGGAGCTGCCGGGTGCTTCGCACGCCGCCATGTCCGACATGCCCCGTCCTCGCGCGCCGCTGCTGCTCGCCGGCCTCCTGCTCGTCGCGACGGGCGGGCAGGCGCAGGAGCGTCCCGAGGCGCGACGCCCGGGTGACAGCCGCACGGCGGCATTCGATCGCCTGTTCCAGCGCCTGGACAGCGAGGAGCTCAAGCCGGCTACGCCCGAAGAAGCACAGGCGCATCTGGCGCGCCTGCGCGCGCTGATCCCGCCCGGCGATGCGCGGCGCGAGCTCAACTACCGTTCGCTCGCCTGCTTCCAGCCGCCCGAAGATGCGCACGCGTCGCTCGAACAGGCGCGCCGCGGCGTGCAGGAAGCGGCGCTGCGTGGCGACGTCGAAGCGCAGGCGCGCTTCGTCTACTGCCAGGCCGGCTTCGCCGAGATGGCACGTGGCCCGCGGGAGGCCATCGACCTCTATGCCGAGGGCATCGCACTGGCGCGACGCGCCGAGCATCCGCTGCTGCTGGGCGACGGCCTGGTCGCGCGCGGCAACGTGCGCTCCTACATCGGCGAACACGCGCTGGCGCTGGCCGACTTCATCGCCGCACAGCGCATCTACGACGCGGCGAAGCTGCGAGGGCAGTCCGAGCGCAACCTGCAGAACATCGGCATCGCCTACCGGCGCATGGGCGAATACGACCGCGCCCGTCGCTATCTCGAACAGGGTCGCGAGATCGCGCTGCGCCAGCGCGACTGGCCCGCCGTGCTCGTTCAGTGGCTGCAGCTGGGCTATCTGCACGAAGACATGCAGGACATCGACCGCGCGCTGGCCGCCTATGACGAAGCGCTGAAGGTCGCGCGGCAACGGCTGGGGCCGGGCGACTCCGGCGCCGCCGACCTCGGCATCGCATCGGCGCGCATCGCGAAAGGCGAATACACCGCCGCGCTGGCCGCGCTCGAGCGCGCACGCGCGGATTTCGCCTCGATCAACGACACCTCCAACGAGGGCATGCTCGCGCTGCTCGAAGGCCAGGCACGCGGCGGCCTGGGCGAAGACACCGCCGCGCTCGCGGCCTTCGCACGCGCCGAGCGCGCCTTCGCCAGCGAACGCAACGAGCGCTACCTGGCCATGCTCTATCCCGAGCGCGCGGAAGTGCACGAGCGCATGGGCCGGCACGCGGCGGCGCTGGCCGACTTCAGGCGGTACGTCGAGCTGCGCGAGAAGCTCGCCGACGCGCGCACCGGCCAGCGCACGCTGATGCTGCGCCAGCAGTACGAGGCGCAGCAGCGCGAGCTCGAGAACCGCCAGCTGCGACGCGAGAAGGTCATCCGCGAGCAGCAGCTCGACGCGCTTCTGGCCGCGCGCCGCTGGCAGCTGAGCGCGATTGTGCTCGGCGGCCTCCTGCTGACGCTGCTGTCGGCCTTCGCGATCCGCCAGATCGGCCGCATGCGCCGCCTGCGCGTACTGGCGCTCACCGATGAGCTCACCGGCGTCGCCAACCGGCGCCGCATCGAACTGGTCGCCGCCGAGGCGCTCGCGCAGGCCCGGGCCGGCGGGCAGCCGCTGAGCCTGATCGCCCTGGACATCGACTACTTCAAGCGCATCAACGACACCTTCGGCCACCTCGCTGGCGACGAGGTGCTTGTCGGCGTGGCCGCCGCCTGCCAGCAGGCGCTGCGCCAGAACGACGCACTCGGGCGCACCGGCGGCGAGGAGTTCCTGGTGGTGCTGCCCGATACCGCGCTCGACGCCGCGGTGCAGGTCGGCGAGCGCCTGCGCGCGAACGTCGAGGCGCTGCGCTGGGGCGAGGTCGCGCCGGAGCTGCGGGTGACCGCGAGCCTGGGCCTGGCGCAGGTGCGCGCCGACGACGCCGACCTGCGCGACGTGCTGCGCCGCGCCGACGCGGCCCTGCTGCGCGCGAAGGTGGGCGGGCGCAACACGCTGCAGACGGCGGACTAGGGCGTGTTAACCGTCGTGTGAGGTCTACGGCTGTTTCAGGCAGTTCTGCGGGGCGATGCGCCGCCGAGTGCGAGGTCGAGCCACACTGACTGCGTGGAGCGGCCTCAGCCTCACCCGCAGGATCCATGCCGGCAGCGTTCAGCAGGCCCTAGAGCGCGTCGGCGTCCAGCTCGCCGGTGCGGATGCGCACCACGCGCTCGAGGTCCCAGACGAAGATCTTGCCGTCGCCGATCCGGCCGGTGCCCGCGGCCTTCATGATCGCCTCGACCACCGCGTCGAGCTGGTCGTCGGCCACCGCCACTTCCAGCTTGATCTTGGGCAGGAAGTCGACCACGTACTCGGCGCCGCGATAGAGCTCGGTATGGCCCTTCTGGCGGCCGAAGCCCTTCACTTCCGTCGCGGTGATGCCGGCGACGCCGACGTCGGCCAGCGCCTCGCGCACGTCGTCGAGCTTGAACGGCTTGACCACCGCCATGACCATCTTCATCGGGCGCCTCCTCCTGTCGCCGCAGCATACCGTCCGCACCGTGGGCCGGCGACGCGCGGCGCGGAGTAAAGTGCGCGTCCCGACGGAGTTTTCCGACGGCCCCGCGCGGCGGCGGCCGACGGCCCGGCACCGTCGCGGAGCGCAGGCTGTGCGCACCGCTGGAGACATTCGCATGATCGACCTCGACCAACTCGACGACCTCGCCCGCCGCCTCAGCTCGCTCGTGCCGCCCGGCCTGCGCGGCGAATCGGCGCAGGAGCTGCGCAACGAGCTGCAGCAGAACTTCCGTGCCGTGCTGCAGTCCGGCCTGTCGCGGCTGGACCTGGTGACGCGCGAGGAGTTCGAGGTGCAGCGCGCGGTGCTGCTGCGCACGCGCGAGAAGCTCGAGCAGCTCGAGCGCACGGTGCACGAGCTGGAAGGCGAGCTCGACACTTCGCTGCCTCCGCGCCACTGAGGCCGCCGCCATGAACCTCGCCATCGTGCACAGCCGTGCGCGATCGGGCATCCGTGCGCCGGAAGTCCGCGTGGAAGTGCATCTGGGCGGCGGGCTGCCGTCGATGGGCATCGTCGGCCTGCCCGAGGCTGCGGTGCGCGAGGCCAAGGATCGCGTGCGCGCGGCCATCGCCTGCGCGCAGTTCGAGTTCCCGCAAAGGCGCATCACCGTGAACCTCGCGCCCGCTGACCTTCCAAAGGACGGCGGGCGTTTCGACCTCCCCATCGCGCTGGGCATCCTCGCCGCCAGCGGGCAGATCCCGCTGGACGCACTGGCGCGGCACGAGTTCATCGGCGAGCTCGCGCTCACCGGCGAGCTGCGCGAGGTCGACGGCGTGCTGCCTGCGGCGCTGGCTGCCGGCGAGGCCGGGCGCCGGCTGGTGGTGCCGCACGGCAACGGCGCCGAGGCCGCGCTGGCGCCAGCCGCCGACGCCTGCACCGCGCGCACGTTGCTGCAGGTCTGCGCGATGCTGTCAGGACGCGAGGCGCTGCCGGCCGCGCAGGCACCGGCGCCGACCGTCGAGGGTCTGTCCGGCCCGGACCTGGCCGACGTGCGCGGGCAGTTGCAGGCGCGGCGCGCGCTGGAGATCGCCGCGGCCGGGGGTCACCATCTGCTGCTCGTCGGCCCGCCCGGCTGCGGCAAGACGCTGCTGGCCTCGCGCCTGCCCGGGCTGCTGCCCGAAGCCGGCGATGCCGAGGCCCTCGAAGCCGCGGCCATCGCCTCGGTGAGCGGACGCGGGCTGGACCCGGCGCGCTGGCGCCAGCGGGCCTATCGATCCCCGCACCACACCGCCAGCGCGGTGGCGCTGATCGGCGGTGGCGGCGAACCGCGGCCGGGCGAGGTCTCGCTGGCCCACCACGGCGTGCTGTTCCTGGACGAACTGCCCGAATGGGACCGTCGCGCGCTGGAGGTGCTGCGCGAGCCGCTGGAGTCGGGCGTGGTCACCATCTCGCGCGCGGCACGCAGCGCGGAATTCCCGGCGCGCTTCCAGCTGGTGGCGGCGATGAACCCCTGCCCCTGCGGCTGGGCGGGCGACGCGTCGGGGCGGTGCCGCTGCAGCGAGGACGCCGTCCGACGCTATCGCGGCCGCATCTCCGGCCCGCTGCTCGACCGCATCGACCTGCACGTGCACGTGCCCCGCCTGCCGCCGAGCCAGATGCGACCCGACGCGCCCGCCGGCGAGCCCACCGCGGCGGTGCGCGAACGCGTGCTCGCCGCGCGCGGGCGCCAGCAGCAGCGCGCGGGCGAGGTGAATGCGCGGGTCGGGCCCGCGGCGCTGGCCGGGAGCTGCCGGCTCGCGCCGGCCGATCAGGACCTGCTGGAGCACGCGGTCGAGCGCCTGCAGCTCTCGGCGCGCTCGATGACGCGCATCCTGCGCGTGGCGCGCACCATCGCCGATCTCGCCGGCGAAGCCGCCATCGGCCGCGCGCACGTGGCCGAGGCGATCGGCTACCGGCTCATCGATCGCGAGCCCAGCCGCGCCATCGCCTGACTACTGGCCGCAGTTCGGCCCGCCGCAGACGCGCGGCTTCTCCATGTACGCGCGCGCGCCGTCGCGGTGGTTCTGCCGGTCGCCTGCGCTCATGCAGTCGAGCTTCTTCAGCTTCGAACCGGTCGGACGCTCGACGCGGCATTCGTCGCGGTTCTCGCCGGCCTGGCGGGTGGCGACGACCAGCGCATTGATGCGCTCGAGCGCGTTGTCGAGCTGTACGCGCTCGTCGATGTTCAGATCGTCGAGCGTGGCGCGGCCGTCGATCAACGCGCCGACGCGCGCCTGGTCCTTGCGCAGCAGCGCGGCCTCGCGCGGCTTGAGCTTGAGGATGCCGGCATCGACCTCCTCGGTGAGCACCTTCTGCTGCTCGCGGATCTGGGTGAGCTTGTCGCCGGGCTGGGCGATGGCGGCCGTCGCCATGGCCAGCAGCAGGCAAAGAACCGGAGTACGCATAGCCCTGTCTCGTGATGGCGCCGTCCGACCGCGGCCTCCGAACGCTGCGCCCGTCCGGACGCAGCGTCAAGAACCGCGGGCAGCGGGCCTCAGGCGGCCTTCTCGAACTGTTCCTCTTCCGTCGAGCCCTTGAGCGCGACGGTCGACGACTGCCCGCCCTGGATCGTCTGGGTGACCGCATCGAAGTAGCCGGTGCCGACCTCGCGCTGGTGCTTGACCGCGGTGAAGCCGCGATCGGCGGCAGCGAATTCACGCTCCTGCAGCTCGACGAAGGCGCTCATCTGCCGGCGCGCGTAGCCGTAGGCGAGGTCGAACATGCCGTAGTTGAGCGCGTGGAAGCCGGCGAGCGTGATGAACTGGAACCTGTAGCCGTAGGTCGCGATCTCCTTCTGGAACTTCGCGATCGTCGCGTCGTCGAGGTTCTTCTTCCAGTTGAAGCTGGGCGAGCAGTTGTAGGCGAGCAGCTTGCCCGGGTACTTGGCGTGGATCGCCTCGGCGAACTTGCGCGCGAACTCGAGGTCGGGCTTGCCGGTCTCGCACCAGACGAGGTCGGCGTACGGCGCGTAGGCGAGGCCGCGCGAGATCGCCTGGTCGAGGCCCTTGTGCGTCTTGTAGAAGCCTTCGACGGTGCGTTCGCCGGTGCAGAAGGGCTTGTCGTTGTCGTCGACGTCCGAGGTGATGAGATCGGCGGCCTCGGCGTCGGTGCGCGCGACGATCAGCGTCGGCACGCCCATGACGTCGGCAGCCAGGCGCGCGGCGACGAGCTTTTCCACCGCCTCGCGCGTCGGCACCAGCACCTTGCCGCCCATGTGGCCGCACTTCTTGACGGAGGCGAGCTGGTCCTCGAAATGCACGCCCGCGGCGCCGGCCTCGATCATCGCCTTCATCAGCTCGAAGGCGTTGAGCACGCCGCCGAAGCCGGCTTCGGCGTCGGCCACGATGGGCTGCAGGAAGTCGATGTCGCCGCTGCCTTCCGCGCACTGGATCTGGTCGGCGC
>CAZNRZ010000016.1:17665-25231 GCA_964575535.1 uncultured Lysobacter sp. | reverse complement strand
TGTAAGGAACGGGATAGTTTGGCGGATACGGCGAGGGGGCGCCAGTTGGGGCCGGGGATGTCGGAAGAGGCGGTGGGAGACCGCGCGGGCGGTCGAGCTACGGGTCGGATGGCACGGGCCACCGCGGCGGCCGACCACGCGGATCCCTTGGCGGCCTGGCGCGTCGACCGCGGGCGCGGACGTGGCCGCCCGCGCGTCACGATCGCGAAGACGGGCAGCGTGAAGTCCGGGAGGCTGGCCAGCGGGTGACGGAGCGTGTGAGGACGCGTTCGCGGCTTCGGGCGGCGGCCGGTTGCCGAACAGCTCGCAAGCGGGTGTCGCAGCGTCGCGGCGCGCTCAAGGCTTCGGGCGGCATAACCGGCTGTCGAACAGCTCACAAGCGGGTGACGCAACGCGTGACGACGCGTTGTTCTTGCGCTGTCGCCCTTTATCAACCTGGCGTGGTGCGAAAGGCGGGACTCGAACCCGCACGCCTTGCGGCGCTGGAACCTAAATCCAGTGCGTCTACCAGTTCCGCCACTTTCGCGTGCCGCCGTCGGCGAACATCCAACAAAAAAGCACCCGGCAAGCCGGGTGCTTTCGAATTGGTGGGCCGTCAAGGATTCGAACCTTGGACCTATTGATTAAGAGTCAACTGCTCTACCAACTGAGCTAACGGCCCGTACTGCGAAGTGTAACAGCTATCGTCCGTGTGACAACACATACGACGGCGAAATGGGGTGGCTGAGGGGACTCGAACCCCCGACATCTGGAATCACAATCCAGTACTCTAACCAGCTGAGCTACAGCCACCGTAAAGCTTTTTGGCAGGCTGTCCAGAAGCAACAGCACACCGGATTTCGTATCTCGCAACGCGCAGTGGCGCGTTGTCCATCCGCTGGCGCTTGCACACCAACCTCGCGCGGCGCGCCCGGCAGGAATCGAACCTGCAACCACCGGCTTAGAAGGCCGGTGCTCTATCCGGTTGAGCTACGGGCGCGTGTCCCAAGCCGAACCGCCAGCCGAGTGGTCGGGGCAGAGGGATTCGAACCCCCGACCCTCTGGTCCCAAACCAGATGCGCTACCAGACTGCGCTATGCCCCGGCCGGTGACTTCCGTCGCGCCAATGCTGCGAAAGGCCGGGCATTCTCGGCTGCCGCCCCGCCCCTGTCAACGCGCGCGACGCGGAACGGCTCCGCTATCCTGAGCGCTTCTTCCATGCTCCAGGGGTTTTCCATGCGAAGCGGCAATCCCGCCCTGAAGGACTCGACCTTCCTCGACCTCGGCACGGGCTCCGTCGTCCAGCGCTCCAGCGGCGCGATGACGCTGAACGGCACGGTCAACAAGACGGCCTTCCTGCTGGTGCTCACGCTGGCCACCGCGCTCTATCCATGGAGCCTCTACTTCGCCAATCCCGGGTCCGCGGCAGTGGGCGGGCTGGCGCTGGCGGGCGCCATCGGCGGCTTGGTCGTCGCGCTGGTGACGGTATTCAAGAAGACCTGGGCGCCGGTGACGGCCCCGCTGTATGCCGCGCTGGAAGGCCTGTTCATCGGCGCGATCTCGGCGACGTTCGAGGCGCGGTTTCCGGGCATCGTGATGCAGGCCACAGCGCTGACCTTCGGCACGCTGGGCGCACTGCTGCTGGCTTACCGCAGCGGGCTGATCCGGGCCACCGAGAACTTCAAGCTCGGCGTGTTCGCCGCCACTGGCGGCATCGCGTTGCTGTACCTGGTGAACATCGGCATGCGCCTGTTCGGTTTCGAGGGCATGGGCTTCATCCACGAGAGCAGCACGGTCGGCATCCTGTTCTCTGTGTTCGTGGTGGTGATCGCGGCGCTGAACCTGGTGATGGACTTCGACTTCATCGAGCAGGGCGTGGACGCGGGCGCGCCGAAGTACATGGAGTGGTACGCGGCCTTCGGCCTGCTGGTGACGCTGGTCTGGCTGTACATCGAGATCCTGCGGCTGCTGTCGAAGCTGCAGTCGCGCGACTGACGCCTGCGGCGCAACGAAAAAAAGGCCGCCCGGAGGCGGCCTTTTTCATGCGCGGACCTCGACTCAGATGCGACGCGCGATCGCCTGCGCGAAGCTCATCGTATTGCCGCTGCCGCCCAGATCCGGCGTCAGCGAATCCTTCTCTTCCAGCGTCTGCACGATGGCCTTGCGCAGGCGCTCGGCTTCCTCGCACTTGCCGAGGTGGTCGAGCATCTGCGCGGCGCCCAGCAGCAGCGCGCACGGATTGGCCTTGCCCTGCCCCGCGATGTCGGGCGCGGTGCCGTGCACGGCCTCGAAGATCGCCGCGTCGGTGCCGATGTTCGCGCCGGGCGCCAGGCCCAGGCCGCCGACGAGGCCGGCGCAGAGGTCGGAGATGATGTCGCCGAAGAGGTTCGTGGTCACGATGACGTCGAACTGCTCGGGCTTCATGACCAGCTGCATGCAGCAGTTGTCCACGATCATCTCGTTGCATTCGATATCGGGATATTCCTGCGCGACTGCACGGGCGGTCTTGAGGAAGAGGCCGGAAGTCGACTTCAGGATGTTCGCCTTGTGGACCACCGTCACCTTCCTCCGGCCGGTGCGGCGCGCCAGGTCGAAGGCGTAGCGCACGATGCGCTCGGAGCCGCGACGCGTGGTCCTGGTGATCGAGGTCGCGGTTTCGCCGTCCTCCGACACCTGCTGGCCTTCGGCGCTGTACGCGCCTTCGGTGTTCTCGCGCACGGTGATCAGGTCGACGCCATCGGCGAAGCGCGACTTCGTGTTCGGGAACGACGTGGCCGGACGCACGTTGGCGTAGAGGTCGAAGCGCTTGCGCAGTTCGACGTTGATCGACGAGAAGCCCTCGCCGACCGGCGTGGTCAGCGGGCTCTTGAGCGCGACGCGGTTGCGCCGGATCGACTCCATCGTGGCGGCAGGCAGCAGCTCGCCCTGCTTCTCGAACGCCGCGAGGCCGGCGTCGGCGAACTCGTAGGACAGGCCCAGGCCCATCGAATCGAGGACATGGAGCGTGGCGTCCATGATTTCCGGGCCGATGCCGTCGCCGCGGATGACCGTGATGGTTTGCGTCATGGGAAATTTCCGACTGGAGGGCGCCGCGGGGACCGTACGGCGCCGAATGAACAGCCGCGCATTATGCCGGAAGGCGCCGGCCCCGCCCCTTGATGCAGGTCAAACACCCCGCGGGTGGCGGCTCAGCCGTGGTCGTGGCCGGCCGGTGCGGCCGCTTCGCCGGCTTCCAGGCGATCGAGGAAATCCACGGCCCGCCGCATGTGCGGGATCACGATCGAACCGCCGACCACGAGCCCGACCGAGAAGGCCTCGAACATCTCGGCGCGGTTGACGCCGGCCTCCTTGCACTGGGCGACGTGGTAGCTGATGCAGTCGTCGCAGCGCAGCACCATGGAGGCGACCAAGCCCAGCAGCTCCTTGGTCTTCACGTCGAGGGCGCCGGCCTGGTAGGTCTGGGTGTCGAGCGCGAAGAAGCGCCGCACCACCTGGTTCGGCTCGGCCAGGATGCGCTCGTTCATGCGCTTGCGGAAGGCGGTGAACTCGGCGATGCGATCGTTCGGCGTGTCGGTCACGAATGCTTTTCCTTCAGGTTGGACGCGGCCTGCGGTGGCGCTGCAGCGACGCTTCGGAACGCCTGCCCTGCTTCCGTCGCGGGCAGTCGGATCCACAGGCGGCAGTGCGCTTCAGCGCGGGTCTTCGCCACCTGCGAGCAGGGGTTCCAGCCCGCCCTTGCGATGCAGCGCGATCATGTCGTCGTAGCCGCCGACGTGGGTGTCGTTGATGAAGATCTGGGGCACGCTGGTGCGGCCGGTCGCGGCGGTCATCCTGCGGCGCTCGTCGGCATCGAGATCGACCCGCACTTCCGACCAGGTCTGGCCCTTGCTCTGCAGGAAGTTCTTCGCCGCCACGCAGTAGGGGCAGACCGCGGTGGTGTAGATCACGATGTTCGCAGGGGTGGTCAAGAGGGATCTCCGGCGGTGAATCCGGGACTATGGCGACGCTCACCGGTCATTTCCACCCCGGATCCGGAACGCATCGGCAACGCGGCGGTCCAAGACAACTTAACCGGCGGTTCACGCCTGCCGCCGACCACCGCGTCATGCTCGCCGGGCCGCATGCGGCCGATCATCGAGGTCCTGCCGTGCTCCGTACCACGCTCATCGCCGCTGTCATCGCGCTCGCCGCCGGCGCGCCCGCGCTCGCTCAGAACAACCGCCTGCCCGACATCGGCTCGTCCGCAGGCGAACTCATCACGCCGGCGAAGGAGGCACAGTACGGCGCGATGCTGCTGGCGCAGCTGCGCCATTACGACTACCTGGTCGACGATCCGCTGATCGACAGCTGGCTCGGGACGCTGGGTCAGCGCGTGGCCGGCGCGAGCGACGACCCGCGGCGCGGCTACACCTTCTTCATGCTGCGCCAGCGCGAGATCAACGCCTTCGCGACGCTGGGGGGCTATGTCGGCATGAACTCCGGCCTGGTGCTGGCCGCCGAGCGCGAGGACGAAGTGGCGGGCGTGCTGGCACACGAGGTGGCGCACGTCACCCAGGAGCACGTGCTGCGCGGCGTGGAGCGCGCGCAACGCGACCAGCTCCCGATCCTGCTCGCGATGCTGGGCGCGATCGCGGTGGCGCAGTCGTCGGGCGGCAATTCGTCGGACGACGCAGCGCAGGCCGCGATGGTGACGGCCATGGGCCTCGCCCAGCAGCGCCAGATCGACTACACGCGCGCCAACGAGTCGGAGGCCGACCGCGTGGGCATCCAGGCGCTCGCCCGCAGCGGCTTCGACCCGACCGGCATGGCCGATTTCTTCGCCAAGATGCATGCGCGCTCGCGCACCAACGCCGCCAGCCTCTACGGCGAGACGCCGGACTACCTGCGCACGCACCCGGTCACCACCACGCGCATCACCGAGGCCAAGGAGCGCGCCGAGCGCATGGGATCGCGCGCGCCTGCGTTCGGACAGGGCCACCGCAGCGACAACCCGCTGCTACCGGGCGGGCTGATGGTCGGCAGCGGGCTGAGCAATGGTCCTACCGGCGTGTTCGGGTTCGCGCGCGAGCGCCTGCGGGTACTGAGCGCGCCGACGCCTGTCGACGCGATCCGCGAATACGAGGGCTTCCGTCGCGCCCGCGCGCTGACCGAAGCCGAGCAGTACGGGCTGGCGATCGCGCAGCTGCAGGCCGGACGCGCGGCGCAGGCGCTGACCGGGCTGAAGGCGCTCGGCGAACGCGGCGATGGCGATGTGTGGATCCAGCTTGCGCTGGCCGAGGCCGAGGCCCGAGCGGGCCAGCACGCCGCGGCCGATGCACGCTTCGAGGCGCTGCTGCGGCGGACGCCGGAAAGCCGGCCGGTGGTGCTGACCTATGCCCGTGTCCTGGGCGAGCGTGGTTCCGCGGCTGCGGGCCGCCGCGCCCAGGCGGTGCTGCGTCCGCTGATCGGCGGCGCGGGCGAGGACGCCGTGTTCCACCGCGTGTTCGCGCGTGCCAGCGAGATCGCCGGCGATACCGTCCGCGCCGGCGAGGCGCATGCCGAGGCCGCCTACCTGAGCGGTCGCCCGGAACTCGCGCTGGTGCAGCTCAACAACCTCAAGAAGCGCGAGGACCTGGACTACTACGCGCGGGTCCGCGTGGAAGCGCGCATCGCGGCGATCACGCCGATGGTGCTTGAGCTGCGCCGGCAGGGAATCCGCGACGAGGACCTGAAGCGGTAGGGCCGGTGCATCGGGAATCGTGGTGATGCATGGGCGATGCGCGCGCGCCGATTCCCGATACCGGCTCCCCGGTCCGCTGTCATCGGGCTGTCACCAAATCGTAGTCTAGTGGCCGAGTCCGGCCCTGCCGCCCCTGGTGACCGCGTGCACAAGCGCATCCTGATCGTCGAGGACGAACCCGCCATCCGCGACATGGTCGCGTTCGCGCTGCGCAAGGGCGAGTTCGAGCCCGTGCATGCGGGCGACGCGCGCCAGGCGCAGGAGGCCATCGCCGACCGCGTGCCCGACCTGATCCTGCTCGACTGGATGCTGCCCGGCACCAGCGGCATCGACCTCGCCCGCCGCTGGCGGCGCGACGCGCTCACCCGCGAGGTGCCGATCATCATGCTGACCGCGCGCGGCGAAGAGAACGACCGCGTGGGCGGGCTCGAGGCCGGCGTCGACGACTACGTGGTCAAGCCCTTCTCCGCCCGCGAATTGCTGGCGCGCATCCGCGCCGTGCTGCGGCGTGCGCGCGAGGACGACGAGGACGGCAGCATCGGCATCGGCGACCTGCGCATCGACGGCGCCGCCCATCGCGTGATCGCGCGCGCCGGGACGGGCGAGCAGCCCGTGCAGATCGGCCCCACGGAATACCGCCTGCTGCATTTCTTCATGACGCACCCCGACCGCGTCTACTCGCGCGCGCAGCTGCTGGACCACGTCTGGGGCGGCAGCGTCTACGTGGAAGAACGCACCATCGACGTGCACATCCGCCGGCTGCGCAAGACGCTGGAACCGCATGCGCTCGACGGCATGGTGCAGACCGTGCGCGGCGCGGGCTACCGGTTCTCCGCATCGCCCGAAATCTGAGTGGCGACGCCCTCGCAGCCGCCACGGCCGCCGACCTACACTGCGCGCATGCCCCTCGTTTCCGAACGCGCCTGGATGCGCACGCTCGGCCATCTCGGCCTGCTGCTGCTCGCCGGCCTCGCGCTGGGGGCGGTTGCGGGGTCGGCTTGGGCCGGGCTGGCCATCGCCGCCATCGCTGGACTGGCCTGGCAGGTGTGGAACCTGCGACGCCTGCTGCTGCGCCTGCGCTCCCAACGCCGGCTGGTCGCGGGCGACGCCGACGGCGCGTGGGCCGAGGCCGACCGCCTGCTGCACCGCCGGCAGGCCAGCGCACGCCGCCGCAAGCGCCGCCTCGTCGACATGTTGCGTGCGTATCGCGCCGCGGCCACCGCACTGCCCGACGCGATCATCGTCGTCGACCGCCTCAGCCAGCGCGTGCTCTGGTTCAACGAGGCCGGCACCACGCTGCTGGGGCTGCGCTATCCGCGCGACCTCGGCGCGCCGGTCGTCGACCGCCTGCACCCGTTGCCGATGGCGCACTGGCTGGCGCAGGGTCGCAATGCGGAGCCGCTGGAAGTCGCATCGCCGCTGCAGGCATCGACCACGCTGAGCCTGCGCCTGCTGCCCTACTCCGACGATCTCTGGCTGCTGGTGGCGCGCGACGTGACGCGCCTGCTCGCGCTGGAAAAGATGCGCCGCGACTTCGTCGCCAACGTCTCGCACGAATTGCGCACGCCGCTGACCGTGCTGCACGGCTACCTCGACCTGCTGGACCCGGCCGACCAGCCCGAATGGGCGCCGATGGTCGCGGAGATGCAGCGGCAGTCGCAGCGGATGACGCAGCTGGTCGAAGACCTGCTGCTGCTTTCGCGGCTGGAATCGCGCGATGCGCTGCCGTCGGAGGAAGTCGTGCCGATGGTCGGCATGCTCGCCGCACTGCGCCGCGAGGCGCTGGCCCTGAGCCAAGGGCGACACGACATCCGCGTCGAGGACACGGCCGGGGTCGACCTCTACGGCTCGCCGCCCGAGCTGCACAG
>CAZNRZ010000016.1:0-17565 GCA_964575535.1 uncultured Lysobacter sp. | reverse complement strand
GACGTCGCCAGCGAAGTCGGCGTGGGCAGCACGTTCTCCTGTCATTTCGCCGCGGCGCGCGTGCGCGTCCGCCAGGCCGTGGAGCAGATCGCATGAATCCGTCCGAGGTCGACGACGACCTGCTGCGCGACCCCGCGCTCTACTTCAACCGCGAGCTTTCGCAGCTCGATTTCAACTTCCGCGTGCTCGCGCAGGCGCAGGACGAGGCCGTCCCGCTGCTCGAACGCCTGCGGTATCTGTGCATCAGCTGCACGAACCTCGACGAGTTCTTCGAGATCCGCGCCGGCACGTTGCAGCACGCGCAGGAACTCGGCCTGGCGGCAGGCCCCGATGGGCTGGTGCCCAGCGCGACGCTGGCGCGCATCCACGACCGCGCGGCCGACCTGGTCGCGCAGCAGTACGAATGCTGGAACGACGTGCTGCGGCCGGCGCTGTCGTCGGCCGGCGTGCGCGTGATGCACCGCGATGCGTGGACGCCGGAGCAGACCGAATGGCTGCGCGGCTATTTCCGCGACGAGATCCTGCCGGTGCTGTCGCCGCTGGGCCTCGACCCGGCGCATCCGTTCCCGAAGATCCTCAACAAGTCGCTGAACATCGTCGTCGTGCTGGAAGGCCGCGACGCCTTCGGCCGCGCGGGCCATCTCGCCATCGTGCGGGCGCCGCGCTCGCTGCCGCGCATCATCCAGCTGCCCGAGGCGGTGTCGGGCGGGCCCACCGATTTCGTGTTTCTTTCCGCGGTGCTGTCGGCATTCGTGGACGAGCTGTTCCCGGGCATGGAGGTCAAAGGCGCGTACCAGTTCCGGGTCACGCGAAATTCCGAACTGCTGGTCGACGAGGAAGAGGTGGAGAACCTCGCGCTCGCGCTGAAGGACGAGCTACTCGGCCGCGGCTACATGCGCGCGGTGCGGCTGGAGATCGCCGAGCAGTGCCCGCCCGACATCGTCGGGCTGCTGCTGGAGAACTTCGACCTGCCGCAGAGCGCGGTCTATCGCATCAACGGCCCGGTCAACCTCAATCGCGTGACGCAGGTCTACGACCTCGTGAAGCGGCCCGACCTCAAGTTCCCGCCGTTCACGCCGCGCATTCCGGCGGGCGTCGAATCGATATTCGACACCGCGGCCGCGCACGACATCGTGCTGCACCACCCGTTCGACTCGTTCTCGCCGGTGCTCGAGCTGCTGCGGCAGGCGGCCGAAGACCCGCACGTACTGGCGATCAAGCAGACGCTCTACCGCGCCGGAAAGGACTCGCCGATCGTCGAGCATCTGATCCAGGCGGCGCGCAACGGCAAGGACGTCACCGTGGTGGTCGAGCTGCGCGCGCGCTTCGACGAGGAGGCCAACCTCGGCCTCGCCGATCGCCTGCAGACGGCGGGCGTGCAGGTGGTCTACGGCGTGGTCGGCTACAAGACCCACGCGAAGATGCTGCTGATCGTGCGGCGCGAGGGCCGCGTGCTGCGGCGTTACGCGCACCTGGGCACCGGCAACTACCACTCGGGCACGGCGCGTGCGTATACCGACATCGGCCTGATCACCGCCGACGCGGACATCGGCCACGACGTGCACCTGATCTTCCAGCAGATCTCCGGCCTGGCGCCTTCGCTGGAACTCAAACGCATGCTGCAGGCGCCGTTCACCCTGCACAGCGGGATGCTGATGCGCATCGAGCGCGAGGCGCGCAATGCGAAGGCGGGCCTGCCGGCCGGCATCGTGGTCAAGATGAACGCGCTCAACGAACCGCAGGTGATCCGCGCCCTCTACCGCGCATCGCAGGCGGGAGTGAAGATCGACCTCATCGTGCGCGGCGCCTGCTCGCTGCGGCCGGGCGTGCCGGGCGTGTCGGAGAACATCCGCGTGCGATCGATCGTGGGGCGATTCCTCGAGCATTCGCGCGTCTACTGGTTCGAGAACGGCGGCGAGCCCGAGTTGCTGTGCGGCAGCGCCGACTGGCTCGAGCGCAACCTGCTGCGGCGCGTGGAAACGGGCTTCGTGATCCTCGATCCACGCGTGGCGCGCCGCATCAGGAGCGAGGCGCTGGACAACTACCTGGCCGACAACTGCAACGCCTGGGAACTCGACGCCGACGGCACCTACGCGCGCCTTCGGCCCACGGACGGCGAGGCGCCGCACTCCGCGCAGATGCGCCTGCTGGCCGGGATCTGCGGATGAACGGGATTCTGCATGCCGCGCGGTTGCCGTTGAAGGACGGCGACCTGCTCGCCGCGGTCGACATCGGCTCCAACAGTTTCCACATGGTGGTGGCCAGCTACGTGCTCGGGCAGCTGCGCGTCGTCGACCGCATCAAGGAGACGGTGCGCCTGGCCGAAGGCCTCGACGCGAAGGGCGGGCTGGAGCCGCGCGTGCGCGATCGCGCGCTCGAATGCCTGGCCCGCTTCGGCCAGCGCCTGCGCGACATCCCGCCGCAGCATGCGCGCGCCATCGCCACGAATACGGTGCGTCGGCTGGCGGTGCCGCAGAGCTTCCTGATGCCGGCCGAGAGTGCGCTCGGTCATGCGATCGAAGTGGTCTCCGGCCGCGAGGAAGCGCGCCTGATCTACCTCGGCGTGTCGCATGAGCAGCCGCCCAAGCCGGGGCAGCTGCGGCTGGTGATCGACGTTGGCGGCGGCTCGACGGAATTCATCATCGGCAGCGGGTTCGAGGCCATCGAGCGCGAAAGCGTGCAGGTGGGCGCCATCGCCACCACGCGGCGTTTCTTCGCCGACGGCGAGCTCGGCCGCCGGCGCTGGAGGAACGCCGTGGCCGAGGTCAGCGCCGAGTTCCAGCAGTTCGCGGGCACCTACCGTTCGCTGGGCTGGGACGAGGCACTGGGGTCGTCCGGCACGGCGAAGGCGATCGGCGAGATCTGCGCGGCGATGAAGCTCACCAAGGGCGCGATCATCGCGGACGCGTTGCCGCAGGTGCGCGATCGCCTGCTGCAGGCCGAGCGCATCGCCGACATCGATCTGCCGGGGCTCTCCGCCGAGCGCAGGCCGATCATCGCCGGTGGGCTGCTGGTGATGGAGGCCGCGTTCGATGCGCTCGGCCTGACGCGCATGGCGGTGAGCAAGGCCGCGATGCGCGAGGGCGTGCTCTACGACATGCTCGGCCGGGGCGGGCTGGGTGATCCGCGCGAAGGCTCCGTCACCGCGCTCACCGAGCGCTACGGCATCGACCGCGCGCAGGCCGCGCGCGTCGAGGAAACCGCGTTGCGGCTGTTCGACCAGGTCGCGGAGCGCTGGTCGCTCGATGCCGACGACCGGATGATGCTCACGCGCGCCGCGCGCCTGCACGAGCTCGGCCTCGCCATCGCGCACAGCCAGTACCACGTGCACGGCGCCTACGTGATCGAGCATTCGGACATCGAAGGCTTCTCGCAGCAGCAGCAGCGATTCCTCGCCGCGCTGGTGCGTGCGCACCGCCGCCGCATTCCGAAATCGGCCTTCGATGCGCTGCCCGAGCGCCTGCTGCCTTCGGTCCGTCGCCTGACCGCGCTGCTGCGCCTCTCGGTGCTGCTGCATCGCGGCCATGGCGGCGAGCCGGTGCCGCAGCTGGTCGCGCAGGCGCGCGACGACCGGCTGGGGCTGATGCTCTGCGAGCGCTGGTACGCGGCGCGCCCACTGCTGAAGTCGGACCTCGGCGGTGAGCCCGCCTACCAGAAGGCACTGGGGATCGAGCTGACCATCGAAGCCCGGTAGGCCGGCCGGGGCCGTGGCCCCGGCGCGGCGCATCAGCCAGAGCGGCCGTGGAACTGCGCGCCGGCGCGGTACCAGTCGAGCCTGCGGGTGACGGTCATGATCGCGGCGAGCACGACGAACAGCAGGCCGGCGCCGAGCACGAGCGCGTTGTCCTCGGAGACGAGCAGCCCGTACAGGGCCGCATACAGCAGCGCCAGCATCGCGGCGAAGCCCAAGCCCCGCAGCGCGCTGCGCAGCACGGCGCTCACGTAGAACCCGATCAGGCCGATGCAGGCCACGCTGGCGATCAGGTAGGCGACGCCGAAACGCAGGTGCTCGCTGAGGCTGACCAGCAGCAGGAAGAAGATCGCAAGCGCGAGCCCGACCAGCGCGTACTGGACGGGATGGATCGGCAGCGCCCGGATCACCTCGAACATGAAGAAGCCGACGAAGGTGAGCAGCACGAACAGCAAGCCGTATTTCGCCGCGCGATCGGCCTGCGTGTAGGCGTCCACGGGATCGGCGAGCACGACGCCCAGCGCATCGAGCCCACCGCCGCGCGCAGTCTGGACCCGCGCACCATGCGCCATCGTCAACGGCTGCGCGCCGGCGCCGGCGAGGTACTGGCGCTGCACGTCGGTCGCGACCGACGACAGCCGCCATTCGGCCTGGAATCCGCGGTCGGACACCTCGCTCTTCCACGGCGAGATGCCCTGGAAACTCGGATGCGGCCAGTGCGAGGACAGCGCGACGCGAACGCGCTTGCCCAGCGGCACGATCGCCAGTGATTCCGAGCCGCCGAGTTCGATCGCGAGCCGCGTCGACGCGCGCAGCGCCTGTCCCGCCTGTGGCGCGGCGAGGCGCACGTGCAGGCCGCTGCCCTCGCGCGCGCCCTGCCCTTCGCGCAGCTCGATCTCGCGCCCGTCCACCACCAGCCGCGGCGCGCCGCGGATGCCGCGCACGTCGGCGATCGACCAGCCCAGCCAGGGCTCGCCGATCACGCGCTCCGCGCCGGGCGGCGCGTCGTCGGGAATCACGACATCGAAATCGGCGCGCACGTCGCCGGTCCACGCATACAGATGCACCTCGTGGATGCCCCGCCGGCGCGTGGTGGGCGCGAGCGGCCCGCTGACATCGAGCCGCGCGGGAAAGAATATCCACTGGCCGCGCTGGCGCTTGCGCACCTTCACCAGCACACCGGTGCGATCGGCCTGCTCCACGTCAACCGTTTCCGTATACGGCACCGTGAGCACAGGCCCGGCCAGCACCTGCGGGCCCGCGTAGGAACGCTCGACGTCCGCCACCGCCTGTTCGCGGTAGCGCTGCCGTTCCTCGATGACGCCGCGCACCAATGCCAGCGGCACCAGGATCGCCAGCGTGAGTGCCAGCACCATCGCCATCTTCAATCCGATCCGCATGTCCGTCCGCCTGATGGGGGAGGTGCAGCGTCCGCGCGCGTCGTGCGCGGGCGATGGCGGATCGGTGAAGCGGGTATGAAGTGTCAGGCGCGCAGTTCGACGACGGCTTCCGCGCCGCCGCCATCGCGATTGGAGAGCCGCGCGCGGCCGCCGTGCAGGTCGGCCACCTCGGCGACGAAGCTCAGCCCGAGCCCGCTGCTGCGGCTCGATCCGTCGGGGCGCGGCAGCGAATAGAAGCGCTCGAATACGCGGCCCTGCGCGAAATCGGGCACGCCGGCGCCGCGGTCGCGCACGTGCAGGTCGACGCCGCCGGCAGCCGCTGCCGCGTCGAGTTCGATGCACGCGCCCTCCGGCGAGAAGTCCGACGCGTTCTCCACGAGGTTCACCAGCGCCTGCCGCAGCAGGAAGGCATCGCCGGTGACGGACAGGCGCGGTGGCGTCGCGGCCGCGAGATGCTGGCAGCGCGCGCGGAGGCGGTCGCGCACGTCGGCCGCGACCGCGTCGAACAGCTCGCCGATGTCGACGGGCTTCGGATCTTCCAGCCGCCGCCGGTGCTCGACCGCCGCCAGTGCCAGCATGCGATCGATCATCGACGCCAGCCGCCCCGCCTGCGCGCGGATCGCGCCGACGAAGCGCGCATGGTCCTCGCGCGGCATCGGCTGCTCCAGCAGCTCGGCGCTCGCACCGATCGCGGCGATCGGGCTCTTCATCTCGTGCGTGAGCGCATGCACGTAGCGCTCGACGTACTGCCGGCCTTCGAGGCGGTCGCGCATGGTGTCGAGCGCGCGGCCGAGTTCCGCGAATTCACCGGCGGTGTGCGGCAAGGGCGCGCGCTCGCCCGCGGTGACCGCCTGCGCATAGCGCTGCAGCAGCGCGAGCTGGCGCGAGAGCCACCACGCCGCGGCGATGCCCACCAGCAGCGCGACGCCCAGCAGCACGCCGCCCCAGCCGAGCACCACGCGCTGGCTGCGCGCGATGAACGGGTCGATGGTGCGGTTGGCCTTGGCGACGGTGAGCACCCCGATGATGCGACCGCCGCCATCGCGCACCGGCGCGGCCACGTGCATCACCGTCGGCGACTCCGGATCGCCTGCGACCTCCGGGCTCGAACGCGCGCCGTACTCGCCGCGCAGCGTGCGGCGCACGTCGTTCCAGCGCGAGTAGTCGTGGCCCACGTCGCGGCCGGTGCTGTCGAAGACGACGATGCCGCGCGCATCGGTCACGTAGACGCGCGTGGCCGCCTCGCGCTTGGCAAAGCCCCAGATCGCCGCGCCGGGGTCGCGCTCGCGCAGCGCGCGCACGCGCCCGGCGAAACGGCCGTCGTCGATGCGGCCGGCGGCGAGGTCGTCGGCGGCCAGCTCGGCGAGGATGTTGGCCATGTCGACCAGCGTGTCCTCCATCGCCTGCCGCACGCCGGGCTTGACCTGGGCGACGAAGACCTGCGTGAGCAGCAGCGCCGCGAGCGCGACGATCGCGAAGTAGCCGAGGAAAATGCGCAGGCCGATGCGCATTCAATCGGCCTGCAGCGAATAGCCGAGGCCACGCTGCGTGCGGATCGGGTCGCTGGCCGGATCCGCGTCGCGCAGCTTGGCGCGCAGCGTCTTGATGTGGGTGTCGACGGTGCGGTCGGAGCTGTCGGAATCGCCACCCCAGACGCGATCCATCAGCTGCGCGCGGGTGAGGATCGCGCCCGGGCGCTGCAGCAGCGCGGCGAGCAGGCCGTATTCGTAGCGCGTGAGGTCGAGCAGGCGGCCGCGGAAATGGATGCGGTGGCCCTCGGCGTCGTGCGCGAAGCCGGGCGATGCCGATGCCGGCTGCGCGCGGCGCAGTACCGCGCGCACGCGCGCCACCAGCTCGCGGGGTGAAAAAGGTTTCGCGACGTAGTCGTCGGCGCCGATCTCGAGGCCGAGCACGCGGTCGGCTTCGGCGTCGCGCGCGGTGAGGAAGATCACCGGGATGTCGCGCAGGCGCCGCAGCTCGCGGCAGAGCGCGAATCCGCCAATGTCGGGCAGGCCGACGTCGAGGATGGCGAGGTCGAACGCGCCCTGCCGCGCCAGCGCGAGCGCCGCCTGCCCGGTAAGCGCGTGCGCCGTCTCGAAGCCTTCGGCGCGCAGCGCGAACTCCACGGTGCCGGCGATCGCCGTCTCGTCTTCCACCAGCAGGATGCGCGGCATGGGGCCCTCCGGCCCGCGAGGATAGCCGGGTCGCCGGCGGATGCACGCATCACGCCCGCAGCGCGTAGGCTTGCGCGCCATGAACTATCGCCACGCCTTCCACGCCGGCAACCATGCCGACGTCCTCAAGCACGTCGCGCTGCTGGCGCTATGCGATGCGCTGCGCGCCAAGCCCGGCGCGGCATTCGCGCTGGACACCCACGCCGGCCGCGGGCTCTACAAGCTCGACGCCGCCGCCGCGCAGCGCACGGGCGAGGCCGAGGGCGGCATCGGCCGCCTTCGCGACGTGACCGGCCTGCCCGATGCGGTACGCCGCTACCTCAAGGCCGTCGACGCCTGCCGCCGCGCCCACGGCCCGCAGGCCTACCCGGGTTCGCCGTGGCTGCTCGCGCACGGCCTGCGCGAGCGCGACCGCATCGCCTGCTGCGAGCTGCAGCCCGAGGAAGCCACCGCGCTCAAGGCGAATTTCGCCGACGACACCCGCGTGGCGGTGCATGCCCGCGACGGCTACGCCGCGCTGCATGCGCTGCTGCCCCCGCGCGTGGACGGCGAGCGCTTCGGCCGCGGCCTCGTGCTGATCGATCCACCGTTCGAGAAGCAGCTCGACGAATACGACGACGCGCTGCCGGCGATCCGCGACGCGCTGGCGCGCTGGCCGCAGGGCTGCTTCGCGCTCTGGTATCCGGTGAAGCAGCGCCGCTCGCTGGCGCCGGTCTACCGGCGCTTCGCCACGCTGCCCGCGAAATCGGTGCTGGTCGCCGAACTGCTTGTGCGTCCCGACGACTCGCCGCTGCGCATGAACGGCAGCGGCCTCCTCCTGCTCAACGCGCCCTGGCAGTTCGACGCCGTCCTGCGCGACACGCTGCCCGCGCTCGCCACGCATCTCGGCGAAGCCGGCGCGAGCTGGCACGTCGACTGGCTGCGCGCACCGGACTGATCGCAGCGGCGTCGCGCTGCATCCCGCGCGACGGCGCCATGACCGCGCTGTGCGACACTCCAGCCCCTTTTTCCAGCACGCACGCCCATGGCCTCCAGCCTGCTCGCCCTGCTCGACGACATCGCGACCCTGCTCGACGACGTGTCGGTGATGACCAAGGTCGCGACCAAGAAGACCGCGGGCGTGCTGGGTGACGACCTCGCGCTGAACGCACAGCAGGTGACGGGCATCCAGGCCGACCGCGAACTTCCCGTGGTCTGGGCGGTGGCCAAGGGCTCCGCGGTCAACAAGCTGATCCTCGTGCCCGCGGCGCTGGCGATCAGCGCCTTCGAGGTATGGCTGCGCGGGCGCGGCATCGGGATCCCGTTCATCACGATCCTGCTGATGCTCGGCGGCGCCTTCCTCTGCTTCGAGGGCGTGGAGAAGCTGGCGCACAAGTTCCTGCATTCGAAGCACGAAGACGAGGCCGCTCACGCGGAGCGCCTGCAGGCCGTGCAGGACCCGGCCGTGGACATGGTCGCGTTCGAGAAGGACCGCATCAAGGGTGCGATCCGCACCGACTTCATCCTCTCCGCCGAGATCATCGTGATCACGCTGGGCACCGTGGCCACGGCCGCGTTCTCGCGCCAGCTCGCCACGCTGGTGATGATCTCGTTGATCATGACGATCGGCGTCTACGGGCTGGTGGCCGGCATCGTCAAGCTCGACGATCTGGGCCTGGCGCTCACGCGCGCAGGCCAGGGCGCGAAAGCCGCACTGGGCCGCGCGATCCTGGCGGGCGCGCCCTGGCTCATGAAGTTCCTGTCGATCGCCGGCACCGCGGCGATGTTCCTCGTCGGCGGCCACATCCTGGTCGAAGGCGTGCCGGCGCTGCACCACATCGGCGCATCCCTCGGCGAACGCCCGATGGGCTGGCTGCTGTCGATGCTGTTCGACGCCGCCGTCGGCATCGCTGCGGGCATCGTGGTGCTCCTGATGGTGAAGGGCGTCTCGAAGCTGCGCGGCAAGGGCTGAGGCTTCAGCCCGTCGCGTGCACTCCGCCCGCGCCGAGCAGCGCGGCCGCCGGCACGAGCAGCGCCACCGGCCAGCGTCCGCGCGCGAGGCCGAGGTAGACGCCCAGCGCGATGCCCACGCCGAGCACCGTGCGCCCCGGCGTCGCGCCGGCCAGCAGTTCGGCGCCGAACCACAGCGCGAGCTGCGCGATCACGCCGACCACCGCCGCGGTCACCGCCGACAGGGCGGCCGACACCCGCGGCCGCGCGCCCAGCTGTTCGATCCACGGCGCGCAGGCGAGTACGAAGAGGAAGCTCGGCAGGAACGTCGCCCACAGGCTGACCGCCGCGCACAGCAGCGCCGAGGCCAGCGGCGTAGCGAGGTCGGGCTGCTGCCAGCCACCGACGAAGCCCACGAACTCCAGCACCAGGATCAGCGGGCCGGGCGTCGTCTCCGCGAGCCCGAGCCCGGCCATCATCTGGCTCCCATCGAGCCAGCCCTGCGCGTGCACGGCCTGGTCGGCGACGTAGGGCAGCACCGCGTAGGCGCCGCCGAACGTCACCAGTGCAGCCTTGCTGAAGAACAGCGCCATCGAGAACGCGGTGCTGTCCGTGCCGAGCCACATGCCGACGGCGAGCAACGGCAGCCACCAGGCCAGCAGCAGAAGCGCCGCCACGCGCAGCGCATCGCGGCGGCGCGGCGCGCGCGCGGGTGCGGTGAGCGCCGGCGCGCTCGTCTCACCCAGCCAGGCCGGGCGCCACCACTGTGCCGACGCGCCGGCGAGCGCGGCCGCCAGTACCACCAAGGGGAAAGGCGCCGACGTGAGCGCGAGCAGCAGCAGCGCCGTCGCCGCCAGCGCAGCGGCGAACGGCGTGCGCAGGGTGCGGCTACCGATCCGCAGCAGCGCATGCACGATGATCCCCAGCACCGCCGCCTGCAGCCCGAACAGCAGGCCCGCTGCAACTGGCGCCTCGCCGAAGCGCATGTAGAGCCATGCCAGCACGGCCAGCAGCAACGCGGCCGGCAGGACGAACAACGCCCCCGCAACGATGCCGCCACGGAGCCCGTGCAGACGCCAGCCCAGCCACGTGGCCAGCTGCATCGCCTCCGGGCCGGGCAGCAGCATGCAGACGTCGAGTGCACGCAGGAACGTGGGCTCGTCGATCCAGCGCCGCTTGTCGACCAGCTCGGCATGCATCACCGCGATCTGCCCCGCCGGCCCGCCGAAGCTGATGCAGCCCAGCAGCAGCCAGAAACGCAGCGCGCGCCCGAAGCCGGGCGCAGACTCAGTCGGCGAGCTCACGCTGCAGCTTCTTCGAAAGCCGCGCTCGGACCAGCTCGTAGCTCGTGCGGATCATCGCGCGCAGCTCGGCCACCGGCACCGACGCGGGCCTGAGCTGCACCCAGTGCGCGCGCGCCAGGTACGGGGCCGGCGCGAAGCCCGGCTGGCCCGTCAGTTCGAGGAAGCGCTCGGCCGGCACCTTGAGGCTCAGCGGGGCGTCGGGCCCGGCCGCGGCGTCGCGCACGCAGAACATCCTGCCGCCCACCGACAGCACGAGGTCGGCGCCCCACTTGATGTCGCGGGTCACGCCGGGCCACGTGTCGGCAAGGCCGGTCAGCTCTTCGTTGGTCATTGACGGAATGGACGACGGGAACGTCACGATTATTCTGGAATTGTCCGCCGATGGCTGCGCGCGACCGCCTTCCCCCCTGGCACGAACGCCACCGGCTCCCGAACGGCCGGGAACTGCTGGTGCGCCCGGTGCGCCCGGAGGACGCCGGCCCGCTGCGTGCCGGCTTCGAGCTGCTCGCACCGGCCGGCCTGCGGACGCGGCTGGCCGGCGGCGAGGCCGAGCCCGGCGAAGGCACGACGCGGCGCCTCACCCGCCTCAATCCACGCACCGATTTCATGCTGGTCGCGGCCGACCCCGAGCCGCCGGGCGAATCGGTGATCGCCGCGCTCGGCCACGTGCGTACCGACGTCGCCGGCCACCGCGGGGAATTCACGGTGCTCGTCAGCCCGTTCGTGGCCGGGATGGGCATGGGCCGCTACCTGCTGGCGCGGCTGGTGAAATGGGCCCGCAGCCGCAAGCTCGACATCCTGCAGGGCGACGTCGGCGCCGACCAGGACGGCCTGCTCGACATCGCGGCGTCGCTGGGGTTCAGCAGGACCGCTGCGGCCGAACCGGGCTTCGTCCGGCTCTCGCTGCAGCTTCCGCCGTCCTGACGTGGCGCAGGCGCTGCGACGCCGTCGGCTAGAATTCCACGCCTGATGGCATCCCCCACATTTCCCGTACCGCCGCTGCCGAAGGCCGGCCAGCAGCGCGCCTGGTGGCGCGCGCCCGCCTCCTCTTCCGCGCTCGCCTTCCACATCGCCGCCACCGCGCAGGCCCATAGCGGGCCGTTGCTGGCGGTCACGCGCGACAACCAGTCCGCGGCCCAGCTCGAAGGCGACCTGCGCACGCTGTTGGGCACGCGCGCGGCGGCCGACGGCGCGATCCCGGTGCTCGCGTTCCCCGACTGGGAAACGCTGCCTTACGACGCCTTCAGCCCGCATCCCGACATCGTCAGCCAGCGCCTCGCGACGCTGCACCGGCTGCCGCAGCTCACACGCGGCGTCGTCGTGCTGCCGGTGCAGACGCTCATGCAGCGCCTCGCGCCGCCCCGGCACGTGGTGGGCGGCAGCTTCGACGTGCGCACCGGCCAGCGGCTGGATCTCGACGCCGAGAAGCGCCGCCTCGAATCGGCCGGCTACCGCCACGTGCCCCAGGTGCTCGACCCGGGCGACTTCGCCGTGCGCGGCGGCCTGCTCGACGTCTACCCGATGGGCGCCGACCAGCCGTTCCGCATCGAGCTGCTCGACGACGAGATCGACACCATCCGCGTGTTCGACCCCGAGAGCCAGCGCTCGCTGGAGAAGATCGAGCGCATCCACCTGCTTCCCGGCCGCGAACTGCCGCTGGACGCAGCCGCGCTCAAGGGCGCGCTGGAGCGCCTGCGCGAGCGCTTCGATGTCGACACGCGCCGCAGCGCTCTCTACCAGGATCTCAAGGCCGGCCACGCACCCAGCGGCGTCGAGTACTACCTGCCGCTGTTCTTCGACGAGACCGCCACGCTGTTCGACTATCTGGACGCCTCGCTGCTGCCCGTGCTCTGCCACGGCAGTCTCGAGGCCGCCGAGCAGTTCTGGACGCAGACCGGCGAGCGTTACGAGCAGCGCCGGCACGACGTCGAGCGCCCGGTGCTGCCGCCGAAGGAGCTCTACCTCGCCCCCGACGCGCTGCGCGGCGTGCTCAACGGCCTGTCGCGCATCGAGGTCTGCGGCGAAGGCCACGCGCAGCTCGATCGTGCGCAGCCGCTGGGCGACCAGCCGGCGATGCCCCTGCCGCTCGCGCCGCGTGACCCGGCCGCGGCGGATTCGCTGAAGTCGTTCCTGTCCGCGTATCCCGGCGACGTGCTGATCGCGGCGGACGGCGCGGGGCGACGTGAGGCGCTGCTGGAACTGCTCGATGCGGTGGGCCTCAAGCCCACGGTGCTCCCGGACTGGACCGCGTTCTACGAGCGCGGCCCCGGCATGGACGCGCGCGCGGACGCGGACAAACTCGTCGCGATCGCCGTCGCCCCGCTCGACGACGGCTTCGCGATCTCGACGCCGACGTTCACCGTCCTCACCGAGCGCCAGCTCTTCCCCGAACGTGCCTCGCAGCCGCGCCGCCGCAAGCGCGCCGGCCGCGAGCCCGAGGCGATCATCCGCGACCTCGGCGAGCTCACCGAAGGCGCGCCGATCGTCCACGAGGACCACGGCGTCGGCCGCTATCGCGGGCTGGTGACGCTCGACGTCGGCGGCATGCCCGGCGAATTCCTCGACATCGAGTACGCCAAGGGCGACCGCCTCTACGTCCCCGTCTCGCAGCTGCACCTCATCAACCGCTACTCCGGCGCGAGCCAGGAAACGGCGCCGCTGCATTCGCTGGGCGGCGAGCAGTGGCAGAAAGCCAGGAAGAAGGCCGCCGAGAAGGTCCGCGACGTCGCGGCCGAGCTGCTGGAGATCCAAGCCAAGCGGCAGGCGCGCGCCGGGCTCGCGATCGATGTCGACCGCAGCATGTACGAGCCGTTCGCCGCCGCGTTCCCGTTCGAGGAAACGCCCGACCAGGCCGCGGCGATCACCTCCGTCATCGTCGATCTGCAGTCGAGCCAGCCCATGGACCGCGTGGTCTGCGGCGACGTCGGCTTCGGCAAGACCGAAGTCGCGGTGCGCGCGGCGTTCGCCGCGGCCGCCGC
Organism: uncultured Lysobacter sp.; assembly: GCA_964575535.1. GTDB lineage: Bacteria > Pseudomonadota > Gammaproteobacteria > Xanthomonadales > Xanthomonadaceae > Cognatilysobacter. The sequence continues at coordinate 4,089 of CAZNRZ010000016.1, read as the reverse complement.
CGGCAAGCAGGTCGCCCTGCTGGTGCCCACCACGCTGCTGGCCGAACAGCACTACCGCAACTTCCGCGACCGCTTCGCCGACTGGCCCATCCGCGTCGAGGTGCTCTCGCGCTTCAAGTCGAAGAAGGAGATCACGGCGGAGCTGGAGAAGGTCGCCGAAGGCACCATCGACGTGATCGTCGGCACGCACCGGCTGCTGCAGCCGGACGTCAAGTTCAAGGATCTCGGCCTGGTCATCGTCGACGAGGAGCAACGCTTCGGCGTGCGCCAGAAGGAGGCGCTCAAGGCGCTGCGCGCCAATGTTCACCTGCTCACGCTCACCGCCACGCCCATTCCGCGCACGCTCAACATGGCGATGGCGGGCCTGCGCGATCTCTCGATCATCGCCACCCCGCCCGCGCACCGCCTCGCCGTGCAGACCTTCGTCGTGCCGTGGGATGACGCGCAGCTGCGCGAGGCCTTCCAGCGCGAGCTGGCGCGCGGCGGCCAGGTCTATTTCCTGCACAACGACGTCGAGAGCATCCTGCGCATGCAGCGCGAGCTGCAGGAGCTGGTGCCCGACGCGCGCATCGGCGTCGCCCACGGGCAGATGCCCGAACGCGAGCTCGAACAGGTGATGCTCGACTTCCACAAGCAGCGCTTCAACGTGCTGCTGTCGACCACGATCATCGAATCGGGCATCGACATCCCGAACGCGAACACGATCATCATCAACCGCGCCGACAAATTCGGCCTCGCGCAGTTGCACCAGCTCCGCGGGCGCGTGGGCCGCTCGCACCACCGCGCCTACGCGTATCTCGTGATCCCGGACCGCAAGGCCATCACCGAGGACGCGCGCAAGCGCCTCGATGCGATCAGCGCGATGGACGAGCTGGGCGCGGGCTTCACGCTCGCCACCCACGATCTGGAAATCCGCGGCGCCGGCGAGCTGCTGGGCGAGGACCAGAGCGGGCAGATGGCGGAGGTCGGCTTCAGCCTCTACACCGAGCTGCTCGAGCGCGCGGTGCGCTCCATCCGCCAGGGCAAGCTTCCCGACGTGGACATGGTGGAAGCGCGCGGCGCCGACGTCGAGCTGCACGTGCCCGCGTTGATCCCCGACGACTACCTGCCCGACGTGCACACGCGCCTGACGCTGTACAAGCGCATCAGCAGCGCGCGCAATGCGGACGAACTGCGCGAGCTGCAGGTGGAGATGATCGACCGCTTCGGCCTGCTGCCGGATGCGGCGAAGCACCTGTTCGCGATCGCCGAGCTCAAGCAGCAGGCGACCCAGCTTGGCGTGCGCAAGCTCGACCTTGGCGAGAAGGGCGGGCGCCTGCAGTTCACCGAGAAGCCCACCGTCGACCCGATGGCGGTGATCAGGCTGATCCAGGGCCAGCCGAAGCTCTACCAGATGGACGGGCCCGACAAGCTCAGGGTGAAGCTCGACCTGCCCGACGCCGCGACGCGCCTGGCGGCCGCTCGCGGGCTGCTGATCACGCTCGCCGCGCGGGCATGACCTGCGTCACGTGCGGCGCGCCGCGGCTTGCGGTGTGATGCGCGGACTCCGGGGAGAGTCCACATGCGCATCGTCCTGCTCCTGCTGTTGTCCATGCTGGCCGGCTGTCGGTCGCTGCCCGACCCGGCCGACGGCGCCACCTTCGTGCTCGTCCGTCATGCCGAGAAGGCCGCCGACGACCCGCGCGATCCATCGCTGACACCCGAAGGCGAGCGGCGCGCCGCGCGCCTCGCGTTCACCCTGTCCGAACACCCCGTGGTCGCCGCCTACGCCACGCCGTTCCGCCGCACGCAGGCCACCGTGGCCCCCGTCGCGCGCGACCACGGTCTCGCAGTGACGACCTACGCCGCCGACATGCCGCCCGCCGATTTCGCCGCCGCGCTGCGCACCGCGCACCGCGCGGGGACGGTGCTCGTGGTCGGGCACAGCAACACGGTTCCGGGCATCGCCCAGGCGCTGTGCGACTGCCGGATCGACCCCATCGCGGAAACCGAGTACGGCCGGCGCATCGCGGTGCGCGTGGCCCCCGACGGCCGGGTCACGGTCGATGACCGCCGCGAGCCCTGACGCGCGCCGCACGGGTCGCCGTGCAAGGCTGCCGGGATGATCCGATCGCCCCTCCGACTGGTCTGCCTGTCGATCACCGCCTGCGTGCTGCTCGCCTGTGCGGGAATGCCGCCGACCGCGGCGATCGGGCTGGTGCCCGGCGTGGCCGCGGCCATGCACCCGGGCCAGCGCGCGCGACTGCCCGACGGCAGCCACCTTGCGTATATCGGCGTGCGCAGCGATTCGCGCTGCCCGCCCGAGGTCACCTGCGTCCACGCGGGCTGGATCGAGCTGGACGCCGTCCACGAAAGCGCGGCGGGTGCGCGGCATGCACTGGTGTTGTCGACGCGCCCCGGCCTGGCGCCGGTTCGCGCCGGCGGCTGGCGCCTGGAGCTCCTCGACGCCGGACGCGGCGCGTCACCTGTGGCCCGTGTGCGCGCATCCGCAGGCGACGATTGACCAGCGGTCGGCCCAGCCGGACGAGCGGCAGGAAATGTGACGGCCATTCCTTTGTGAAGGCGCCGATCCTGCTCTAAGGTCGGACTGCGACCGCGCGATGCGGTCCGAGGGGAAAACGCATGAACTCCACCACCCGCGCATTGGCCGCGATGGCCCTGCTTGCCGCCGCCGGCACCGCCCACGCCCAGACCGCTCCCGCCGCCTGCCCGCTGCTTCCCGCCGAGAGCGGGTTGACATGGGAATACAAGGCCGCCGCCGCCACGCAGTTCTGCCGCGCCCTGCGCGCCGATGGCAGCGAGGCGTTCGGCCTGTACATCGCGAAGGACAGCGCGTTCAAGCCCTCGCGCGGGCGGCGTGCGGAGGAAGCGACCATCGACGGCCGCGCCACCCACTGGTACCGCAGCGAACTCGCCGCCCGGCCCGACGTGCAGGCGCGCGAGACGCTGATCGAGCTGCCGGACGGGCGCGTGGCCTACCTCTGGATCCACGCGTACTCGGCCGAGGAGCTGGACCAGTCGCTCGCCGGCACCTCGTCGCTGCGCTTCGACGGCGGCCGCGTCGCCGGCAACTGAGTTCGCGCGCGGCGGGTGCCGCGCGCTGCATCAGAAACGCCCGGCCTGGTAGTCGACGAACGCCTGCTGCAGTTCCTCGCGGGTATTCATCACGAAAGGGCCGTGGCGCGCGACCGGTTCGCGCAGCGGCCGGCCCGCCACGATCAGCAGCCGGGCGCCGTCGACGCCTGCGCGCAGCGCGATGCTGCCTGCACCGTCCAGCACCGCGAGCTGGCCACCGCGGATCGGGGTCTCGCCCGCGTCCGCCGCGCCCTCGAACACGTAGACGAAACCGGCATGGCCCGGCGGCAGCTCGTACGACCACGCGGCGCCGGCGTCGAGGCCGACATCCAGATAGATCGGCGACGTCGCCGGCTGCTCGACCGGCCCGACCGCCTCGCCGACGCGCCCTGCGATCACCGCCACTTCCACGCCCGGCGCGGGCCGCGTGCGCGGGATCCGTTCCGGGGCGAACTCCTGGTATTTCGGCTCGCCCATCTTGTCGCGCGCGGGCAGGTTCACCCACAACTGGAAGCCGCGCATGCGGCCCTCCTGCTGCTCGGGCATTTCCGAATGCACCAGGCCTCGGCCGGCGGTCATCCACTGCACGCTGCCGGGCACCAGCAGGCCCTCGTTGCCGTGGTTGTCGCGGTGGCGCATACGCCCTTCGAGCATGTAGGTGACCGTCTCGAAGCCGCGATGCGGATGGTCGGGGAAGCCGGCGAGATAGTCCTGCGGCCGGTCGGTGCCGAATTCGTCCAGCATCAGGAACGGATCGAGCATGTCGAGTTGCGGCGTGCCGATCAGGCGGCTGAGGCGCACGCCGGCACCGTCGGTGGCGGGCATGCCGGTGACGATGCGGGCGACACGGGCGGTCGATGCGTTTGACATGGCGGATTCCTCGGAAGCGTTGCCATCGATCTGGCGCCGCATCGCGAGGATCCCGCATGCACCGCGATGACGGAGCGTTGCGGTTGCTGGAACGATGGATCGGGCGTGGTCGCGCGTATCCGCGGACGGGACTCCGTCGCGCGA
>CAZNRZ010000015.1:9590-25236 GCA_964575535.1 uncultured Lysobacter sp. | reverse complement strand
AGGGATCCGTCGCTGCGCTCGGAATGACAAGCCGATGCGGCTTACGTCACGAGCCGCGTTGGCGTAATGACGCAGCCGGCGCCCGCGTCATGCGCCACACCATCCGCTCAATTACGCACATCGCCCGCATCATCCGCTGGTCGACGCCGCGCCACACCGGCACGCACCCATCGAAGCCGTTCCGCCCTAGACTGCGCACCTTTCCGGGGGGCCCCATGAAATCCGACGGCATTTCCTTCCACCATCCGTGGGCGTTCTGGCTGGGCTGCGCGCTGATCACGGCCGGCGTCTTCGGCCACATGCCCATGTTCATGATGGGGCAGCACACGCACTGGCAGATGGTGGGCATGCCGATGACCACCGAGATGTGGCTGGGCATGGCTGCGATCCCGATCGGGCTGGCGCTGTCGGCCTATGGACTGATGCCGCGCATGGGGCGCATGCGCGGGCCGGCCGGCGGCACACCGCTGCACTTCCATGTGGCCGACGGCGTTCCCCTCAACATCGAACACTGGAAGCTGGTGGTGGTACTCGTCATCACCCTGGCCATCGACGTGATGAAGCCGGCGACGCTGGGCTTCGTGGTGCCCGGCATGAGCGCCGAGTACGACATCAGCACGCCGCGCGCGAGCCTGCTCGCCTTGTTCGCGCTCACCGGCACCACCGTCGGCTCGGTGGTGTGGGGCCGCATCGCCGACGTGTTCGGCCGCCGCGCGGCGATCCTGCTGTCGGCGCTGATGTTCATCGGCACCGCGATCTGCGGGGCGATGCCGTCGTTCGAATGGAATCTGGTGATGTGCTTCCTGATGGGCGCGTCGGCCGGTGGCCTGCTGCCGATCACGTTCACCCTGATGGCCGAGACCGTGCCAGCCGCGCACCGTGGCTGGCTGCTGGTGGCGCTGGGCGGCGTGGGCACGTCGGCCGGCTACCTGATCGCCGCGGGCGCGGCGGCCACGCTGGAACCGATGTTCAGCTGGCGCGTGCTGTGGCTGCTGGGGCTGCCCACCGGCGCGGTGATCATCTTCCTCAACCGCTACATCCCCGAGTCGCCGCGCTTCCTGTCCAACGCGGGCATGGAGCACGTGGCCCGCGCCGTGCTGCGGCGCTTTTCCGGCGGCGCGGCCGACGCGGTGGAGCGCGACGACGCCGGCCACCCCGGCGCGCCCGTCATCGACGAGAGCCATCCCGCGCAGGGCCTGCGCCAGCTGCTGCGCGGGAGGCATGCGCGCATCACCTGGGGGCTGCTGGTCTGCGGCAGCGCGTGGGGGCTGGTGAACTTCGGCGTGCTGCTGTGGTTGCCCGTCAACCTCGTCGGGCTGGGAGTGGACGCGAAGGCGGCCAGCGCGCTGCTGGCGAAGTCGGCCGTGTACGCGCTGCCGGGCATCGCGCTGGTGATCTGGCTCTACCACCGCTGGAGCAGCTACAGGGCGCTGGTGCTGTTCATCGCGCTCACGACCGTGGCATTGCTCGCTTTCGCCGCGCTCGACCTGCTGCGCATCCGCTCCGAAGCGCTCACCGTCGGCGTCACCGCCGCGCTGCTGGTGAGCGTGAGCGGCGTCATCGCGATGCTCATCCCCTACGCCGCCGAGATCTATCCGGTGCACCTGCGCGGCACAGGCTCGGGCGTGATCGCCGCCAGCTCGAAGTTCGGCGGCATCGTCGGCGCCGGGCTGGGCGTGCTGGGCTTCTTCACCCACTTCGCGGTATCGACGCTGCTGATCGCGGTGCCGATGGCGGTGTCGGCGGTGATGCTCTGGCGTAGCGGCGTGGAAACGCGCGGCGTGCGGCTGGAGGACATCCAGCGACGCATCGCCGACGGCGCCTGACGGCACGCCTTCATCGCGGCCGCACGTGCCCGGTTGCGACACTTCCACCAGTCACCGACGGAAGACCCCATGGCCACGCCCGCCGAGGAAACCGCGCGCCAGCGCTCGCTCGACACCTACCACATCGTCGATTCGCTGCCCGAGGCGGCGTACGACGACATCGCACGCCTGGCGTCGGCGCTCTGCGGCGCGCCCATCGCGCTGGTCTCGCTGATCGACCGCGACCGCCAGTGGTTCAAGGCGCGCGTCGGCTTCGAGCCGGGGCAGACGCCACGCGAGCACGCCGTCTGCGACCACGCCATCCGCCAGCCCGGCCAGCTGTTCGAGGTGCCCGACCTGCGCGCCGATACGCGCTTCGTCGACAACCCGCTGTTCGCCGGCGACGACGCCGCGCGTTTCTACGCGGGCATGCCGCTGGTAACGCCCGCCGGCGCGGCGGTGGGCACCGTCTGCGTGCTCGACTACGCGCCCCGCACGCTGGACACCACGCAGCGTGAGGCGCTGTCGTCACTGGCACGGCTGACCATGAACCTCATGGAATACCGTCGCCGCGAGCACGAGCGCGAAGCCGTGGACGCCGTGGCGCCGGTGGTGGCGCAGGCGGCGTCGGCGGAAGCCGACGTGGCCGTCTGCCTGGTCGAGCTGCAGAACCATGCGGCGCTGGTGCAGTGGCACGGCGAGCGCGCGGTGGAACGCCTGCTCAACGAGCTGGACGCCTCCATCGGCGCGGGGCTGGGCATCGGCGACAGCATCGATCGGGTAACGGGCAGCACGGAGTTCGTCATCGGCCTCCACGGGGCCGGCATCGACGGCGCGCTGGCACGCATCGAATCACTCGTCGAAGCCTTCGCGAAGCGCCACGAACTCCTGCTGCTGGTCGCCTGTTCGCGCGCCACGTCGCCCGGCGAATCGCCAAGCGCGATCTACCTGCGCGCGGAGGAAGCGCTTTCCCGCAAGAAGGACGCTCAGCGCGACGACGCGGCGGCCTGAGCCCGCGGCTTCATTCGCCTCTCACCGCAGCGGCGGGACCGTAGTGCATCGCCCTGCGGATGCCACCCATGCGCTTCACCGTCCTGCTGTTCGCGCTGCTCATGCCCGTCGTCGCCTGGATGAACCAGCAGGGCGTGTTCGGACCCACCAATGGCGAAGTCTCCGACCGCCACCCCACGCTGCTGGTGGCGGCGGGCTACGCCTTCAGCATCTGGGGCCTGATCTTCCTGCTGGATATCGTCTACGCAGTGACGCAGGCCTTCGGCGCCCATCGCCGCGACCGCGCCCTCACCTTGGCCGCGATGCCCGCGGCGGCCGGCTTCATGTTTACCCTGCTGTGGATGCCATTGTTCTCGATGGGGCTTTTCTGGCTGTGCCTGGCGGTGATATTCGCCGCGCTGGCCTGCATGGCGGTGGCGCTGACCCACGTGGTCCGGCACGGGCGATGGGATACGCATCGCTGGGCGCATCTCGCGCTGGGCCTGCACACGGGCTGGCTGTCGCTGGCGGCGTTCCTCAACCTCGCGCAGGTCATCGTCGCCTTCGAGCTATTGCCCACGGACCGCATGCTCGGCTGGAGCCTCGTGGTGTTCGCGATCGCGTTCGCGACGCTGCTGATGCTCAACCGCCTGTTCCACGGCCACCTCGCGTTCGTGGCCGCCGCGCTGTGGGGCCTGGTGGCGATGTACGTGAAGCAGTCGCAGTCCGCGTTACCGGGCGCCGGCACGATGGCGGCGGTCGCGCTCGGTGCGGCGGCCGTGCTGGTGGTGCACACGCTGGTGCTGCACCGGCGCGCTGCGCGGCTCGCGCCGCAGCCCGCGGCGCACTGACGCGGCGCGACACGAATAGCACAACGACGAAGGCCCGCCGGAAACACCGGCGGGCCTTTCATCTCTCGCGATGCAGGCCGCGCCTACTTGCGCATCGTCACCTGCAGGCCGGGCTTGACCACGCCGGCAAGCGCCGCGGCGCTCCAGTTGGTCATGCGGATGCAGCCGTTGGACTCGGTCTTGCCCACCTTGGCCGGATTCGGCGTGCCGTGGATGCCGTAGTGCTCCTTGGAGAGGTCGATCCACGTGGTGCCGACGGGGTTGTTCGGGCCCGGCGGGATCTCGGCCTTGGTATCGCCCTTCCTGCTGCCGGCGATGAGCTTGGGGTCGTAGTTCCACACGGGGTCGCGCGAGACGCCGTTGACCTTCCAGTCGCCGATCGGCAACGGGAACTGCGCGCTGCCGGTGGTGACCGGGAACGCGCCGACCACCTTGCCCGATGCGTCCTCGAGGAGGAGCTGGGCGTCGGACTCGTCGACGACGATCTTCGCCGGCGTCGGGAAGTTCGCCGCGGGCGCGACGTGCACCACGGTGATCTTCGTGTCGGCACTCGAAAGATCCGCGCCCGGGTTGAGCTTCTTCAGGAGCGCCGGGCTCATGTGGAACTTCTCGGCGATCTTTTCCTCCACGCTCTCGTAGGGCAGCGCGTCCTTCTTCGCCATCTCCATCGGCTGCGCGGGGACCTTCTCGAACGGGCCGGCGACATCCTCGGCGGTGAGCGTGTACTCGATCAGGATGGGCGCGGTGTCGGCGCCCAGCTTCTCCCACATGGCCGCGTCGATCGTGCCGGTCTCGCCCAGGCCGTTGGCACGCTGCCAGGCGCGTACGGCGCGCTTCATGTTCCCGCCGGCCGCGCCGTCGATCTCGCCGGGCGAGAAGAAGGCGCGCTCGAGCAGAACCTGCGCGCGCAGCGGGCTGTCCTCCGCCAGTTCCGCGTCGGCCGCCGCGGCGACCACAGGTGCCGCCGCGGGCGCCGGGGCCACGGTCCCGGCGTCTGCCGTGGGCGAGATGGGCAGCGGGGTTGTGGGCGCGCCGGGCACGCCGCCCTGCACGCCGGGCGTACCGGTGGCGGACGCGGGGGCGCCGGCGATCGCGGGAGCCGGGGCGGCGGGCGTCGCGGCAGTGGAATCCTGCTGCGGCTGCGGCGCGGCCGCGTCGGGCGATGGTGTGCGGGTGCATGCGGTGACCGCGCAGGCAGCGAGGGCCAGCGCGAGTGCGCGGGCCAGGGGACGGGTATCGGTCATGGCGGAGCCTCCGTGGCGGATGGACCATCCTTGCCAGCGCCGGTCGCCCCGACGTGAATCCGCCTGCATCACAGCCGTGTGCATTCACGAATGCGAAGCCCGTGTCGAGCCTAGGCGACCGAATGCCTGCCGCACGTCGCCCGGACCTGCAGTCGCGCGGACAGGCATCGCAGTCCGGTGGCGAGCGGGCGACGCGCTTGGCGCGGCATCGCTCGCGCCTTCGCGCCGGCATGGCGGCGCAGCGCTAGGCTGGCGCATCGCACAGGGAGTTCCGACATGCCGATCCGCCTCCTCACCCCTTGCCTGCTCGCCGTCGCGCTCGCCGCCTGCAGCAGCACCGGTCCCGCCGCTCCCGCGCTCGCGGTGGGCACCGACGTCGAGTTCGAAGGGCGTCTCGAGTCCGTCGATACGACGCCCTGGACCTACGACGGCAATGCGCGGCTGGTGGTGGAAACGCTCGCGCACGGTGACATCGCCGTCGAGCTGCCGGCGCGCTGGAACCTGTGCAAGGCCAGCGGCATCGGCGATGCGGGCGCCTTCAAGGCCGGGGAGCGGGTGGGCGTCGTAGGCAGCGTCACAGCGCCCGGCACGGTCACCGTCTGCGAGCAGCCCACGCATCGGATCACGCGGCTGCCCTGACAGGACGCGCCGGCGCGGCGTGCTCGGCCGGTACGGGCGCCGGCATCAGCGCAAGGCCCGTGATCGCCGCGGCCGGCGAATCGCTATCGCCGATTCGGCGGGCGGCCCCGCGCCGCCGAAGTAATGGAAGGCGCGCTTACGCGTATCGGCCGCGTGATACGACGGACGGCCGCCTACCAGCCCATGCCGGGCGGATACGTCGCGATCACCGGTGCGAGGTCGACCAGCATCCAGTAGCCCTCGCGCGCCTCGAACGAGGGCGGCAGGGTCTCGGCGCGCATGGGCCGGGCCAGTGGCGTGACGCAGGTCGCCAGGTGCACGGACACCGCCTTCTGCGCGGCCTCGTCGATCTCGCGCAGGCTGCCCGCCTGCGTGCAGCAGCCGGGGAAGTCGGGCAACGTGATCGAGTACCGGCGCTCGGCGTCGCGTTCGATGAAGGCGTAGTACTGCATGGCGAACGGGCTCCGGCGGGTGCAAGCGGCCGTGATCATAGCGGGCCGCCGGACGGGCCATGCGTAACCGCGGTCGCCTTTTCACCGGCCCGGGCGCCGATACGGCCTGGTCGGGCGCCGCGCCGGCCGCTCCATCCCGCGACGGGCCGCGTTCGTCGCCCCCATCCCGGTTCCGTCGAAATGCCGGATCATCGCGGCCGCCGCGGCGCTAGCGTGCGTCCAGTCCAACCGCATCGGTGATCGACGTGCTCCGTAGCCAGTTCTTCATCCTTCGCATCGCCGCCGCCTGGGGCGCGGTGCTGCTCGCCATCACGGCGCTGTATTCGGCCATCCCCTTCATCGGACGCTTCGAGCTGCCGGTCGTGCTGCTGGTGCTGATCACGATCCCGCTGGTGCTGGCCGGCGCCAGCTCGCACGTGGAACGGGTGCGGCTGATCGCGGGGCGCATCGACCGCGGCACCCTGAGCAACCGCCACCGCCGCCAGATCGAGATTCCGTTCGAGGCCGGCGAGGCCTTCGACCTGCTCGACGCCGCCATCCGCGAACTGCCACGCACCCTGCACGTGGAGAGCGCGCGCGATTCGCTGCAGGTGCGGGCGCGGGTCGGCCGCCCCGACACCGGCGGCGGGCGGCCGCTGGGGCGCTGGAATCCGCTGTCGTGGTTCGGCCCGCACGACAACCAGATCCTCGCCACCGTGATGCCCACCCACGACAGCGGCAGCGTGACGCTGATCTGCGAGCCCGCCGCCGCGGCGTGGAGCGACTGGTTCCTCGTGGACGACGGCAGCAACCTGGAGAACGCCGAAGCGATCACCCGCGCGATCAGCCGGCGCGTGGCCGAGAAGCGCCGCGGCGAGCAGGCCGCCGTCGCCCAGACCGCGACCGAGAAGGAGCTCACGGTCGCCCGGCTGAGCCTGCTGCACGCGCAGGTGGAGCCGCACTTCCTCTACAACACGCTGGCCAGCGCGCAGCTTCTCGCGCGCAGCGATCCGCCACGCGCCGAGGAGATGCTCGGCCACCTGATCCAGTACCTGCGCCATTCGCTGCCGCGCACGGACGACGAATCTTCGACGCTGGGTGCCGAGCTCGAACGCGCGCTGGCCTATCTCGAAATCATGAAGGTGCGCATGGGCGCGCGGCTGGCCGTGCAGGTGGACGTGCCGGAAACGCTACGCGCCACTCCCCTGCCGCCGATGATGCTGCAGACGCTGGTCGAGAACGCGGTCAAGCACGGGCTGGAGCCGCGCACTGGCGGCGGCACGATCTGGATCCGCGCGCGCCAGGGCGATGGGCAGGTGGCGGTCACCGTCGCCGACGACGGCGAAGGCTTCAACGCCAAGAACAGTGGCACGGGCATCGGCTTGAAGAACGTGCGCGAACGGCTGCGGCTGGTGCACGGCGGCGAGGCGTCGCTGGCGGTGGTCGCCAATTTCCCCGCCGGCGTGGCCGCCACCATCAGCCTGCCGGCCGCTGACGGAGGCGCGCGCCATGTCTGAGCCCGTCGTCACCTGCATCGTGGCCGAAGACGAGGCGCTGCTTCGCGAGGCGCTGCTGCGCCAGCTGCGCGCGGTCTGGCCACAGCTGCGCATCGTCGCCGAGTGCGAGGACGGCGCTTCCGCGCTGGAAGCGCTGGCCGAGCACCGGCCCGACATCGCCTTCCTCGACATCCGCATGCCCGGCCTCACCGGGCTCGACGTCGCCGCCGGCGCCGCGCAGGCCAGCGCGCATACGCAGATCGTCTTCGTCACCGCCTACGACCAGTACGCCATCGACGCCTTCGAGCGCGGTGCGATCGACTACCTGCTCAAGCCGGTGTCCGCCGAACGCCTCGCCGCCACCGTGCAGCGCCTGCAGGCGCGCAGCACCCAGAACGACGCGGCCACGCTCGCCGCCCTGCTCGAACGCCTCGCCCCCGCCCTGCCGCGGGCGGAGGCCGCGCCGCCCGAGCTGACGTGGCTCACCGCCAGCGCCGGACGCGAGACGCGGCTGATCCTCGTCGACGACGTCGCCTACTTCCGCGCCGACAACAAGTACACGACCGTGGTCACCGCGGAAGGCGAAGCGCTGCTGCGCACGCCCATCCGCGACCTGCTGGGCATGCTCGACGCCAACCGCTTCAAGCAGATCCACCGCTCGACGATCGTCAACCTCAAGGCCGTGGCCGGCGTCACCCGCGACGACAGCGGGCGCGGCAGCGTGCGCCTGAAGAACCGGCCGGAAGCACTGACGGTGAGCGCGCCGTTCATGACGCTATTCCGGCACATGTGAGGCGCCCCCATGAACAGGCTCATCGGGTTCGCCGCGATCCTTCTGCCGCTGTTCGGCTGCGACCCGCAGCGGGTGCACGCCGTCGATCGCTGGGCAGAGGCGATGCACGAAATGCTTCAGGCGGAACTCGTGCTCGACGCGGGAGTGGCCCGCGTGGAGTGCAGGATCGACGGCTCGGGCCCGCGCTGCGCGCTGGCGCCTGCGCGCATCCGGCCGACGGCACCGCGCCCTCAGTGACTGCGCGTCGCGCGTCCCGCGGCGACCGGCGCGAGATCGACCAGCATCCAGTAGCCCTCGCGCGTGTCGAAGGCCGCGGGCAGCAGGTCCGAACGCAGCGGCTCGCTGGCGGGGAACGTGCCGTCCGCCAGGTGCACGGTGACCGCGTGCTGGGCCGCGGCCTCGATCGCGGCCAGGCTGGGCGCCTCGGTCACGCAGCCGGGGAAATCGGGCAGGGTCACGGAATAGCGGCGGTCGGGATGCCGCTCGATAAAGGCGAAATAGAGCATGCGCGAAGGGTGCGGGATCGGGCGTTACGCGGCGTGAGGCTCAGCACGGAAGGCGGCCAGTAGCGACATGGCGACGCCCCCTCCGCCTGAGCGACGCGGGACGCGGCGCCTGCGCTGCCGAAGCTGACGACAGCTACCCGGGCGCTTCGGTGCCCGCCGATGTCGGCAGCACCTGCCCGCGGAACCCGCATAACGCGACCCGCACCTGCTGCTCGCCGCGGGCTAACGCCTGCGATGGAATGCTGCGGTTCCCCATCCGGCCAGGAGCCTGTCATGGCGAACGAACGTCACCCGTCCTCCCTCGAATCCGACAGCGGCACGGCCAGCGGCAGCCGCGAGAACATGACGGGCCCGCGCGAAGCGGGCATCACCGAAGAGCGGCTGCACAACGTGAACCTGTCCACGCGCGGGGAATTTCTCGAAGACGCGCAGCGCGACCGCGACAGCAAGGGCGTGGCGGGCGGCTACGACGACTCCATCGCGCGCCGCCGTGGCGAGGAGCAGGACCGCTCGGGCATCGCGCGGGGCGATTGATTCGCGATCGCCGAGGCGTCACGTCCGCGTCGCGTGCAGTGCCGCGCCGATGCGCGGTCCGCGCGAGGCTTGGTCGCGGGTGAACTCGGACATGGCGCGCGCGTCGCAGCGGTCAAAGGCCGATACGCAGGCATGAAAAGGCACGCCATGGTCCGCGGTGCGTTCGTCGCGCTGCTGCTCTGCGCCGTCGCGCTGCCCGCGCCGGCACGCACCGTGTACCGCTGCATGCGCGACGGCACGGTCAGCCTGTCGACTGCGCCGGAGCCGGGATCGCGATGCGAGGCCAGGCACGTGCCGGACGATGCCGCGAAGGTGCCCAACCTCTGGGGCGCGCTCGGCGTCGTCAAGGGCGCTCTCTACGAGCGCGAGCAGGATGGACGCACGGTGTACGGCACGCGCGAGCTGCCGGGCTCGCGCAGGCTGTTCGCGTTCACGGTGCAGACGCCGCCGGGCGAGCCCGCGCACGCGGGGCTCGGCCGCGTCGGTGCGCCGCGTCTGGACCGGTTCGCGCCCGAGTTCCGTGCGGCGGCGCGACGCACCGGCGTCGACGACGCCTACCTGCGTGCGATCGCGCACGCCGAAAGCGGCTTCGATCCCACAGCGATGTCGCCCAAGGGCGCTCGCGGCGTGATGCAGCTGATGCCGGCGACGGCGCGTGACTACGGCGTCACCGATCCACATTCGCCCGCGCAGTCGATCGATGCCGGCGCACGCCACCTGCGGCAGTTGCTGCGTCGCTATGGCGGTGACGTGGTCCTCGCCGCGGCGGCCTACAACGCCGGCGCAGGCGTGGTGACGCGATACGGCGGCGTGCCGCCATACCGCGAGACACGCGACTACGTGGCGAAGGTGCAGGCGCTGCATGCTCGCTATCGCGCCGCGCTGCGCCCCGCTGCCGGCAAGCCCGCGCGGCGTTCGCGCTGAACGCCGTGCTCGTACCCGGTGCGCGACGTCCATGGACACGTCGCCGCAGGCCGCCGTCGCATGCGTTCGCCGGGATGATGTCCATGCGCCTACCGCGAGCGTGTACCCGCCCTACGGCGCGCCGCCCACTCCGCCGACGCGTGTTCCGGCGCGCCCGTCAGTCGACCGTCGCCTGCGCGTCCACCGCATGCCGAATGCAGTGCCGTCCCGCGGGATGCCCGTGCACCGCCGCGGGACGCGGATGGCGCGAGGCCGTCGAGAACCGCGCACAGAGCTCGTAGCGACGCGCATCGAGCACGCGGTATTCGTAGGGCTGCGCCGTGGCCGGATCACGGAAGGAGTCCGCGTCCCACGCGCGGCCGCCCGCCAGCACGTCGAGCGACGCGGGCAGCCGCCCCTCGACGCGATAGTGCGCGTCCACCGCCACCTGCAGGCCCTGCAGGTCGCGTTCGCGCCGCTCGTCGAAACGCTTGAGACGCTGCTGAGCCGGCGAGCCGGTTGTAGCGATCGCGGCCGCCAGGCTCGCCGCCACCGCGATCCCGGCACCGACCAGCAACCAGGTACCGACAGGACGCGCGCTCATGGCTCGCCCTCCTCGCGGCGAAGGTCGTGCAGATACCAGCCGAAGATCGCGCCGGCCAGCACGCCCACCACCAGCACCTTGAGCAGGAAGCGGAGCGTCGCCTCGCCGCCGAGCACGTGATAGACCAGCGTGGTCATGTCGCCGATCAGCACCGACGCGGCGAGAAACAGCGTGAGGTAGGTGAGCCAGCGGCGCACCGGAGAGAGGCGCTTGATCGGATGCCGCGCCACGTCGCGCGCCACGCGGTGCGCTACGAAGGCGAACACCGGGAACGCGATGACCAGCGCCGATGCGGACCAGCGGATCGAACTGTCGGTCGCGGCGTAGAGGTAATCGGTGGACGCCGCGTCCGGCCAGGTACGGTCGATCAGGTCGAACAGCAGGCTGCCGAAGTTCCACGTGCCGAAATAGAGCGTGGCGAAGAGCACGAGATAGGCGAAGGCCTCGCGCGCCGACAGCGATATGCGCGGGCGCGGCACCGGCACGGGGAAGTCGGCATCGGCCCAGCCATCGAGCGCGCTGCGCGTCTGCTCGGCGCTCCAGCCGGCGCCCGCGAGCGCGGTGGCGATCGCCTCGCGCGACTGGCCACGCAGCAGCGAGTCGCGGACGAAGAGTTCCAGTTCCTGGGTGGCGTTGGCCATGCGGGGTCCTCAGGGATTCATCGACGGCTGGACGGCGGGCGCGACGCCATAGTGCAGGCAGCGCCGGCCGTGGGTGCGATCCAGCCCGCGGGGGCGGACGCAGGAGGCGCCGGCATCCCATTCGAACGCGGCACCCGTATAGGGATCGCGCAGCGCGCTGGCCGCGAGCCGCGCCGGCACCTGCGCCGCGTCGGCGCGATGGCGGTGCAGTTCGACCACCGCCAGCAGCGCGCGGCGTTGGCCCTCGAGGTCGGCCAGGCGCTGGCCGTATCCGGTGAGCGCCGGCGCGGCGATCGCGCCGAGGATGCGGCCGATGGGGTTGTAGAGCGAGTACGGCCAGCGCGTCCGGCGTTCGACGTCGGCATCCAGGCGCCGCAGCGATTCGCGCAGCTGTGGATACGGCACGTCGTAGGCCTGCGCGGCGCGGCGCATCATCGCGGCGCTGGCGTTGCTGGTGGCCTGCAGCTTGAACAGCGTGGTCAGCGATGCGCGTGGCTCGCGTTGGCGCAGCGACTTCGACTGATCCTCGTGGGAACTGCGCATGACGTTGTCGCCGAATTGCCATTCCCAGGCCAGCGCCGCATGCAGCGAGCGTTCGCTCGGGCTCACCGGGTCGCGCCAGCCCGCCGGTACCGCGGCATCGATCGCGTCCGCCGGCAGACGCGCCATCGCATGCGCGCCCGCTTCGAAATTGCGCTGCATGGCGCGCGCGGCCACCATCTTCGAGAGCAGCGTGCGCGTGCCGGCCAGCGCGGCGCGCCAGAACGCCAGGTCGGCAGCGAGCGCGTCGCGTACCGCGGTGGCGCGGCCGGCGCGCGCGTCGATCAGCACCTGCGCATGCAGCAGGCGCTGGGCTTCCATCGCGGCGCCGAAGGCCGGCGACTCGAATGCCTCCAACCCGGCCGGCGGCGGCGCCTCGTACCAGCCGCGGCGCGGCAGCAGGGCGATGTAGCCATCGAGCAGCGCGCGCTCGCGTTCGATCCAGTCCGCGAGTTGCGGCTCGGCCGCTGCGAGCAGCGCCGCGCATGCGCCATCGGGCGACTCGCATGCACGCAGCGCAGCATCGACGGCATCGCCGCGCGACGCACGCTCCTCGGCCGAATTGCGCCTCGCCGCGGCCCCGGTGGACGACGCGCCCGGCGCGCGCGACCGCAAGGCCTCGAGGGCCGCGATGCCGGCCAGCGCATCGTCCTCGCCGGCGACGGGCATTGCGGAGGCCATCAAGGCCTGCAGCGCACGCACGTCCTCCGACGGCGCCTCGTCACGGCGATTCATCCACAGCACCACCGCGGCCACGAGCGCGACGAGCGCCGCCATGGCCAGAAGCGCCCACAGCAGCGCGCGCACCGCACGCCGCATCCAGCTCCGGCGCTGCGGTGCAGCCGCCCCGTCCATCACCTGTTCCATCGCTCCCTCCCCTGCGGCTCCGCCGCCGGCCGATCATGGCATGGGGCGCCGGCGATGAATCCCGCCCGTGCCCGGGGCCCGCGCAGCGGCCCGATATCTGCCCGCGTGCGGGATAATCGCCCGGTGCCGCCGGGCGCTGCCCGGCCTCCCCATCGCCTCCGCCGCCACGGCCAGCGCCGTGCGCGCCGCCCGTGGACCCGCCGATGAACACCGCCCACCGCAAGCCGCTGCCCGGCACGCCCCTCCACTGGTTCGATGCCCGCGAAGCCGTCGAAGCGCTGCGCCCGGGCAGCTGGGACAGCCTCCCCTACACCTCGCGCGTCCACGCAGAGAACCTGGTGCGCCGCGCCGATGCGTCCAGGCTCAACGACTACCTGCTGCAGCTGATCGAGCGCCGGCGCGATCTCGACTTCCCCTGGTTCCCCGTGCGCGTGGTCTGCCACGACATCCTCGGCCAGACCGCGCTGGTCGACCTCGCGGGCCTGCGCGATGCCATCGCCGAGCGCGGTGGCGATCCGGCGCAGATCAATCCGGTGGTGCCGACGCAGCTCATCGTCGACCACTCGCTGGCCGTCGAATGCGGCGGCTTCGATCCCGATGCGTTCACGAAGAACCGCGCGATCGAGGAGCGCCGCAACGAAGACCGCTTCCACTTCATCGAGTGGACCAAGCACGCGTTCCGCAACGTCGACGTGATCCCGCCGGGCAACGGGATCATGCACCAGATCAACCTGGAGAAGATGTCGCCGGTGGTCTACGTCAAGGACGGCGTGGCATTCCCGGATACCTGCGTGGGTACCGATTCGCATACGCCGCACGTGGACGCGCTCGGGGTGGTCGCGATCGGCGTCGGCGGGCTGGAAGCCGAGAGCGTGATGCTCGGCCGCGCCTCGTGGATGCGGCTGCCGGAGATTGTCGGCGTCGAGCTGACCGGTCGACCGCAGCCGGGCATCACCGCCACCGACATCGTGCTCGCGCTCACGGAGTTCCTGCGCCAGTCGAAAGTTGTCGGCGCGTATCTGGAATTCCGCGGCGAAGGCGCGCGGGCGCTCACGCTGGGCGATCGCGCGACCATCTCCAACATGGCGCCCGAATACGGCGCCACCGCGGCGATGTTCTTCATCGACGAGAACACGCTGGACTACCTGCGCCTGACCGGCCGCGAGGAGCAGCAGATCGCGCTGGTCGAGACCTATGCGAAGGCCGCCGGCCTGTGGGCCGACCAGCTTGCGCACGCGCAGTACGAGCGCACGCTCACGTTCGACCTGTCGACGGTGGTGCGCAACATGGCCGGCCCGTCGAACCCGCACCGCCGCCTGCCCACCACGGAGCTGGCGGAGCGCGGCATCGCACAGCCGCTGGATCTCGTGCGTGCGCAGGAAGCACAGGGCCTGATCCCCGATGGCGCGGTGATCATCGCGGCCATCACCAGCTGCACGAACACGTCGAACCCGCGCAACGTCATCGCCGCCGGCCTGCTGGCGAAGAAAGCGAACGAACTCGGCCTCGTGCGCAAGCCGTGGGTGAAGAGCTCGCTCGCGCCGGGGTCGAAAGCGGTGGAGCTCTACCTGCAGGATTCCGGCCTGCTGCCGCACCTGGAAGCGCTGGGCTTCGGCATCGTCGGCTTCGCCTGCACCACCTGCAACGGCATGAGCGGCGCACTCGATCCGGGCATCCAGCAGGAGATCGTCGAGCGCGATCTCTACGCGGTGGCCGTGCTGTCCGGCAACCGCAACTTCGACGGCCGCATCCACCCCTATGCCAAGCAGGCTTTCCTCGCCTCGCCGCCGCTGGTGGTCGCGTATGCGCTGGCCGGCACGATCCGCTTCGACATCGAGAAGGACGTGCTGGGCGTGGACGCGCAGGGCAAGGCGCTGACGCTCAAGGACCTGTGGCCGTCCGACGCCGAGATCGACGCGATCGTGCGCGAACACGTCAAGCCCGAGCAGTTCCGCCGCGTCTACGGGCCGATGTTCAACGTCCGCGTGGAGAACACCTCGCCGGTGAGCCCGCTCTACGACTGGCGCGAGATGTCCACCTACATCCGACGCCCGCCGTACTGGGAAGGCGCGCTGGCGGGCGCACGCACGCTGACCGGCATGCGCCCGCTCGCGGTGCTGGGCGACAACATCACCACCGACCACCTCTCGCCGAGCAACGCGATCCTGCTCGACAGCGCCGCGGGCGAATACCTCGCGAAAATGGGCGTGCCGGAGGAGGACTTCAATTCCTACGCCACGCATCGCGGCGACCACCTCACCGCGCAGCGCGCCACCTTCGCCAATCCGAAGCTGCTCAACGAGATGGTGCGCAACGGGGACGGCACGGTGCGGCAGGGTTCGCTCGCACGCATCGAGCCGGAAGGCACGGTCACGCGCATGTGGGAAGCGATCGAGACGTACATGGATCGCGCGCAGCCGCTGATCATCATCGCCGGCGCCGACTACGGCCAGGGCAGCTCGCGCGACTGGGCCGCCAAGGGCGTGCGCCTCGCGGGCGTGGAGGCGATCGTGGCCGAGGGTTTCGAGCGCATCCACCGAACGAACCTCATCGGCATGGGCGTGCTGCCGCTGGAATTCCAGCCCGGCACGAACCGCACCACCCTGGGCATCGACGGCACCGAGACCTTCGACGTCAGCGGCGCACGTACCCCCGGCGCCACGCTCACGCTGGCCATCCACCGCAAGGACGGCAACAGCATCGAGGTGCCGGTGACCTGCCGCCTCGACACCGCGGAAGAAGTATCGATCTACGAAGCGGGCGGTGTGCTGCAGCGCTTCGCCAACGATTTCCTCGAATCCA
>CAZNRZ010000015.1:8373-9490 GCA_964575535.1 uncultured Lysobacter sp. | reverse complement strand
TCCGCATCCCTGCCACCTACATGCGCGGCGGCACGTCCAAGGGCGTGTTCTTCCGCCTCGACGACCTGCCTGAAGCCGCGCGCGTGCCGGGTGCCGCACGCGACGCGCTGCTGATGCGCGTGATCGGCTCGCCCGATCCCTACGGCAAGCACACCGACGGCATGGGCGGGGCGACGTCGAGCACCAGCAAGTGCGTGATCATCGCGAAGTCCGACGTGCCCGGGCACGACGTCGACTATCTCTACGGCCAGGTGTCGATCGACGGCGCCTTCGTCGACTGGTCGGGCAACTGCGGCAACCTGTCGTCGGCGGTCGGCCCGTTCGCGATCGCCAATGGCCTGATCGATCCCGCACGCGTGCCCGCGAGCGGCCACTGCACGGTGCGCATCTGGCAGGCGAACATCGGCAGGACCATCGTCGCGCACGTGCCGGTCACGAATGGCTGCGTGCAGGAAACCGGCGACTTCGAGCTCGACGGCGTGCCCTTCCCGGCCGCCGAGATCCCGCTGGAATTCCTCGACCCGTCGGACGACGGCGATGCCGGCGCGATGTTCCCCACCGGGAACCTGGTCGACACGCTGGACGTACCCGGCGTCGGCACGTTCGAGGTGACGATGATCACCGCCGGCATCCCGACCCTTTTCCTGCGCGCGGCCGATCTGGGCTTCGACGGCACGGAGCTGCAGGGCGCGGTCAACGAGGACCGCGCGCTGCTGCAGAAGCTCGAATCCATCCGTGCGCATGGCGCCGTGCGCATGGGCCTGATCGACGACGTGGCGAAAGCCGCGACGCGCCAGCACACGCCGAAGATCGCGTGGGTGGCGTCGCCCGTCGACCATCGCGTCTCCAGTGGCAGGGAGATCCTCGCCGGCGAGGTCGACCTGCTCGCGCGGGCGATGTCGATGGGCAAGCTGCACCACGCGATGATGGGCACGGCGTCGGTCGCGATCGCAACGGCCGCCGCGGTGCCGGGCACGCTGGTGAACGAGGCCGCGGGGGGCGGCGCGCGCGACGTCGTGCGCTTCGGGCATCCCTCGGGCACCCTGCGCGCCGGCGCGGACGTGCAGTGCGTCGACGGCACGTGGACGGTGACGAAGGCGGTGATGAGCCGCAGCGC
>CAZNRZ010000015.1:0-8273 GCA_964575535.1 uncultured Lysobacter sp. | reverse complement strand
CCGTCGTCAGCACCACCTTGCGGCAGTCGTCCAGCTTGTCGTTGAACATCTCGTAGCCGCGCGCCGCGTCGTCCAGCGGCATGTGGTGGGAGATGATCACCTCGGGCGCGAGCCGGCCTTCTGCGACGTGCTCCAGCAGTTCGGGCATGAACTTCGCCGTATGCGTCTGGCCCATCCGGAAGGTCAGGCCCTTGTCGAAGGCGTCGCCGAACAGGAAGCCGTGGATGAAGCCGGCATACACGCCCGGCACGCTGACGGTGCCGCCGCGGCGGGTGGCGGCGATGCACTGGCGCAGGGCCTTGCCGCTGGAGCCTTCCAGCTTGAGCGTGGCCATCACCGTTTCCACCGTGCTGCCCTTGGCCTCGAAGCCGATCGCATCGATGCTCGCGTCAGCGCCGCGGCCGCCGGTGAGTTCGATGATGCGCTCGGCAGGGTCGTCGATCTCGTCGAAGTTGATCGTCTCGCAGCCATAGGTTTCGGCGGCGAAGCGCAGGCGGTAGTCGTGGTGGTCGACCATGATGATGCGGTCCACGCCGACCAGCCGCGCGCAGGCCGCGGCCATCAGGCCGACCGGGCCGGCGCCGAAGATCGCCACCGTGTCGCCCGGCCCCACGTCCGCATTCAGCACGGCCTGGTAGCCGGTGGGCAGGATGTCGGAGAGGAACAGCGCCTTGTCGTCGGGCAAAACGTCCGGCAGCTTCAAGGGGCCGACGTTGGCCTTCGGCACGCGCACGAACTCGGCCTGCCCGCCGGCGTAGCCCCCGTAGAGATGCGTGTAGCCGAACATGCCGGCGCCGGGGGGAATCTGCTTCTTGTTGAGGATGGCGCCGCGCGAGTCGTTGGTGTTCTCGCAGGCCGCGAACAGGTCCTTCTCGCAGAAGAAGCACGCGCCGCAGGAGATGTTGAACGGCACGACCACGCGATCGCCGCGTCGCAGCGCGGTCACGCCGGCGCCGGCGTCCTCGACGATGCCCATGAACTCGTGGCCGAGGATGTCGCCGTCCTTCATCGCCGGCATCTTGCCGCGGTAGATGTGCAGGTCCGAACCGCAGATCGCCGTGGCGGTGACGCGCAGGATGATGTCGTCGGGCGCCTGCAGGACCGGGTCGGGGACGCGCTCGACCCGTACGTCCTTCGCGCCGTGATAGGTGAGTGCCTTCATCGTCGTCCGTTCGTGGGAGAGGAGCGGCAGGCTCGCATCGCGCGTGCGCAGCCGGCGTCTACACGGCGCGGCGATGGCCGGGTCGAATCCATTTCCGTATCGGTGGCCGCAACCCGCATCGCATCGCGTTCTTGCGCCGCGTGATCGCACTTCCGGGTGGGTTCCTTCCTGTCGCTCGTGTGAAGAAGGGCATGACACGGCTGCCGCGATGATCGCCGTACGTCTCCGAACGGTGGGCGAAATGGGCGGTCCGGCCTTGTCGAGTACAGAGCTCACGGCGGTCGCCGCCGCGGGCGCGCTCGCCGTTATGGCCGCTGCGGCGACGGGTCTGGGCAGCCGTGCGCGCCGGGCCCGGCTGGTGCTGCGCCAGCTCTCGCGGCTGCGCCAGCGTGTGCAGCGGCTGAAGAAGATCGAGCGCATGGCCGCCATCGGCGAGTACGTCTGGAACGTCGACACCGGCACGCTGTGGTGGTCGCCCTGCACGTATCGCATCTTCGGGCTCGACGCGGCGCGCGGGATCGACATGGACAGCGCGATCGAAGCCGTACATCCGGAGGATCGCGCCATCGCGGTCGCGTCGATCAAGGGCGTGGTGGCGGGCGAGCATCGGCCCGAGGTTTCCGTGCGCATCGTGCGCCCGGACGGCGAGGTGCGTCGCGTCGTCACCACGGGCGAGTACGACGTCGCGCAGGGCGAGCGCCGCGTCCTGGGCTTCATGAAGGACGTCACCGAGCTCGACGCCATGCGCAACCGCCTGCGCAAGGCCGAGGCGCAGTACCGCACGCTGTTCGACGACAACCCGGTGCCGATGTGGATCTACGAGCACGAGCGCGGGGCGATCGTCGCCGTCAACGCCGCGACCGAGCGCCTCTTCGGCTTCGGGCCCGGCGCACTGACGGGCAGGACGCTCGACTGCCTGCTGCCCGCCGACGACTCCATGCACGGCCCCGCCGCGCAGCTGCGGGCGGGGCGCTGGCAGACCGGTGCGGTGATCACCGGCCAGCGTCACGACGGCCGCCACGTCCGCCTGCAGCTGTCGGTGCACGACACCGTGTTCGACGGACGCGCCGGCCGGCTGGTCGCCGCGCAGGACATCACCGAACGCGAGTCCATGGAGCAGCGCTTCGCGCTGATCGCGCGTGCCACCAGCGACGCCGTCTACGACCTCGACCTGGACACCGGTGCGATGTGGTGGAGCGATTCCTTCTACTCGCTGTTCGGCCATGCGCCCGGCAGCGTGGACCTGACGCTGGAAGGCTGGAGCCTGCTGGTGCATCCCGACGACATCGAACGGGTGACGGGCAGCCTCGAAGGCGCGCTCGCTTCCGGCGCGCATGAGTGGCGCGAGAGTTACCGCCTTCGCCGCGGCGACGGCCGCCATGCGCAGGTGAGCGAGCGCGGTTTCATCGCGCGCGGGCCGCGCGGCCATGCGCTGCGCATTTTCGGCGGCCTGCTGGACGAGACGGACCGCCGCCGGCAGGAAGCCGACCTGCGCCTGCTGCGTCGCGCAGTGGAGGCCACCGACAACGGCATCCTGATCGCCGATGCGCGCGCGGCCGATCTGCCCGTGGTCTACGTCAATGCCGCGTTCGAACGCATCACCGGCTACTCGCCCGCCGAGATCAAGGGGCGCAACTGCCGCCTGCTGCAGCGTGGCGATCGCGAGCAGAGTGGCGTCGAGACGATCCGTCGCGGCCTGCGCGAAGCCCACGAGGTGCGTGCGCTGCTGCGCAACTACCGCAAGGACGGCACGCCGTTCTGGAACGAGGTCTACATCGCGCCGGTGCGGGACGAGCGCGGTGCGCTCACCCACTACGTCGGCATCCTCAACGACGTCAGCGAGCGCCACCACTACGAGGAGCAGCTCGCGCACCGCGCCACCCATGACGAACTCACCGGCCTGCCCAACCGCGTGCTGCTGGAGGACCGCCTGCAGCAGGCGCTGCACACCTCCGACCGCTACGGCACCGGCACCGCGGTGGTGTTCATCGACCTCGACGACTTCAAGATCGTCAACGACAGCCTCGGCCACGGCACCGGCGACCTCCTGCTCAAGGAAGTCGCGCAGCGCCTGCAGGACGCGGTGCGCGAAACCGATTCGGTGAGCCGCTTCGGCGGCGACGAATTCGTCGCCGTGCTCAGCTCGCCGCGCCCGGAGGAACGTCCGGCCGAGATCATCACCCGCCTGCTCGACGCGCTGGCCCGCCCGGTGATGCTCGGCGACGTGCAGCACACGGTCACCGCCAGCGTCGGCTACTGCTGCTATCCCGCGGACGGCGACGACGTGCAGACGCTGCTGCGCCATGCGGATCTGGCCATGTACCAGGCCAAGGTCAGCGGGCGCAATCGCGCGGTGGCCTATCGCGACGAGTTCGACACGCATGCCTCGCAGCGCCTGCAACTGGTAAGCCACCTGCGCGAAGCGCTGGAACGCGGCGAATTCAGCGTGCTGTTCCAGGCCCAGTACGACGCCGACGGCCGTGCGCAGGGCCTGGAGGCGCTGGTGCGCTGGGACCATCCGGCGCGCGGCGTGCTGGCGCCGGCCGAGTTCATCGGCGCCTGCGAGGACAGCGGCCTCATCGTCGAGCTCGGCCGGCGCGTGCTGCAGGAAGCGGCGCGGCATCATCGGCAGCTCGCCGATGCCGGGTTGCCGGCCATGCGCATCGCGGTGAACGTGTCGGCCGCGCAGTTCAACGACGATCTGTACCGCGACGTCGAGCATCTGGTGCGCACGCTCGCGCTGCCGCCCGGCGTGCTCGAACTCGAGCTCACCGAAAGCGTGGTGATGCACTGCCCCGAACGCGCGATCGACCTGATGCAGCGGTTGGACGCGCTGGGCGTGGGCTTTTCGATCGACGACTTCGGCACGGGCTATTCGAGCCTGGCCTACCTCAAGCGCTTTCCGATCCGCCGCCTGAAGATCGACCGCTCCTTCGTGCAGGACCTCGACCGCAACTCGCAGGACGCGGCCATCTGCCAGTCCATCATCGGGCTGGCCAGATCGCTGGGCATCGCCACGGTGGCCGAGGGGGTGGAAACCGTGCAGCAGGAGCGCTGGCTGCGCGAGCACGGCTGCAACGAGCTGCAGGGCTTCCTGCTGGGCCGGCCGCAGGCCTTCGACGACCTGCTGCCGGCGCTGGTCCTCGGAAACGCGACGAGCGGCGCGGCGACCTGACACGCGTCGAGAACGCCATTCGCATGTGAGCGCCGCGGGTGCACCGGCTCAGGGCACCGCCGCGCCATCCATGCGCCGCGGCGGATCCGGCCCGATGTCGGCCACCGGGCTCGGTGGCATCGCAGGCACTTCCGAGGGCACCGCGATCTCCTCGGCTGCCACGCCCATGCGCGCCTCGCGCCAGCGGCCGAAGCGGTAGTAGCCGGCCGCCAGGAGCATCGCGACGATCGCACTGGCCGGGAAGCTCCACCAGATCGCGTCGGCGCCCAGCCGCTCGCGCAGCAGCGTGGCGAACGGCACGCGCACGCCCCAGAGCGCAATGGCCAGCATGATCAGCGGAGGCACCACCGCGCCGGTCGCGCGCACCACGCCGAACAGCACGAACGTCACGCCGAAGAACAGGAACGAGCCCACCACCACGTGGTTGAGGTGGCGCGCGATCTCGACCGACGCGCTGCCCGGCGGCAGGAACAGCGCGAGCGTCCAGCGGTCGAACAGCACGATGGGCGCGATCAGCGCGCCGGTGAGGATGAAATTGAACAGCACGCCGCTGCGCGCGGTCGCGTGCACGCGGTCCCAGCGCCCGGCGCCCACGTTCTGCGCGGCCATCGACGAACAGGCCGCGCCGACCGCCATCGCCGGCATCTGCACGTAGGTCCACAGCTGCAGCGCGGCGCCGTAGGCCGCGGCGGTGGCCACGCCGTATTCGTTGACCATGGTGATCATCGCCAGCATCGCCAGCGAGATCAGCATCATCTGCAGCCCGATTGGAAAGCCCTTGAACACCAGCGCGCGCAGCACGGCGGCGCGGGGCCGGTACAGGTGCGCCTGCGCGCGGCCGATCCACAGCGGATGCCGGCGCCGGCGCAGCCAGACGAGCATCGCCGCCAGGCTCACCGCGTTGGCCACCAGCGTCGCCATGGCGGCGCCGGCGACACCCATGCGCGGGAACGGCCCCACGCCGAACAGCAGCAGCGGGTTGAGCACGATGTCCAGCAGCACGACCAGCAGCAGGAACGCGAACGGCGTGCGTGCATCGCCCGCGCCGCGCAGCACGGCGGTGAGAAAAGTGAAGGCGTAGAGGAAAGGCAGCGCGAGGAAGATCACGCGCAGGTAGGCCTCGGCATAGGGCACGGCCGCGGGGGGTGTGTCCATCCACACCATGAGGTGCCGGGACAACGGCAGGCCCACCGCCGCGACCAGCACCGAGAGCGAGATGAAGAAGGTCGCGCTGGTGCCGACCACGCAGCGCGCCTGGTCGAGGTCGCCCCGTCCCATCGCCTGGCCGACCAGGATGCTCGCGGCCATGCCCACGCCGAACACCGCGCCCAGCAGCAGGAACAGCACGTTGTTGGCGTTCGCGGTAGCGGTCAGCGCCTGCTCGCCGAGAAAGCGCCCGACCCAGACCGCATTGACGGAGCCGTTGAGCGACTGCAGCACGTTGCTGCCCAGGATCGGCAGCGAGAACACCAGCAGGGTGCGCGCGATCGGGCCTTCGGTGAGATCGATGCGGCGCGCGGGAACGGGAGTCATGGCGCGACGCTAGCGACCGATGGGGGAGCGCGGCGTCGAGGCGATCACCACGCGACTGCCGACGACGCCATGCGGCACGCGCAGGCCACACCCGCGCCAGCATGACGGCCTGCGATGCAGTGGACCGTGCCTACTGCAACCGATGTCACCCGGCCCGATCCGTTTGCGTCAGCGCCTGCATCGCCAGCTCATACGAGCGCAGGCGCGCCGTGGGATCGTGGATGTTGGCGGTGACGATGAGTTCGTCGGGCCGGTGGCGGTCGATGAAGTCGGCGATCCAGCCGCGCACCGTCTCCGGCGACCCCACCGCCGAGCAGGCCAGCGCCTGTTCGATGCCGGCCTTCTCCGCCGGCGTGCAGAAGGCGTCGATGGCCTCGCCCGATTCCAGCGGCGGCGGCACCAGCCCCGGCTGGCCGCGGCGCAGGTTGATGAAGGCCTGCTGCTGCGTGGTGAACAGCCGCCGCGCTTCGTCGTCGCTGTCGGCGCAGACGACGTTGACCGCCAGCATCACGTACGGCGTGCGCCGCCGCGCGGAGGGCTCGAACGTGCCGTGGTAGACGGCCAGCGCCTGCTCCAGCGCGGCGGGCGCGAAGTGCGAGGCGAAGGCATAGGACAGACCGAGCTTCGCCGCCAGCTGCGCGCCGAACAGGCTGGAGCCGAGGATCCACGGCTCCACCTCCACGCCCGCGCCGGGCACCGCCTGCACGGCCTGCCCGGGCCGCGCGGGCTCGAAATAGGCCAGCAGCTCGACGACGTCCGCCGGGAACTCGTCTGCACCCGCGTAATAGCGGCGCAGTGCGCGCGTGGCTGCCATGTCGGTGCCCGGTGCGCGGCCCAGGCCAAGGTCGATGCGCCCGGGATACAGCGTCGCCAGCGTGCCGAACTGCTCGGCCACCTGCAGCGGCGCGTGGTTGGGCAGCATCACGCCGCCCGCGCCGACCCGGATGGTCGAGGTCGCCCCGGCCACGTGCCCGATCAGCACCGCGGTCGCCGCGCTGGCGATGCCCGGCATGTTGTGGTGCTCGGCCAGCCAGTAGCGGCGGTAGCCCAGCCGCTCCGCATGCTGGGCGAGTGCGCGCATGTTCGCGAAGGCCTCGCGCGCATCGCTGCCTTCGGCAATCGGCGCGAGATCGAGGACGGATAACGGGATCATGGCGCGCCTGCGGGAGCCAACGGGCCGCCAGTGTGCGACGTCGCGCGGCTGCGCCCCATCAAGGCGACGCGTGGCGCGTCGTCAGCGCGCGACGCCCGCCTGCCGCACGCGCGGCAACAGCGTGACGCTGCGCTCGGCGTCCATCAGCTGCAGCTCGCCGTCCTGGATCATCGCGGTCAGGCGCGCGCCGCGGCCCATCAGCGGCAGCGCCGCTTCGAGCTCGGCGGGATCGAGGTCGATCACGCTGAGATTGGACAGCCGCGACAGCGTGGCCGCATTGCGCGTCCACCACATCTCGCCGGCGTTGCCGCCATAGCCGACCACCGTCACCGCGCCCGCGCGCCCGGCCGCCTTGCGCAGGCGCGACTCGTCGGGCTGTCCCAGCTCGATCCACTGCTCCACCGCGCCGGTGTAGTCGCGGCGCCACAGCGCCGGCTCGTCCTCGTCGCTGAGCCCGCGCCCGAACTCCAGGCGCTCGTCGGCATGCAGCGCGAATGCGATCACGCGCACCAGCAGTCGCAGGTCGGTTTCCGACGGATGCTGCGCGAGCGTGAGCGCGTGCAGCGCGTAATAGTGGCGATCCATGTCGCTGACCTGCAGCTCGACCTTCACTACGGTGGCTTTCGGGGACATGGGCGGGTCCGATGCGACGGGGCGGCCATTCTAGGCGCCGCGTAGACTCGACGCGGCATGAACTGGCTCGCGCACCTCCACCTCGCCCGCCACAGCGACGAGGCCATGCTCGGCGCGCTGCTGGGCGACTTCGCGTTCGGAAGCTCGGGTCTCGAGCGCTTCGGCGCGGTCGAGCACCGCGAAATCCTCCTGCACCGGCGCATCGACCGCTTCACCGACACTCATCCCGAGGTCGTCGAGTTGCGCGCGCTGTTCCCGCCGGCGCATCGCCGCTACGCCGGCATCGCGCTGGACGTGTACTTCGACCACCTGCTCGCGCGCGACTGGGAGCGCTGGAGCGCGCGCGACCGGGCCAGCGCAGTGCCGCTCGACGCCTTCACCGCACGCGCCTATTCGATCCTGCGTGAACGCTTCGACGAGCTGCCACCGCGCCTGCAGGCCATCGCGCCGTCCATGCAAGCGCATGACTGGCTGGGCAGCTACCGCCACCGCGGCAGCGTCGACCGCGCGGTGACACGCATCGCCACGCGTCTCTCCCGCAATGGCGAACGCCTCGTCGCCTGCCTGGACGATCTACGACGCGTGGAGGCGCGGGTCGAGCAGGGCTTCGAGCGCTT
>CAZNRZ010000014.1:4595-26320 GCA_964575535.1 uncultured Lysobacter sp. | reverse complement strand
CATCGTGCGGTTCGTTCGGGACGACAGAAACCAGTCGTGAATCGTGCGGTTCGCCCGCAATGGCGGGAATCGGCCATGCATCGCGTGGCCCGCGCCGCCGCGCACGAAGCGCAGGCTCAGTACACGTCCCGTCGGTAGCGCCCTTCCGCGGTCAGCTGCACTACGCGGGCGTCGCCCAGCGCCTCGCGCAGCACGGCGTCGACGCCCGGGGCCATGCCTTCGAGGCTGCCGCAGACGTACACCGCGGCGCCGGCCGCTATCCATTCGCGCAATTCGGGCATGCGCTGGCGCAGGCGGTCCTGCACGTAGCGCGCGGGCGCCTCGCCGG
The DNA here is from genome assembly GCA_964575535.1 of uncultured Lysobacter sp. Lineage (GTDB taxonomy): Bacteria > Pseudomonadota > Gammaproteobacteria > Xanthomonadales > Xanthomonadaceae > Cognatilysobacter. Next base: position 25,992 of record CAZNRZ010000014.1, on the reverse strand, counting down.
GGGGCGTGGGGTCGCGGGAGAACACGAGGTCGGTGCGTTCGAGCAGGCCGGCGCGCTGCCAGGCGGCGAGGTCGTCGGCGTAGTGCAGGTCGTGGGCCAGCTGGCGTTCGCCGAAGACCAGCCAGTTGCGGCGGTGGCCGGCGGCGACGCGCGCCTTGAGCAGCGCGCGCAGGCCGGCGATGCCGGTGCCGTTGCCGATCAGAACCAGCGGACGGTCGTCGGCAGGCGCGTGGAACGACGGATTGCGGCGGATGCGCGCGGCGATCGGCGTGCCCGTGGCGGCGTGCGCGGTCAGCCAGCCGCTGCCGAGGCCGAGCGCCCCGTCGTCGCGCCGCACCTGCCGCACGAGCAGGTGCAGCGCGCCATCGGCCGGCAGTGAGGCGATGGAGTATTCGCGGTGCGGCAGGCGGACGGTGTCGCGGGCGATGGCGGCCGGGTCCACCGACGCGCGCGCGCTGCCATCACGTGGGGCGAGCGTCGCGGGATCAGGCAGGCGCGAGCGCGCGAGCAGCTCGCGCAACGGCATGCGTTCGCCGTCGATATCGACGCGGGCGTCGCCGTCGACGCCGGCCGTGGCCAGCCACGCATCCACCGTCCCCGGCGCGTGGCAGGGCCCGATTTCGAGAATGTCGCCAGCCTGCCAGCCAAGGTCGGCGACGTCGTCCGGCACCAGCGCGATGTGGAAGACCGGCGCGCCGACGCTGCCCGCGTTGAGCTCGCGACGCTCCGCTAGCCGCCAGGCGCCGTAGCGCGGCGGGGTCCAGTCGGGCAGCACGACGTCGCCGGCGGCGTGGGCCAGGTGGTGCTGCCAGTGGCGCAGCGCGCCGTCGTCGCCCGCATCGACCTCGACGCGGTCGAACAGCGGACGCGCGCCGCTGGCCTGCAACCATGCGTCCAGCGCGCGGCCGAAGGCGCAGTAGTTCGTGTAGTGGCGATCGCCGAGGGCGAGCACGGCGTGCTGCAGGCCGGCGAGTTGCAACGGGGCGCCCATCAGCCCGCGCACGAAGCCGCTCGCGTGGTCGGGTGCATCGCCTTCGCCGGTCGTGCTGACGATGAAAAGCGCCTGCGACGTGCCCGCGAGGATCCGCGCGTCCACCTGTTCGAGCGGCAATGTGCGCACGGCGCGGCCGGCGTCTTCGAGCACGCGCGCAGTGTGTCCGGCGAGTTCGTGGGCGAAGCCGGTCTGGCTCGCCCAGGCGATCAGCAGCGTGTCCTCATCGCTGTGGAGGGTGGCAGGTGCCGCGCGATGGCGACGCACCGCAGCGAACGTGCAGGCGGCGACGAACGCGGCCACCAGTGCACCCGCCGCGAGCCAGCGCGTGGCCGGCGGATTGGCGATCCACCACGGCCCCGGATGCCAGCGCGCGATCAGCGGCAGCAGCGCGAGCAGGGCCACCAGCGCCCAGAACTGCGCGTCGCGCAGCCGCGTGCGCGCGGCGGTACTCACGGCTCGAGTGCCGCGACGAATGCTGGCGTCATGCGTTCGGCATGCGCGTCGTCCGCATCGGCGATGAAGCGCGCGGCGAGTCCCAGCTCGTCCGCCAGCGCGAAGCCGGCCCGCGTGCCGAGCACGGTGAGGGCGGTGGCCCACGCATCGGCGCGCATGGCCTCGGCGTGCAGCACGGTCACCGCCGTGGGCGCGGCCCGCACCGGCGCGCCGGTGCGCGGGTCGAGGGTATGGCTGACGCGGCGCTCGCCCTCGATGCGGCGATGCCAGCGATCGCCCGACGTCGCGATCGCGAGCCCATCCAGCGCGACGACACGCGCGGGCTGCGTATCGTCCTCATCCCCGGGCCAGGCCTCGACCAGCACGCGCCACGGGGATCCGTCGGGCTTGCGCCCGTAGGCCGCCACTTCGCCGCCGACTTCCACCATCGCCGCGTCGATGCCGAGCGCGCGCAGCCGCGCGGTCACGGCGTCGACCGCCCAGCCCTTGGCGATGCCGCAGAGGTCGACATGCACGCCGCCGGGTTGCAGGAGTGCGTCGGCATCGAGCTGCACGCGCGTCCAGTCGATGCGCTTGGCTGCGTCCGCACGCGCGTGGACATCCGGTGCGCGCGACGGCCCGAATCCCCAGGCATCCACCGCCGGCCCGACAGTCGGATCGAACGCCCCGCCGCTGGCCGCGGCGATCTCCAGCGCCGCGTCCAGCACATGTCGGAACGCGGGTGCGATCGCATGCCGCGTACCGGCCGGCGCGGCGTTGTAACGGCTGAGCGCCGAGCCCGGCTCCCAGTTGCTCATCTGCGCGACGACTTCCGCCAGCTCGGCCTCGATGGCCGCATGCACCGTGCGCAGGTCGCGCGAACGCGGGGCGACCAGCCGCACCGTCCAGCTCGTGCCCATCGACAGCCCGCCGAGCGTGTCGACGGGCGAGGGCGCGGCGGCGGGCGGCGTCGCGGCCTGCACGGTTACTGCGGCAGCACTTCCAGCGTGGCGACGTAGCCCAGCCGCCGCTGCTTCGCCTGCGGCACCGACGTCTTCGCGTCCTCGGTGCCGGCTTCCAGCCAGTACATGCCGGCTTCCGGCCAGGTCACGGCGAACTCGCCGCTGGCGTCGGTCGTCACCTTGATCTCGTCCTGCGCATTGCGATAGCGCGTGCTGCCGCGGACGATCTCGACGTCGATGCCCGCCGCCGGCTTGCCGTCGATCTGCAGGCGGAAGCGCGCGGCCTCGCCGGCGAACAGGTCGTTGGGATGCGTCACCGGCACCATCTCCAGGCCGACGCCGCTGGGCCTGAGCGCGGCCTCGCTGGGCTCGCCGGCGGTGACGAAGGTCTCGACGCGGTTCACCGATTCGGACACCTGCAGCCCCTGCGCGCCCTGCGGCACTTCGGCGGCGAACGCGGCTGCATTGCCGCGCCAGCGCTTGGGCTGGCCGTTCTCCTGCCACTGCGCGTTCAGCCCTTTGTTGACCACCGCCATGCGGTAGGTGCCCGGCTGCACGAGCTCGAGGTCGAACACGCTGCGGTACCTGCCCGTGGCCGGGTTCTGCGGTTGCATCGTGCTGCCGTCGGGCGCGGTGATGGACAGGTTGTCCAGCCGCAGCGGCACGTGGTTGAAGTAGAAGAGGTCGTTGGAGACGGCGGCATCCACCGTTACCCAGGGCGAGTTGCCGGCCAGCACCGTCTGCGAGGGCTGCAGCCAGGCCTTGTGCGCCTGCGCGGCGAGGGGCGCGGCGAGCGCGGCGGCGAGGGCGAGCCAGGTGAGCGTGCGCTTCATCGAAATCTCCGGGTTCGGATCGGTCAGGACTTGCTGGAAAGGGTGACGAGGCCGAGCTCGGTCTTGCCCTGCGCGCGGCCGCTCGAGGCGCCCTTCCACTTGAAGGGAATCTTCACCAGCTCGCGGCCGCCGACCTCGCGTGCGGCCTCGACGACCAGCGTGTAGTCGCCGGCCGGCAGCTTGCGCAGCTCGGGGTGCTTCTCGTCGAAGCGCACGGCATGCGTGCCGACCGGGCGGGTCGGGCCGGTCACGCCGTCCACCGGCACCTTCAGGCTGCGGCCGGTGCGGCGCCACCACTGGCGCAGGTCGGGCAGCCACTTGGTGCCCGCGCCCTCCGCGGTGGTCTTCTGCTGGTACCAGATCGAGAGATTGGCCAGCGCCTTCTGGTCGGCGCCTTCCACCCAGATCGCCACATACGGACGGTGGTATTCGGCGACCTTGAGCTGCGGGATCTGCAGGTTGAGGTTGAGCTCGGCGGAATGCGCCGGCAGGGCGATCAGGCCGCAGAGGGCGATGGTCAGGCGGACACGCATCGAAGGGCTCCGGAAAGGGGTCGCGGGGTGCGGCGCGGAATGATCAGTGGATGAAGATGAGCGCCAGCAGCACGGGGATCAGCAGGCCCAGGCCGACGTAGGGCCAGGTGGTGGGCCGCTGGCGTGCGTGCAGCTGCAGCAGGAACAGGCCGGTGATGCAGAACGCCAGGCAGGCGACGGCGAAGACGTCGATGAACCATTTCCAGGCCGTGCCCGCGTTGCGGCCCTTGTGCAGATCGTTGAGGTAGGCGACCCAGCCGCGCGTGGTGGCTTCGTACTCCACCGCGCCGGTCGCACGGTCGATGCTCAGCCAGCCGTCGCCGCCGGGGCGCGGCAGCGGCAGGTAGGCCTCGTCGGCCGACCACTCCGCCGGTTTCGCGCCGACGGAGGCGCCGAACTCGTCCTCCAGCCAATGGCCCACCTGCGGCGGAAGCGGCCGGTTGCCGTCCTCGCCCCTGGCGAGCAGCCGCACCAGCGACTCCGGCAGTTGCGCGCTGCGGCTTACCGTCGCCGGCTCGGCCTCGATCGAGCCCGCGTGGTTGAGCGTGATGCCGGTGACCGTGAACAGGATCATGCCGACCAGGCACAGCGCCGAGCTGATCCAGTGCCAGTGATGCAGCGTGCGCAGCCAGAAGCCGCGGCGTTGCTGCTGGGTGGCGAACGTCGTGGGCCGGGCGTCGGGGGACAAGGCGATCCGGGGCGGTTTCAGCGGCCGTGATTACAGCATTGTTGAGAATCATTCGCAATCACGGTGATGGCGTCAGAAGCGCACGTTCACCGACATCCACAGCCGCCGCCCGGCCTCGCTGGTGCTGCGGCTGTTGGCATAGGCCAGCTGGCCGCCGCTGCGGTAGGGCAGGTAGTCGACGAAGTCCTTGTCGAACAGGTTGTGGATGGCCGCGTTGAGGGTGATGGACGCGCCCAGCTCGTAGCGCCCGCCCAGATGGAACTGGGAGTAGGGCTTGTAGTCGCCGAGCTGGTCCTGCGCGTCGCCGGCGCCGCGGTAGCGCGCGCTGCGGTACTCGCCGCGCGCGTAGAGCCCGAGCGCCGTCGTGGCCTGCCAGTCGACGCCGGCGTTGAGCAGGTGGCGCGGCGTGTTGGTGAGCGGCTGGCCGCGCGCGGCCCCGCTCTTCTGCTCGCTGTCCGTGAGCGTGTAGTTGGCCCAGGTCGTCCACGCGGTGTTGATGCGCAGGCGGCCGGCGAATTCGGCGCCGCGGCTGACTGCGCGGTCGATGTTCACGCTCTGGCCGAGCGTGGCCGCGCGCGGGAAGTAGCCGGCATCGACACAGCCGCTGAACGCGCCGGCGTCGTATTGCGCGCGCGTCAGGCCGAAGGCGCAGTTGCGCACCGGCGTGCCCGCCGCGATCTTGTCCTCGAACGCGTTGTGGAACAGCGTGGCGCTCGCGCTGGCGCGATCGTTCGCGAAGTACACGCCGAGCTCGGTCGACGCGCTGGTTTCCGGCTTGAGGTCGGGCGTGCCGATCAGCGGGATCGTGCCCTGGCCGCCGAAGCCCTTGATGCCGGGCGTGAGGTCTTCGACGTTCGGCGTGCGGTAGCCGACGCTGTAGCCGCCCTTGACCACCCACTGCTGCGCCGCGTTCCACACCAGATACGCGCGCGGGCTGAGATGGCTGCCGAAGGCGCTGTGGTCGTCGTGGCGCGCGCCCAGCGTGAGGTTCAGGCGCTCGGCGAGGCGCCATTCGTCCTCGGCGAACAGCGCCCACTGCTCCGATTCGAACGGCGCCGGCGCCACGCCGTCGACCAGCTGCGCGTCGATGTACTGCCCGCCCACGCTGAGCCGGTGCGCGCCGAGGTCGGTGATGAAGCGCGTGTCGAGGACGCGGTTGCGGTTCTCGAGCTGGCGCGGCGTGCCCGCGCCGATGGTGCCGGCCGGGAGCAGGCGGCCGGTGGTTTCCGTCTGCGTCTGCTGCAGGCTCGATTCCAGCGTGCCCGCATCGAAATGCGCATCCCAGGCGAAGGTGAGCTGGTCGCGGTCGAAGCGCAGCGTGTCGGCATAGCCACCGCTGCCCAGCGTGCCCATCTGGCCCTCGCTGTTGTCGAAGGCCTGGCGATGGCGCGCGGCTTCCAGCCACAGGTCGTGGTTCTCGCCGGGCGTGAGCGACAGGCGCACGGCCGCGTTGTGGCTCTCGAAGGCCGCCGGGTTCGCGCCCATCCACGGCGTGATCGAGTTGCCGTTGGCGTCGCGGTAGACGATGCGTGCCTCGCCGCGTTCCACGTACGCGCCGCGCATCGTCAGCCCGAGCAGGCCGGGCACCAGCGGGCCGTGCACGTGCGCGTTCGCGCCGTGCAGGTCGCCGAACTCGTCGTGCTGCTGTCGCGTGGTCTCGAAGCCGACGCTGCCGGCCCATTCGCTGCCGACCTTGCGCGTGATGATGTTGACCACGCCGCCCATCGCGTCCGAGCCGTACAGCGTGGACATCGGCCCGCGGATGATCTCGATGCGCTCGATCGCCGACATGGGCGGGATGAAGCCGTTCGCCGTGCCGTTGAAGCCGTTGGGCGCGACGTTGCCCGACGTGTTCTGCCGGCGCCCGTCGACCAGCACGAGCGTGTAATCGCTGGGCATGCCGCGCAGGCTGATCTGCGGCGCGCCGGTCTTGTCGACGCCGATGCCCACGTCCACGCCTTCCACGTCGGCCAGCGCCTCGGCCAGCGTGTGCACCGGGCGGCGTTCGAGTTGCTCGCGCGCGATCACGGTGATGCTGGCCGGGGCCTCGCGGATCATCTGCTCGAAGCCCGCGGCGGTGACGACGACGCGGTCGAGCTCGGGCGGCATCGCATCGTCGGCAAGGGCGGGCGCGGACAGCGCCGAAAGCAGGGCGAGGGCGAGCGCGGTGCGCACCGGGCGCACGGGGGAGCGGGGCATGGGAGGGGCTCGGAGTGGGAAGCGGTGGCGCGGATCAGGTCTCGGCCCAGCCGCGCAGCAGGTTGTGGTAGACGCCGGTGAGACGCACGACCGCGTCGCGGTCCGCGCCACTCGCGGTGAGCGTCTGGATGGACGCATCGAGCTCGAACAGCAGGCGTCGGCGGCCGTCGTCGCGCACCAGGCTCTGGATCCAGAAGAACGAGGCGACGCGTTCGCCGCGCGTCACCGGCATGACGCGGTGCAGGCTGCTGGATGGATAGACGATGGCGTCGCCCGCCGGCAGCTTCACCTCGTGCTCGCCGTAGGTGTCGTGGATGACCAGCTCACCGCCGTCGTAGTCGTCCGGCTCGTTGAGGAACAGCGTGCAGGAGACGTCGCTGCGCACCTGCTGCGGCGCCATGCCGTCGGCCGCCGCCACCGACATGATCGAGCCGTCGACATGGAAGCCGTACTCGCCGCCGCCGCGGTAGCGGTTGAAGCGCGGCGGGAAGATGCGCGCGGGCAGCGCAGCGGCATGGAACAGCGCGCTGCGCGAGAGTGCGTCGAGCACCAGCGCGGCGAGCTGCTGCCGGAGCGGCGAGGCATCCGGCAGCTGCTCGTTGCGCTTGACCTGCGCGCCCTGCGCGCCGACGGTGGCGCGGCCGTCGGTCCAGTCGGCATCCGCGAGCGCCGCGCGCACCTGCGCGAGGCGCTGCGCATCGAGGATGCCGGGAACGTGCAGGAGCATCGCGGCGTGCCGTCAGAAGCGCAGGTTGAAGGTGAGCAGCGCCGAGCGCGGCTGGCCCGGCGTGTAGCGGTAGCCGCTCTTGTTGATCGCGGCCACGTAGTCCTCGTCGAACAGGTTGTAGACGTTGAGGCGTACGTCGAAGTCCGCGTTGAACGCGTAGCTGGCCACCGCGTCGAACACCCAGTAGTCCTCTGTGTAGCGCGGGGTGCCGACGGCGCCGTCGGTACCGCGCTTCATCTCGCCGGAGTAGCGCGCGCCGCCGCCCAGCGTCAGGCCGTTGGCGAAGCGGTACGTCGTCCACGCGGTGAACGCGCGCTCGGGGGTGTAGGTGAGCTGGCGCGAGCCGTCGGCGGTGACGTTCGGGCCCTCGATCACTTCGGCGTCCATCGTGGTGAAGCCGGCCGACACCCACCAGTTCTCCGCCAGCTGCCCCACGGCGGTGAGCTCGAGGCCGCGCACGCGCTTCTCGCCGGTCTGGTAGTACTGCAGGTCCGACGGGTCCTGCACCACCTCGTTGCTGATGCGCGTGTCGTAGAGCGCGGCCGCCAGCAGCAGCGACTCGCCCATCAGGTTCCACTTCGCGCCGATCTCGGCGGTGCGTGCGTCCTGCGGCTCGTAGTCGGGGTTGTTGGCGCTGTTGGCCGCGCCGCTGAGCTCCAGCGTGGCGCCGCCCGGCGGCTGCTGGGAGAGGGCGTAGTTGGCGTAGACGCTCGAGCTGGCCGTCGGCTTGTACAGCGCGCCGAGCTTCCAGGTGGCGAGCGTGTCCGAATCCGAGACGTCCAGATGCGGCAGCACGGTACCGGGCGTGGCGCCGTTGCAGGCCGGTGCGTTCGCGGTGGCGGTGGCCACGCAGGCGCGCGCGTTGGCGTAGTCCATCTCGTAGCGGTCCAGGCGCAGGCCGCCGTTGAGCTGCCAGCGCTCGCCCAGGCTCAGGGTGTCGAAGAGGTAGGCCGACACCGTGTCGACACGCCCTTCGGAATCCGCGCCGTTGCGGCCCCAGCGCAGGCCGGTCACGTTCGGATCGGGGTCGTAGAGGTTGGCGGCCGGCCACGCGGTGCCGTCGAGAACGGCCACGCCGCGCGCCTCGTAATCCTCGCGGACGAATTCCACGCCGGCGCTGAGGTCATGCGTGACGTCGCCATCGCCCAGCCGCGCGACCAGCGTCGTCTGGTTGGTCGCGATGGTGTTGATCTGGTCGCGGAAGGTGGGCGTGCTGCGCGCGATGGTCCACGTCGACGGATCCGCCGGATCCGGCGTGCGCAGGTTGGCCGTGTTGGCGAGCCACGCGGTGAGCATGTAGTCCTGCGAGGTGCGGCCCCAGCGCGTGGTGTTGCGAAGCACCAGGCCGTTGTCACGCACGTGCTCGACGCGCAGGGTGGCCATGTCGGCGGTCACGTCGTCGAAGTCGGACGTGGTGCCGTAGAAGTTCTCGGGATCGACCGGCGCCGCGCCGGTGATGAACGGGCGCGTGGGATCGGGCGAGGAATAGCCCGGCAGGCCGATGGTGGGTACGCGGCCGTCGGGCACGTTGCTCTGCTCCACGTGCAGCAGGTCCAGGTGCGTGCGCGTGGCGCCGTCGAGCCCGAAGCCCAGCGACGCGGCCACGCCCCAGCGATCGTTCTCCACGTGGTCACGGCCCGGGACGCCGCTGTCCTGGCCGACCACGTTCACGCGCAGCGCGCTGCCCGCGCCGAGCTGGCGGTTGAGGTCGCCGGTGACGCGGCGCTGCTCGTGCGTGCCCACCGACAGCGACGCGCTGCCGGCATCGCGCAGGTGCGCGCGCTTGGTCACCAGATTGATCGCGCCCGTCGGTGCGCTGCGGCCGGTATCGGTACCGGCGGGGCCCTTGGTGATCTCGATCTGGTCGATGTTGAACACGTCGCGGCTGATCGCGCCGAGGTCGCGCACGCCGTCGACGAAGATGCTGCCCGACGTATCGAAGCCACGCATGTAGATCGCATCGCCCGTCGTCGTGTTGCCGTTCTCGCCGGCATAGAACGTGCCCACGCCCGGGCTGTTGCGCAGCGCCTCGGTCAGCGAAGTGGCGCCCTGCTCGGTGAACAGGTCGTTGCCGATGACGTTCACCGTCTGCGTGGTGTCCACGAGCGTCTGCGTGTACTTGGTCGATGTCGACTCGCCGTTGTAACGCTTCACCCGCGCGCCGTAGACCTTGACCGAATCGATCTCGGCAGCGCCCGCGTCATCGGCGGCGAGCGCGGTGGCGGGCAGGCCGAGCGCGAGGCCGGCGACCAGCGACGCGGCGCCGACCGACAGGCCGGTGGCGGGCAGGAGGGAGCGGGAAACGGGGTGCTTGCGGCTCTTGATGTGCGACATGCGGGGAGGCTGCGTCCAATGCGCGGTGGGGGTGGCGGCCAAGCGGCCTTGCCGTGGGGCACATTAGAAGCGAAATAAGAATGATTCGCAATTACCAATTGCAGCCGGCCGACGCGCGGTGGGCGGCGGGCGGCGTCAGCGGTCGTCGCGGGTCCAGACCACGCCGTCCTCGACACGCACGGGGAACTTGGGCGCCGGCGCATAGGCGGGGCCGCAGAGTGCACGGCCGCTGCGCAGGTCGAAGCGCGCCGCGTGCAGCACGCATTCCACGCTGCCCTCGGCGGCGTCGATGGCACCGGCGGAGAGCTCGAAATCCTCATGCGTGCACCGGTCTTCCAGCGCGTGGAAATCGCCGTCGAGGTTGACCACCAGGATCGGCGTGTCGCCGTCCCAGGCGACGATCGACTCGCCCGGCAGCAGTTCGGCAGTGGTGCAGACGCGGATCCAGCCGTCCAAGGTGAGCTCCCGGGTTGCGGTGACGTGCGGCGCTAGGCCAGCGGCTTCTCGAGCACTTCGAAGCGCAGGTCGCTGCGACGCGGCAGGCCGAATCGCTCGTCGCCATACGGAAACGGCTTGACGACGCCGGTGCGCCGGTAGCCGCGGCGCTCGTAGAAGGCGATGAGCTCATCCCGCACGTCGATCACGGTCATGCGCATGACCGGCAGGCTCCAGTGCTCGCGGACGAAACGTTCCGCATGCTCGAGCAGGCGCTTGCCGATGCCCGCGCCCTGCAGCGTGGGGCGAACCGAGAACATGCCGAAGTAGCCGGCGCCGTCGTCGTCGGCGACGTGGGCGCAGGCGAGCATGTCGCCCGCACCGCCCTCGGCCAGCAGGATCACGCTGCGCGGGCGTTCGATGCAGGCCAGCACGTCGTCGGCGCCGGTGCGGCGGCCGTCGAGCAGGTCGGCCTCGGTGGTCCAGCCGGCGCGGCTGGCGTCGCCGCGATAGGCCGATTCGACCAGCGCGACGATCGCATCGACATCGCCGGGCGTCGCGGTGCGGAAGTGCAGGGCGTGCATGTCAGGCGAGCAGCAGCCGAACTTTCCGCAGCGCCGCGACGAAGGCGTCGATCTCGTCGAACGTGTTGTAGAACGCGAACGAGGCGCGGCAGGTGGCGGGCACGCCGAAGTGGTGCATCAGCGGATGCGCGCAGTGATGGCCCGAGCGCACGGCCACGCCTTCGAGATCGAGCAGCGTGGCGAGGTCGTGCGCATGCGCGCCTTCGACCAGGAAGCTGATCACCGCCGCCTTCTCGCGCGCCTCGCCGAAGATGCGCAGGCCTTCGACGGCCGACAGCGCCTGCGTGGCATGCGCGAGCAGCTCCTTCTCGCGCGCCTCGATGTTCGCCATGCCGATCGACGACAGGTAGTCGACGGCGGCGCCCAGCCCGACGAAGCCGGCGATGTTCGGCGTGCCCGCCTCGAAGCGGTGCGGCGCGTCGTTGTAGACGGTGCCCTCGAAGCGCACCTCGCGGATCATCTCGCCGCCGCCGAGGAAGGGCGGCATCGCGTCGAGATGCTCGCGCCGCGCCCACAGCGCGCCGGTGCCGGTCGGCCCGGCCATCTTGTGGCCGGTGATGGCGTAGAAGTCGCAGCCGATGCCGGCGACGTCGAGCGCACGGTGCGGCGCGGCCTGCGAGCCGTCGACCAGGGTCACGATGCCGCGCCGGCGCGCCTCGCGGCAGATCTCGCGCGCGGGGTTCACAGTGCCCAGCACGTTCGACACGTGCGTGAACGCCAGCAGCTTCACGTCGGGCGTCATCTGCGCGTACAGCGCGTCGAGGTCGAGATCGCCGCGTTCGTCGAGCTCCGCAACCCGGATCACCGCGCCCGTGCGCTGCGCGACGATCTGCCAGGGCACGATGTTGGCGTGGTGCTCCATGCGCGTGAGCAGGATCGCGTCGCCGGGTTGCAGGCGCGGCAGTGCCCAGCTGTAGGCCACGAGATTGATCGCGAACGTGGTGCCGCTGCACAGCACCAGCTCGTCGGCGCGCACGTTGAGGAAGGCGGCGAGCTTGCGGCGCGCGCCCTCGTAGGCCTCGGTGGCTTCCGAGCCCAACGCATGCACCGCGCGGCTGACGTTGGCATTGTGGCGCCGGTAGAACGTGTCGACCGCCTCGATCACGGCCGCGGGCTTCTGCCCGGTATTGGCCGAGTCGAGATAGACGAGTGGCTTGCCGTGGACCTCGCGCTCGAGCAGCGGGAAGTCGGCGCGCACACGCGCCCAATCGACGGAGGCGCTCATGCCAGCGCCTCGCGCGCCAGCGCGGCGTCGAGGCGTGCGGCCAGCAGGTCGCGCGCGGCGCCGTCGTCGAACACGGCGAGCGTCTCGCGGCAGAACGCGGCGGTGAGCAGCGCGCGCGCCTCGGCCAGCGGCACGCCGCGCGAGCGCAGGTAGAACAGCGCGGTGGCGTCGAGCTGGCCGACGGTGGCGCCGTGCGCCGCCTTGACCTCGTCGGCATGGATCTCCAGCACCGGCTGCGTGTCGATCTCCGCATTGGCCGACAGCAGCAGGTTCTTGTTCGACAGCGCGGCTTCGCTGCCGTCGGCGCCCGCACGGATCAGGATGCCGCCATGGAAGGCGGCGCGGCCACGGCCGGCGCCCAGCCCGCGCCACGTGAGCTGGCAGCGCGTGTTCGCCGCGGCGTGGTCGAGCCCGAGGCGGGTGTCGACGTGACGGCGGCCGGCCGCGAGCAGCACGCCATTGGCATGCGCCGACGCGCCTTCGCCGGCCAGCGCGATGTTGAGCTCATGGCGCGAGAGCGCGGCGCCGAGTTCGAGGTCGAGGCGCCGGTAATCGGCGTCGTCGCCGAGCACCGCGTCGGTGCGTGCGATGACGGTGGCCATCGTCGCTTCGTCCTGCAGGCGCGCGTGCAGCAGGCGCGCGCGCGGTGCGAGCCGCAGTTGCGCGAGCTGGTTGGACAGGTGTGCATGGGGCGCGCCGGCCAGCACGTGCTCGACCAGCTGCACGCAGGCGCCTTCGCGCAGCTCGACAAGGTGGCGCAGGTGCCAGGCGACATCGCCCTGCTCGGGCGCGCCCACGCAGACCAGGTGCACCGGCCGTGCCGCCTGCACGCCGGCCTCGGCGCGAAGCAGCAGCCCATCGGCCGCGAGCGCGGCATTCAGGCGCGCGAACACCTCGTCGGCGCGGTCGTAGCGCTGCGCCAGTGCCTCGCATTCGCGCGCGTCGCCGCGCTCGAGCACCTGCGAGAGCGGCTCGATCGAGACGCCCTGCGACAGTCCTGACAGGTCGCTCAGCCCCGCATCGAAACGTCCGTTGACGAAGACCATGCGCGGCGCGGGCAGCGCGAGGACGGCCTGGGTGTCGAACGCTGCGGGCGCGCTGGACGCGCCGAACACACGGCGCTCCATCGGCCGCAGACTGGTGTACTTCCAGGCTTCGGTGCGAGGGCCGGGCAGGCCATCGCGCAGGGCCGCGGCCAGCGACTCGCGGCGTGCGGGGCCGAGGCCGGCGGAGTCGCGGTGCGCGAGCGCCTCGAACGGCGCGGCGAGGGATTCGAGCAGGGTGGTCATGTCAGGCCGCGGCGCCGGGTTCGACGCGGTCGCGGATCCACGCATAGCCGTGCTGCTCGAGTTCCAGCGCGAGCTCCGGCCCACCGGTCTCGACGATGCGGCCTTCGGCCAGCACGTGAACCACGTCGGGGCGGATGTAGTCGAGCAGGCGCTGGTAGTGGGTGATCACGAGGAAGGCGCGATCATTCGATCGCAACGCGTTGACGCCGTCGGCCACGGCTTTGAGTGCGTCGATGTCGAGGCCGGAATCGGTCTCGTCGAGGATCGCCAGCCTCGGCTCCAGCAGCGCGAGCTGGAAGATCTCGTTGCGCTTCTTCTCGCCGCCGCTGAAGCCTTCGTTGACGGCGCGATGCAGCAGCTCGTCCTTGAGGTGCAGCACGGCCAGCTTCTCGCGCACGCGCTTGAGGAACTGCATGGAATCCAGTTCCTCCTCGCCACGCGCGCGGCGCTGCGCATTGAGCGCGGCACGCAGGAAATAGGTGTTGTTCACGCCCGGGATCTCGACCGGGTACTGGAAGGCGAGGAAGACGCCGGCAGCCGCGCGTTCTTCCGGTGCAAGCGCGAGCAGGTCGCGGCCCTCGAACGTGATCGAGCCGTCGACCACCTCGTAGCCCTCGCGGCCCGCCAGCACGTTGCCCAGCGTGGACTTGCCCGCGCCGTTCGGCCCCATGATCGCGTGCACCTGCCCGGGCGCGAGCTCGAGCGTGAGGCCTTTGAGGATGTCCTTGCCGGCGACGCGGACGTGGAGGTTGTCGATCTTCAGCATGGCGCGGTTCCCGAAACGGTTTCGACGCGAGCCGACGGATTCGGCAGGCGGTACATCACTTCACCCTTGGCGGTGGATTCGCCGCGGGCCCAGCCGGCGGCGGCATAGAAGCGGTCGGCGCGCGTGTCCGGCGTCGTGCCGAGGGCGATCGTGGCGACCCCGCGGGAGTGCATCCAGCGCACGGCGGTCTCGAGCAGCGCGCGGCCGACGCCGCGCCCTTCGTGGCCCGGGTCGACGAACAGCGCCCAGATGTCCGCTTCGGGCACCCGGGCGACACAGAAACCGCTGATCGCACCGTCGGCCTCGCTCACCCAGGTGTTCGCGACGCCGGAATCGGCGAGGCAGCCGCGATAGACCTCGGGCGTCAGCCATGAGGGGTCGGCGAGCCGGTTCTCGCGCACCGCCATGCGGATGCGGTGCATCGCCGCGATGTCGTCGGCCGTCGCTTCGCGGATGCGCACCGCCATCAGCCCACCGAGCCTTCCAGCGAGACTTCCAGCAGCTTCTTCGCCTCCACCGCGAACTCCATCGGCAGCTCCTTGAAGACGCTCTTGCAGAAGCCGTCGACGATCATCGACACCGCGTCCTCCTGCGAGATGCCGCGCGAGCGGCAATAGAACATCTGGTCCTCGCTGATCTTCGAGGTGGTGGCCTCGTGCTCGACCGTCGCCGTCGGATGGCGCACCTCGATGTACGGGAAGGTGTGCGCGCCGCACTTCTTGCCGATCAGCAGCGAGTCGCACTGCGTGTAGTTGCGTGCGTCCTCGGCCGAGCGCTCCACGCGCACCAGTCCGCGATAGGTGTTCTGCCCGCGCCCGGCGCTGATGCCCTTGCTCACGATCTTGCTCTTCGTGCGCTTGCCGATATGGATCATCTTGGTGCCGGTATCGGCCTGCTGGCGGTGGTGGGTGAGCGCGACCGAGTAGAACTCGCCCACGGAGTCGTCGCCGATCAGCACGCAGCTCGGATACTTCCACGTGATCGCAGAGCCGGTCTCCACCTGCGTCCAGCTGATCTTCGACCTCGCGCCGCGGCACTCGCCGCGCTTGGTCACGAAGTTGTAGATGCCGCCGACGCCGTTCTCGTCGCCGGGATACCAGTTCTGCACGGTGCTGTACTTGATCTCGGCGCCTTCCAGCGCGACCAGTTCGACCACCGCCGCGTGCAGCTGGTTCTCGTCGCGCTGCGGCGCGGTGCAGCCTTCCAGATAGGACACGTGACTCGCATCCTCCGCGATGATCAGCGTGCGCTCGAACTGCCCGGTGTGGCCGGCGTTGATGCGGAAATAGGTGCTCAGCTCCATCGGGCAGCGCACGCCCTTCGGGATGAACACGAAGCTGCCGTCCGAGAACACCGCGGAGTTCAGCGCGGCGAAATAGTTGTCGCCCACCGGCACCACGCTGCCCAGGTACTGGCGCACGAGGTCGGGATACTCGCGGATCGCCTCGGACATCGAGCAGAAGATCACGCCCTTGTCGGCGAGTTCCTTGCGGAAGGTGGTGCCGACGGAGACCGAATCGAACACCGCATCGACCGCCACGCCGGCGAGCTTCGCGCGCTCGTGCAGCGGCACGCCGAGCTTGTCGTAGGTGTCGAGCAGTTCCTGCGGCACCTCGTCGAGCGACTTGTACTTCGGGCCCTTGGGCGCGGAGTAATAGCTCAGCGCCTGCAGGTCGATGGGCGCGAGCTCGAGCTTCGCCCAGTCGGGCGAGCGCATGGTCAGCCAGTGGCGGTAGGCCGCCAGGCGCCACTCGGTCATCCACTCCGGCTCGTCCTTCTTCGCGGACAGCGCGCGGATGACGTCCTCGTCGAGCCCGGGCGGAAGCGTGTCGGACTCGATATCGGTGATGAAGCCGGCGTCGTAGCGACGCCCGAGCTGCTGGTGGATCTCGGCGTTGGTGATGGTTTCGGACATGGTCTCAGGCCTTGGCCAGCCGCAGGTCGATGCGGCGGCCGGTATCGCGTTCCCTGCCGGCGGTGGGCGAAAGCAGTTCCTGCAGCGTCACGCCTTCCAGCGCCTGCACGATGACGTCGTTGATACGGCGCCAGTTGCTGCGCATGCCGCAGGAACTTTCCAGGCCGCACTGGCCCTCGTGCACGCTGCATTCGGTGACGGCGAGCGGGCCTTCCATCGCCTCGATGATGTGGATCAGCCGCACCGACGTGGCCGGCCTCGCCAGCCGGTAGCCGCCATGCGCGCCGCGGAAGCCTTCCACCAGCCCCGCCTGCGACAGCGGCTTGAGCACCTTGCTCACCGTCGGCGGCTCCAGGCCCGCACGCTCGGCAATCTCGGTCGCGCTCAGCACGCCGTCGCCCGCGGCCGCCATGACGGTCAGCACCACGGTGGCGTAATCGGTGAGCTTGGTGACCCGCAGCATGCCTCGCCTCGTCCGGCTTCCCGGTCTCCGCCGCGCCGGCGGGGAATCAGGACCGGAATTGTACGATTTGATGCCGCCGGCCGCCATCGCGGCGGTCTTCCGGGTTCAGGGCGCCGCCATGCGGGTGACCGCAAGCGGCGGGCAGGGCAGAATGCCGCTCCCATCGCGCCCGAGTGTCCGCATGCCCAGCAAAGTCGTCGCCCGCCGCTCATCGATCCACGGCACCGGCGTATTCGCGACCGCGGACATCGCGAAGGGCGAGCGCATCATCGAATACAAGGGCATGCGCCGCACGCACGAGGACGTCGACAACAGCGACGCGGGCGCGGCCGAATCCGGGCACACCTTCCTGTTCACGCTCAACGACGAGTACGTGATCGACGGCGACATCGGCGGCGGCGTGGCGCGGTGGATCAACCACGGCTGCTCGCCCAACTGCGAGGCGGTGCTGATCGAGCACGCGAGCGACGATCGCAGCCGCGACCGCATCTTCATCGAGGCGAAGAAGCCCATCCGCGCGGGGCAGGAACTCACCTACGACTACGGCATCACCCTCGGCGAGCCGCACACGCCGCGCATGAAGAAGATCTGGGCCTGCCTCTGCGGCGCGCGCAACTGCACGGGCACGATGCTCAAGCCGAAGCGTGCGGCTGCGAAGACGGCCGGCGCAGGCTCGGCCGGTGCGAAGACGGCGGGTAAGAAGGCCGCGTCGAAGAAGTCGACCGGCCGCACCGGCGGCGCCGAAAAGGCCGCTGCGAAAAAGACGGGCACGAAGAAGGCAGGCACGAAAGGCACGACGAAGACCGCCGGCAGCACCCGAGCCGCGAAGAAGGCGCCGACGCGATAACGCGCCTCCAGCGTCCATGGTGCGCGCAGGCACCTCGGCGTTCCGCACGTTCAGGCAAGGCATCGTGCATCCGCTGCAGCACGGATGCACCGGAGCGCCACCACGTTGCCATGACTAACGACAGTCGGCAGGCGTGCGCGCGGCCACTAGGCTGCGCGCACTTCCGGCGTCTTCGTCCGCGGACACCCCCATGCTGCGTCCCCTCACGCTCGCCATCCTCGCCGCGCTGCCGGCGATGGCTCCCGCCGTCGAGATCGATGGCCGCATCGATCCCGCCGAATGGCTCGACGCGCGCCACGTCACCGATTTCCGGCTGACCCAGCCGCTTTCGCGCGCGCCGGCGCCTTACGCCACCGAAGCGTGGATCAAGGCTACGCCCGACGGGCTCGCCGTCGCCTTCCGCAACGCGCAGCCCGCCGGCGTCGAGCGCCGCCGCCAGCGGACGCAGCGCGACCAGGGCGGGCCGGTCGACCGCGTGAACGTCTACGTCGATTTCGACGGCGATGGCCGCAGCGGCTACAACTTCATGGTGACGCTGTCCGACAGCATCGAGGACGGCACGCTCACCAACGAGAACAACTTCAACCACGACTGGGACGGCCCCTGGCGTCATGCCGTCAGCGAGGACGAGGCGGGCTGGACGGCCGAAGTCCTCATTCCCTGGCACGTCGCGCCCATGCAGCGTGCGGGCGGTGACACGCGCACCCTCGGCATCCTGCTGGACCGCGTGATCGGCGCCACCGGCGAGCGCATGGCCTGGCCCGCGGTGAGCTATACCGAGCCGCGCTATCTCTCGGCCTTCGAGCGCATCGAGGTACCCAAGTTCAGCCAGTCGCTCCTCGCGGTCACGCCCTACGTCGTCGGCGTGCACGACCTCGTCGGCCACGACTCGCAGTTCGACGGCGGCGCCGACATCTTCTGGAAGCCCAACGGGCAGTTCCAGCTGTCGGCCACGATCAATCCGGACTTCGGGCAGGTGGAGAGCGACGAGATCGTCGTCAACTTCGGCGCCGTCGAGACCTTCTTCAGCGACAAGCGTCCGTTCTTCACCGAGAACCAGGGCTTCTTCGACGTCACCTTCGGCGGGATCGGCAACGCCAATCGCCTGATCTACACCCGCCGCGTGGGTGGGCCCGAGGACGACGGCGACGGCTCCGGCGACGTGAGCGCGGCGCTGAAGATCAACGGCAGCGTGGCGGGCTTCAACTACGGCCTGTTCATGGCCGACGAGGGCGGTGACGACGGTCGGCAGTTCATGGCCGCGCGCGCCACCCGCGACTTCGAACGGCAGGGGATCGGCGCGACGGTGACGCGCGTGGAGCGCCCGTACTTCGACCGCATCGCCCACGTGGGCGCCGTCGACCACCGCTGGACGCCGAACGCGAGCTGGACGATCCGCAGCGCGCTGGCCGCATCGGAGATCGAGCAGGGCGGCCGCACGGTGCGCGACAGCGGCGGGCAGGTGCGCATCGACCACGTCATCGGCGACGGCTGGCGCCAGCAGCTCTATGCCGTGCATCTGGGCGACCAGCTGCAGCTCAACGATTTCGGCTACCTCGACCGCAACAACTTCAATTACGCGCGCTACGAGATCGCGCGCCGCCTCACGTCGCTGCCCGCGGATTCGGCCTTCGCCAGCCACGAGGTGCGCGGCGCGGTATCGCGACGCGTGAACGACGACGGCGTCCACATCGCCGACGCCTGGGCCTTCAACCGTCAGAGCGAGCGGCGCGACGGCGGCAACCAGTTCATGGAGATCGCGGGGTGGACGCCCGGGCACGACGACCTCATCACCCGCGGCAACGGCGTCGTGCGCGTGCCGTCGAAGTTCTTCCTGTTCGGCGAGCGCTTCATGCCGCGCCGCGGCCAGTGGGGCCTGTACGGCAACGCGCGCTACGCGGCCGAGGGCCTCGGCGGCTGGAACGACGGCGCGGTATCCCTCTACATCGAGCCGACGTATCACCTCAGCGACAGCGCGAACCTCAATTTCGGCCTCGAGCTCCGCCACAACCCGGACTGGCTCCTCTGGCGCAACGACGTCGACGGCGCGGGGCGCCTGGGCACCTTCCGCTCGAACATGGCGTTGTTCAACGCGGGCGCGACGTGGCTGATCGACTCCAGGCAGGAGCTGCGCGTGCGGCTGGAGGCGCTGGGCCTCGACGCGACGGCGCAGCGCTCGTACACGCTGGCCGCGGATGGCAGCCCGGTGGATGCCGGCGTGCGCCATGCCGATTTCGGGCTGCGCAACATGGGCTTCCAGGTGCGCTACCGCTACGAGCTGGCGCCGCTGTCCTACCTGTACGTGGCCTACGTGCGCGGCGGCGGCTTCCTCGACCAGGCGATCAACGGCGACTTCCGCTATCACGACCAGTTCCGCGATGCCTTCGACCTGCGCGACAGCGAGCAGCTGCTGGTCAAGCTCTCGTACCGCTTCGAGATCTAGTCGGCTGCGCGCATCGCGCACCATGCGGCGGGCGTCGTCACTGCGACGCCGAAGGCGCGCAGCCGGCTCGCAAGGCGCAGCAGCTCGTCGTCACGGCTGAGCAGTGCCGAAGCGCTGCAGGCCACCGCGACCTCCACGAACATCTGGTCGTCCGGATCGCGGCAGCGCGGAAGGGTCCACGCGAGCGCGGGCAGGTCGACCCGTGAGGACAGCGCGTCGGCGGATCGGGTGATGGCCGCCTGTCGGGTCGCGTCGAGGGCGAATACCGGATAGCCGAGCACGCGCGCGAGTTCCCCACGCATGCGGCCGTCCATGACCGCTTCGACGTCGCCGTCCGCCAGTGCGCGCTCGAGCGTGGCGACGCGCGGATCGCGGAACAGCAGCAGGTCGAGCCAGACCTGCGTGTCCAGCACCAGGCGGGGTGTGCCGGCTGCTACGGCGCGTTCTCGCGCACGCTGGCCGATGTGATGCGCCAGGCCCCGTCCGCGGTGCGGCGCACCGTGTAGATGGCGAGCAGGCTGCGTGGGCTGCCGTCCTCGGCGGTGCCGCGCACCTGCGCCGGCACGTTCACCACGCCCGCCGCGGCGGCGGCCGCATCGGTCGGGCGCGTGGGAGGCAGGACATCCACGGCGAACGCCGATTCGCGCGCGAGCTGCAGGACCGCGCTGTCGTTCGGCGTGGCCGACCACAGCTGCTGCGCACCCGCGAGCGATCCCGCGGACAGCGCAGCCATGTAGTCGCGTACGACGGTGCTTGCGGCGCCGAGGTCCGCCAGCGGTGCATCCGCGGCCGCGGGCGGCGCGCCGACCGCCAGACCCGTGGCCGGATCGACCGGGATGGCGTTCGGATCGACGGGGATCGTGGCGTCGCCCGGCTCGCCGGCCACCGCGGCCGGCTCCTCGATCACCGCGGGCTCGGCTGCGCCGGCAGGCGGGCTGGTGGGCATGCCGGTGACGCTTCCGCCGGACACGCCGGCCGGGGTCGGCAGTGCACTCTGGACCCGGCCACGTGGGGCGTCGCCGGCACTACGTTCGCGCTCGCCGTCGCAGCCGGTCAGCAGCGCGAGCGCGACCGCGATCGCGACCAGCGGCCTGCGTGCGTCATTCGCCGAGTTGCAACACGACCTGCCCATTTTCGATCCGTGTTCCTTCGACGCGCCGGGAGCCGATGCGTCCGATGAGCGTGTTGTCGAACTGGTAGATCGCTTCGTGCTTCGCCCAGTCGGAAAGCCATTCATTGAGCGCGCCCTGGAAATTCTGGTTCATCCGGCCACCGAGCGCCGCGACTTCGACATCCTCGATGCGCGGTTCGAACAGGTGCAGGCTGCGCGAGGCGGGATCGTAGCGCAGCGCGCTGGTGAGCGTGAATCGGCCGTCGGGGCTGCGGCTGGGCGAGCGCAACGCGCCCACTGCCACGTCGAAGTCGACGCGCAGCCGCCGCTCGCCGGCCGGAATCGACAGCCGCGGATTCATCAGCGTGACCGTGAGCAGCCCGCCCAGCCGTTCATAGTCGCGCGGAAAGCGCGTGACCAGCTTGCGTTGCAGCTCGTCGGCAGTGAACGTCATGGTGCGTGCGGTGAGCAGCGCGCCCACCGTCGAGCAGGCGGTGGTGGCGAACAGCGCCGCGGACGCGGCGAAGAGCAGATAGGGCGCGACCCGGCGCATGGCGGGCTCCGATGGGGGCTGGCGCCGAAGGTACGGTGGCGCGGTGAATGCGGGGTCAGCGCAT
>CAZNRZ010000014.1:0-4495 GCA_964575535.1 uncultured Lysobacter sp. | reverse complement strand
CGGCTGAATCTCGAAGCCGATGGCGATGCGCGCGTCGATCTCGTCGTGTCCGGGCTGACCGAGCGCGTCACCTCGGCGACGTTGCACACGGGGGAGGCGGGCGAGAACGGCGAGCAGGTCGCGCGCATGGACGTGACGCTCGACGGAAGCGAAGGGCGGATCATCGGCGCGACGACCAGCCTGTCCCCGCTGATCGCCGAACGGGTCCGCGCGGGCGGTGCATACGTGGTGGTGCGCACCAGCGAGCATCCCGACGGCATCCTGCGCGCGCAGCTGGCGCCACAGGCGCGCTCGCTGGAAGCGGTAGTCGCCGGAGATTGAGGCGGTGAACCGCATCTGAGCGCTTCACGCGGTGCTTACAGAATTCAGGCGCCGGTAATAGCCGCCGCCGGACGATGCGATCGCGCCATCGGGGCGCATCGGAGCCCGTCCATGAAGCATCTGAGCGCCAGCGTGCTGGCCATCGCATTGACCGCCACCGCCGCCACGGCTTCGGCGCAGGTGTCTTCCTATCCGTCCTATTCCACCCAGGGCGGCCACTACGACTACGCGCGGGTGCTGCGAGTCGATCCTGTCTACGACGCTCGCTATGGCGGACGCTACGCCGCGAGCACCGGCGCGGCGCGCTGCGTCGAGGACCGCACCTACGCGGGCGGCTACGATCGCGGCTACGACGACCCCTATGCACGCGACCGCTACGCGAACGATCGCTACGCCCGCGACGGGTATCGCGATTCCTACGACGACCGCTACGGGCGTTCGAACGGTGGTGGTACCGCGGCCACGGTCATCGGCGGCATCGTCGGTGCCGTCGTCGGCAGCCAGGTCGGGGGCGGCAGCGCGCGCTACGCGACGTCGGCGATCGGGTCGATGGTCGGCGGCATCGCCGGCCGGCAGATCTACGAGCAGACCCAGCGCAACCGCGACGCCCGCGAGCGCGTCGGCGTGGCCGTCGCCTGCGATCCCGTGCCGGTCAGCGACTACGAGCAGGGCCGCGGCGTGTCGATGTACGACGTGACCTACGAGTACGCGGGGCGCAGCTACACCACGCGCACGTCCTATCACCCGGGCGACCGGATCCGCGTGCGGGTCGACGTACGGCCCGAATGATCCATCGGGTCCAGCCCAGGAAGCCGGCGAAAGCCGGCTTCCTGCGTAGTGGCGACAGTCTTTCAGTCGCGGATCGACAGGTCGGCGCGGACCTTTGGCAGATGTGAAGTGGGGCGGTCGCCGGAACGCCCCACGGAATTCGCAGTCCATCCGTGCCGATCGGCGTCGCCATGTCGTCGGCATGACGTGGCGGGAACGACGCCGTCAATCCTCCTCGTGTCGCGGCTTGTACGCCTCCACCAGCTTCTGCTGCACGTTCGCCGGCACCGGCTCGTAATGGCTGAAGTCCAGTGAATACCGCCCGCGGCCGGCAGTGATCGACTTCAGCTCCGCCGCGAAGCCCTCGAGCTCCGAGAGCGGCACCTGCGCCTTCACGATGACGTCCCCGCGCTGGCTGTCCGTGCCGTTGATGCGCGCGCGCTTGCCCGCCAGGTGACCGCTGATGTCGCCCATGTTCGATTCGGGCGCGGTCACTTCGAGTTCGACGATCGGCTCCAGCACCTGCGGCCGCGCCTTCAGCACGGCATCGACGAAAGCACGCTTGCCGGCGGTGACGAACGCGACTTCCTTGCTGTCGACCGGATGGTGCTTGCCGTCGTACACGGTCACGCGCACGTCCTGCAGCGGATAGCCGGCCACCGCGCCGCCCGACAGCGCCTGCCTCACGCCTTTTTCCACCGCGGGCAGGAACTGCCCGGGGATGGTGCCGCCCTTGACCTCGTCGACGAACTCGAAGCCGCCGCCGCGCGGCAGGGGCTCCACGCGCAGGAAGACCTCGCCGAACTGGCCGGCGCCGCCGGTCTGTTTCTTGTGGCGGTGATGCCCTTCGGCCTTCGCCGCCACGGTTTCCCGGTAAGCGATGCGCGGCGGGCGCGACTTCACTTCGACGCCGTAGCGCTCGCGCAGCCGGTCGAGTGCGATGCGCAGGTGCAGGTCGGACAGGCCGCGCACGATGGTCTCGTTGGTCTCGGCCGTGTGCTCGATCTGGAAGCAGGGGTCCTCCTCGGCGAGGCGATGCAGCGCGTTCGCGAGCTTCTGCTCCTGGCCCTTGCTGGCGGCCTCCACGGCCAGGCCGAACATCGGCCGCGGGAAATCCAGCGGCGCGAGGTGGATGTGGTCCTCGTCGTGGCTGTCGTGCAGCACCGCGTCGAAGTGCAGGTCCTCCACCTTCGCCACCGCCGCGATGTCGCCCGGAATGGCCTGTTCGATCTCCACGTGCTCCTTGCCGCGAAGCCTGAACAGGTGGCCGACGCGGAAGGGCTTCCTGCCGTCGTCGACGAACAGCTGCGTGTCGCGCTTCACCGTGCCCTGGTAGACGCGGAACACGCCGAGCTTGCCGACGAAGGGATCGTTGACGATCTTGAAGACGTCGGCGATCACATGCGCATCGGGATCCGGCCGCGCTTCGATCGGCTGCGCGTCCACGCCGCTGCCTTTCACGAACGGGGGCGGATTGGCCTCGCCGGGGTGCGGGAACAGGCGCTCGGCCACGTCCAGCAGTTCGCGCACGCCCACGCCGCTGCGTGCCGAGCAGAACAGCACGGGCACCAGATGACCCTCGCGAAGGCACTGCTCGAAGGCGTCGTGCAGTTCCTGCCCGGACAGGCCGCCCTCGCCAAGTTCGAGGTACTGCTCCATCACCGTTTCGTTGATCTCGACGACCTGGTCGATGATCTTCTGGTGCCAGTCGGCGACCGGGCCGAGATCGCTCGTCCCGTCGCTCTGCCCGAAGCAGTCGACGACGCGCGTGCCGCCGTCCGCCGGGAGGTTCAACGGCAGGCATTCGGGGCCGAAGGTTTCGCGCAGCGCGTCGAGCACGTCGCCGCAGTCGCCGTGGTCGATGCGGTTGACCACGATCGCGCGGCACAGCCCACGCGCCTTCGCGTACTCCATCATGCGGCGGGCGCCGTATTCGACGCCCGCATCGCATGCCAACACCACCGCGACGGTCTCCACCGCCGCGAGCGCGGACAGGGCCGGCCCGCGGAAATCGGGATAGCCCGGGGTGTCGATGAGATTCACATGGATGCCCGCGTGGTCGGTGCTCGCGATGCCGACGTCCAGCGAGTGGCCGCGCTGCTTCTCGACCGGATCGAAGTCGGATACGGTGGTGCCGCGCTCGATGCTGCCTGCCGCGTTGATGGCGCCGCCGGCATGCAGCAGGGCTTCAAACAGGGTGGTCTTGCCGGCGCCGGGGTGGCCTGCGAGGGCCACGTTGCGGATCTGGTCTGTCGTGTAGGGCATGCCACGCGCTCCTTGGGGGGAAGGGAGGGTGGCCATCCGCTGGCGCGCGCGCCGGTGTTCCATGCCCGGCCGAGCGCGGGCGGTGCGGATGCATCGCGGGCGCTCCACCGTCATGGCAGTCCGCGGGGCGCACCGAGCATCGCGCTCGGCGGGCGGTCATGGCGGGGCCGGGCCACCATAGCGCGCGCCTGTTCAGGCGTCGCGTTGCGCTGCACAAGGCCGGGTAACGAAGTCTTTCCACGCGAGGGCTAGGCTCGTGCTCCCCACCCGAGGAGAGACCGATGGCCATCACGCGACACGCGACCGCCCGCTGGGAAGGCGACCTCAAGTCCGGGCGGGGCCGGCTCGATACGCCGCAGAGCGGCGTCTTCGAGAACACGCGCTACGGATTCAATACGCGCTTCGGCGACGAGAAGGGCGCCAATCCCGAGGAGCTGATCGCCGCCGCGCACGCCGGCTGCTTCGCCATGGCGCTGTCGGCCATGCTGACCGAAGCGGGGCATCCGCCGACGTTCATCGAGTCTCGCGCGGATGTCGAGATGTCGATGGACGGAGGGCCGCACATCACGCAGATCCGCCTGAAGGTGCGCGGCCAGGCGCCGGGACTGGATGCCGCGCAGTTCCGGCAGCATGCGGAGAAGGCGAAGGACGGCTGCCCGATCTCGAAGGTGCTTGCCGCGGTGCCGATCTCGCTCGAGGTGCAGGACGGCTGAGGCCCGCGGCGCGGCGGCTACCAGTCGATTTCGCCGCTCACCACCGTGCGCACGTGGCCGCCGGACCAGACGTCGCCGACGGGGTCCACGCGCAGCTGAAGGCGTGCATCGAAGCCGACCTCGCGGCCCTGGCTGACGACGTAGCTGCCGTCGCGGCCGGGCAACGCGTCGTTCTGCGCGAGCCAGGCGGCGAGCGTTGCATTTGCCGCGCCGGAGGCGGCGTCCTCGAAGCGCGCGGGCGCGCCGACGAATGCGCGCACGACGAGCTGGTAGTCGTCGTCCGACTCCGCGCGCGCGAAGGCGCACAGGCCCATGGTTGCGGTGGCGCCGGCGAGTTCGCTGATGGCGTCCCAGTCGGGCTGGACGGCGCGCAGGTCGGCTTCGGAGGCGACCTCGGCCAGCCACCAGCGGCGTCCGCCGTCCATCAG
>CAZNRZ010000013.1:25006-26475 GCA_964575535.1 uncultured Lysobacter sp. | reverse complement strand
ATCCGCAGCGCGTGCAGGCGCTGGTGCTGGTCGACCCGGCCACGATGGGCCAGCGCCACGCCTTCCTGCACGCCGACCGTGCGCGCGTGCTGGCCGACGACGCGGCGCTGCTGGAGATGCTGCCGCCGGCGATGGGCGCGGACTACCGCGCGCTCATCGCGCAGCTCGACAGCGCGCCGGCCGCGACGCCGCGCGCGATGCCCGACGTGCCCGTCGCGCTGCTCACCGCCACCCGCGTCGCCGACGAGCCCTTCGTGTTCGAGGAGACCGCGCAGGGCAAGGCGTTGTGGAAGTCGCAGCACGCCGCGCTGTTCGCCGGCGTCTCGCAGGGCGTGCATCGCTACTTCGCCACCGGCCACAACATCCACCGCGAGGATCCGCAGGCCGTGGTCGATGCGATCCGCGCCGTCGGCGGAGCGTCGCGATGAGAACGGTGTCCGTCGATGCGCGCGGTGCGCTGCGCAACGGCTGGTGGATCCTCGTGTTCGTGGCGCTGGTCGCGATCACGCGCGTGGTGCACGGGCCGGCAATGGGCCTGTTGAAGCAGTGGGGCGTGCACGAGGCATGGCGCGAGCCGCTGCCGGTGATGTTCCTGCTGCTGGCCACGTGGGCGGCGATGCGCCTGCGGCGCGAGCCGCTGTCCAATGTCGGGCTGCGCATGGATGCGCGCTGGGCGCGCGAGTTCGCCTGGGGCAGCGTGGCCGGTGTCGCGATGCTGCTGGCTACCGCGGGATTGATGGCGGCCTCGGGCGTGCTGCGCTTCGAGCTGGATCCGGCGCGCAGCCTGTCGGCGATCGCGCTCGGGCTCAACGCCTTCGTGTGGGCGGCGGTGCTGGAGGAACTGCTGTTCCGCGGCTTCGTGTTCCAGCGCCTGCTCGACGGCCTCGGCACCTGGCCCGCGCAGCTCGGCATGGCCGCGCTGTTCGCGGCGGGGCACTGGAGCAACCCGGGCATGGAGGGCGTGGCGCGTCTCGTCGGCACGGTCGACATCGCGGTGGTCGCGGTGCTGCTCGGCCTGGCCTACCTGCGCACGCGCAGCCTCGCGCTGCCGCTCGGCCTGCATCTCGGTTGGAACTGGATGCAGGGGAGCGTGCTCGGCTTCAACGTCAGCGGCTACGAGCACGCGGGCTGGTGGTCGCCGGTGATGGACGACACCTCGGCATGGCTCACCGGTGGCGGCGTGGGCCCGGAGGGCAGCGTCTTCAGTATCGGCGTGAGCCTGGTGGTGATCGCGCTGCTGTGGCGGTGGAAGGGGACGGCGGGACGCGAGGTCGATGGGCAGGTTCCGCGGGCCGGGCGGATGCTGCCGATCGCCGTGGGCGCGCGTTCCTGACGGTGCGGCAGGCCACGCGCGGCGTCCGTCGATGGGCGGGCGGCATTGCGCGGCACTCCTGAGGTCTGGCTCGCGCTGCCGCATCCCGAAGTGATTGGCCGGCGCGCATCGAGGTTCGCCACACCGCGTCTGCGGC
>CAZNRZ010000013.1:7808-24906 GCA_964575535.1 uncultured Lysobacter sp. | reverse complement strand
ACGTGCGGCGACGCCATCGAGGTGCCGGCCATGCACGAGTAGTTCTCGGTGGTCGGGCTGCTGGTGCCGGCGTTGCCGGTGGAGACGATCAGCGTGGTGCAGTCGGGGCTGTCGCCGCCGGGTGCGGCCACGTCGATCTTCGCGCCGTAGTTCGAGTAGCTGGCGCGCGTACCGGCCTTGTTGGTGGCCGCGACGTTGATGACGTTGTTGCAGCTGGCCGGGCTGAAGCCCGCGGCATCGGCGTTGCTGTTGCCCGCCGCGACCACCACCGTGGTGCCGCGCGCGACGGCGCCGTTGATCGCGTTCTGGTACGTGCTCGAGCAGGTGCCGCTGCCGCCGAGCGACATGTTGATCACCTCGGCGGGGTTGGCGTTGGCCGGCACGCCCGCGACGCTGCCGCCCGAGGCCCAGGTCAGCCCGTCGACGATGTCGGAGGTGTAGCCGCCGCCACGCCCGAGCACGCGCACCGGCACCACCTTCGCGCCGTAGGCCACGCCGATCACGCCCTTGCCGTTGTTGCCAACCGCGGCCACGGTGCCGGCCACGTGCGTGCCATGCCAGCTCGAGGTGTCCTTGCGGTAGTAGTCGCCCGGATCGTGCGCGTCGGCGTCGCGGCCGTTGCCGTCGCCGGCGATGCGCTTGTCGCTGATGAAGTCGTAGCCCGGCAGCAGGTTCGCGGCGAGGTCGGTGTGGTCGGCATGGCCCGTGTCGAGCACGGCGACGACGACGCCGTTGCCGTTCGTGGTGTTCCAGGCCTGGTCGGCGCGGATGCCGCCGGTGCCGCTCTGCATGCCCCACATGTAGCTGGCGTAGTGCGTGTCGTTGGGCGTCATCAGCGGCTGCATGAGCTGGTCGACCTCGACGTACTCGACGCTCGGATCCGACGCGATGCCGCGCATCAGCGCTTCGGCTTCGGCGCGATCGAGCGGACGGTTCGCCTGCACCACGTCGCCGCCCACCGAAAGCGAACGCAGGCGTGCGATGCCGACGGCCTTCGCCGACGCGCGCGCCGCATTGGCGAGGCTGCCCTGGCGCGCGGTGGCGCCGGCGCCGTCGCGGTACTTGACGATGAAGCGGTCGAACGCGGCCTGTTCCGGCGCATGCAGGCCGGTGGTGTCGACGCGGCCGGCGACGGCGGGGGCCGCGAAGCCGGCGGTGAGCGCCAGCGCCATCGCGGTGGCCAGGATTCGATGCTGCGACGTGTACGACTTCGACATCGGAAAAACCCCTTCGGTGATGGGAGAGGACGGCCTGCGCCGCACTGCACCGGCGCAGGCACCGCGGCATGGCCGCGGATGCGTGCGTGGTTCGCGATCGACGGGGTCGCTCCAACCGGTGCGCCCCGACCGTAAGCGCGGAATCCGTGCGCGGACAATGGGGGGAAGCACCCAGGCTGCGTCAGGCTGCTGAACGCGTGCGCTGGTGTACGTCGTGGCGCGCGGTTGCAGGTGGGACGGCACATCGATGGGATGCATGCCGTGGCGGCACGCGCGCTAAAACGCGACGCGCGTCACGCGGGGTGTTGCGCTGCGGTAGGGAGATGAAGGTCCGATCCGCTGCGTGCGGGGGCGTCCCGGCGTTCGGGCGCGCAGCAGCGATGTGAATTCCATCCCCGGTCCGCGGAGAGCGCTCCGCCTTGACCCACCGCACAACCGCAGCCCGCTAGTCTGCGCCGCTCGATGAGCGGCACCTTCTCCTCCCTCCGCATCTACAACTACCGCGTCTGGGCCGGCGGCGCGCTGGTGTCCAACGTGGGCACGTGGATGCAGCGCGTGGGGCAGGACTGGCTGGTGCTGACGCAACTCACCGACCACAGTGCGACGGCGGTAGGCATCGTGATGGCGCTGCAGTTCGGACCGCCCCTGCTGCTGCTTCCGCTCACGGGCTGGGCCGCCGACCATCTCGATCGCCGCAAGCTGCTGATGTGGACGCAGGCCGTCTCCGGGTTGCTGGCGCTGGGGCTCGGGCTCGTGACGCTGCTGGGCGTGGTGCAGCTCTGGCACGTATACGGCTTCGCGTTGCTGCTGGGCTGCGTCACCGCGTTCGACGCGCCGGCGCGTCAGACGTTCGTGTCCGACCTCGTCAGTGACGAGCACGTGGCCAATGCGGTGGCCCTGAACTCCACGTCATTCAATGCGGCGCGCATGGTCGGGCCGGCGGTGGCCGGTCTGCTGATCGCGGCGGTGGGCGAGGGCTGGCTGTTCATGGTCAATGCGGCGTCCTACGCGGCGGTGCTGGTCTCGCTGGCGTTCCTGCGCGTGCACGAGCTGCATGCCGAGGCGCAGCCGGCGCGCACGCGTGGCGCCATGCTCGACGGCTTCCGCTACGTCCGGCAGCGGCCCGACCTGATGGCGGTGCTGCTGATGCTGGCGCTGATCGGCACGTTCGGCTTCAACTTCGCGATCTTCGTGTCGACGATGTCCGTTACCGTGTTCCGGGGCGACGCCAGCCAGTACGGGCTGCTGACCTCGGCGATGGCGGTGGGGACAATGGGCGGTGCGTTGCTGTCGGCACGCAGGCCGCAGCCCGGCATGGTGCTGATGGGCGGCTCGGCGGCGGCGTTCGGCGTCGCGGCGGTGCTCGCGGCGGTGATGCCGGGCCCGTGGTCGTTCGCGGTGATGCTGGTCTTCGTCGGGCTGGCCGCGCTCACCTTCATGACGGGCAGCAACTCGATGATGCAGCTCACCACCGAGCGCGGCATGCGCGGGCGCGTGCTGGCGCTGCGCATCGCGGTGGTGATGGGCGGTACGCCGCTGGGCGCGCCGCTGGTGGGCTGGGTGGCGGACCGCTTCGGCCCGCGCTGGGCGCTGGGGGTCGGTGCGTTGTCGGGGCTCGCGGCGGCCGGCGTCGCGCTGGTGTATCTGGTCAGGCACCGCGACCTGCGGCTGCGTCGCGACGCCGGACGATGGCGGCTTGCGATCGATCCTGCACCGTGGGACGTCGCGCCGGCGCGTGTGGCGACCGGTGAGCGGGTGGTCTGAGGGGCCTTTGCCGATATGTCCGCAAGGCCGCGCGCCTAAGGGCTGCCGGGCCGGCTGCTTCTCCGTTCCCTCCATGGAAGCATCGCGATGACGAGCAACAGCGTGCCGGTGAACATGACCACGATTCCCGCGACGGCAAGGAAGCTCCAGCCGAAGACGACAAGGGCGAGCCCGCTCGGAGCCACCGCGTCCTCCGGTGCGTCGGGATCGTAGAAGACGCGCACGCGTTCCCCCTTCGCGAACGGCGGCGGCGAACTCTGCACCGGATGCTCGAAGGTCACCACTTCGCCTTCCGCGGTCCTGAAGGTGATGACCGACGACTCGCGGTAGCGCGTGCGTGCAGGCGGCGAGCTGCCGGGAAACGTCCGGATCGAGGTCACCACGCCATCGGCCGACTCGCCGGTCAGCCATGTCGCCAGCCCGCCGCCGGCGCGCGTGCAGCCCTCGTAGCTCATGAGCAGCCCCGACAGGAGCAGGATCCAGCCGAGGATCTTCGCGGCGCGCTTGAAGGTGGACGTCATGGGCGCATGGTAGGGGCAGCCGCGGCGCCGCTGCCTGCGCGCGGTCGCATGGACGCTCGAGGGCGTCATCGCGTCGGCGCGCCCGCTGACGGCGCATCAGGCATCGTGCGGATGCGGGGCGCAGATCCGCCGTGACGCCCCGGCGACCGATCGCGATGACCGGGGGCCGACCGCGTCCCCGGTCTGGTCACTCGGAAGCCATCGCATCGGTGGCGAGCAGGCAAGGGAGTTCGTCGCGGAGGAGCACCGGACTGTGATCGCCGCGGCTCCAGTCGCGCCCGATATCATCCCCGCCATGGCCAAGCTCCTGCTCAATCTCCGCAACGTGCCCGACGACGAGGCCGACGACGTGCGCGCGATGCTCGATGCGGCGCGCATCGCGCACTACGAGACGCCGCCCAGCATGTTCGGGATATCGGCGGGGGGGATCTTCGTGCGGGACGACGCGGAGATCGCGGAGGCCAAGCGCCTGATGGCCGACTACCAGGCGCAGCGCCGCAGCCGCGCGCGGGCGGAGTACGAGGCGGCGGTGCGCGAGGGCCGGGCGGAAACGTTCTGGAGCGTGCTGCGCGCCGAGCCCCTGGGGGTGCTGCTGCGCGTGCTGGCGATCCTTTTCCTGCTCGGGCTGGTCGCGCTCCCCGCGGTGCTGCTGCGCGGCGGCTGAGGCCGCGGTTGTCGGCCGCCGGGAGCAGGGCGTCACAATGGCGCCCCCTGAAAGCGTCCGCCCCTCCATGGCCCTGCTGCGCCTGTCGTCCGTCTTCCTGCTCATCGCCCTGAGCACCGTGCTCCACGTCGTGCCGCTGCTCGTGGTGGCGCTCGTCAAGGCGGTGCTGCCATCCGCGCGCCTGCGCCGGGCCAGCGATCCGGTGCTCATGGGCATCGCCGCGAGCTGGATCGCGGTGAACAGCTGGGCGGTGGACCGCTTCACGGGGGCGCGCGTCGAGGTGGAAATGGACGCGGCGCTGCGCACCGATGGCCATTACCTGATGCTGGCCAACCACCAGAGCTGGGTGGACATCATCGTGATGCAGAAGGTGTTCAACCGGCGCATTCCGCTGATGCGCTTCTTCCTCAAGCGCCAGCTGTTCTGGGTGCCGCTGCTGGGCCTGGCGTGGTGGGCGCTGGATTTCCCGTTCATGGGCCGCTACACGAAGAAGCAGATCGCGCGCCGGCCGGAACTGGCCGGGCGCGACATCGCCGCTACCCGCCGAGCCTGCGAGAAGTTCCGATCGATCCCGGTGTCGATCGTCAACTTCGTCGAGGGCACACGCTTCACGCCGGCCAAGCATGCGCGGCAGGGCAGTGCCTATCGCCACCTGCTCAAGCCGAAGTCGGGCGGCGTGGCCTTCGTACTCGACGCGATGGGCGAGGGCCTGCACGCGATCCTCGACGTCACCATCGCCTATCCCGGCGGCCGGCCGACGCTGGTCGACCTGCTCGCGGGGCGCGTGGCCGAGGTGCGCATGCACGTGCGCCAGCGGCCGATTCCCGACGCGCTGCTCGGTGGGGATTACCAGAACGACCGTGCGTTCCGTGCCCGCTTCCAGCAGTGGATGAACGGCCTGTGGCGGGACAAGGACGCGGAGATGGAGCGGTTGCTGGCGGGTTGAGCCGGCCGACACCCGCAGGTCATTCCCGGCGCAGCGAGGGCGCCCTCGCGATCTGCGACGACGCAGCGATCCCTGCACTCCGGATGACGATGCAGATTCGCGGTCTGACGGCGGAACGTCGTATCCCGCGCAAAGCGGAGCCGGTGAATCCCGACCGAGCCGGATGGCGCTTGCCGTGACGAGACGGCCATCCGGCGCACGCGCACGGGCCGTAGGGATACGTCATCCGCCGCGCGGCCGCATTGTCGGCCGCGCCTTCGCAACATCGAACACGGGGGCATGCCGCGCTCCGCTGCGCACGCCATGCGGCGTAGCGCAGGGAGCGGCGCAGCCGCCGTCAGTGCAGCGCGCGCTGGATGTCCTCGATCGGCGAGTTGCTGAGCGTCTTGGCGATCTCGCCGATCAGGCGGTCCTGCGTCTCCTTGTGCAGCTGCTGGCGGATCTCGCCCAGCGTCTGCGGATCGGCCACCAGCACGAGCTGCGCGTAGTCCTGCTTCAGCGCGCCGTCGTTGAGGCGCTGCGCCACATGCTTGGCGAACGTGCGCTCGTCGTTGGTCTGCGGGCTCTGCTGTGGCGGCGCCACGCCCGAGGGCCCCTGCAGGGGAATGTCGTCGGCGTTCATCACGTCGTGCTGGCGCAGCGAGAGCTCGTCGCCTTCGCCGACGTTGCGGAACAGGCGCGCCTTGCGGCCGTCGGCGACCACCACGAGGGTTCCAGCGGGGACGTTCTGCATGGGTGACTCCTGTGTCGGGACAGGAGGCCAATCTAGGCGGTGCCGCGTGACGCCGGCATGGCGCGGCTCCGCGCGAGCGTGGAGTCGTAGAGCGACAGTGGAGGGGTGGGCTTGTCGCGCGTGGCCGCGCAGGCATCGATCCTGCGAACGCGGGCCGGGGCGCGATCGACGCGCGGCCGGTCCGCCGTCATCGCGCCACGAATCCTTCCTCGTGCATAAGCTCCCCGCATGGAAAGGCTCGCGGCATCGTTCTGGAACATTCGTGGCACCTACCGCGTCGCGGGCCTGATCGACATCGGCACGCACATGTCGCTGGCGCAACGCGACGACGGCCGCTTCGTGGTCATCGATGGCTGTGGCCTCGACGATGCGCAGCGCGATGCGGTGATGGGCCTGACCCGCAACGGCGACCTCGTGGACGCGGTGATTCACGTGCATCCCTTCCATACGCTGCACGTGGAAGCCACGCACCGGCTGTTCCCCGCTGCGGCGCTGCACGGTACGGGCCGGCATCGGGAGCGGTTTCCGGCGCTGCCGTGGTCGGAGCCGCCGGTGGAAGAGTGGCGGGATGCCCATCCGCTGTCGGACGTGCTCGAGCTGTCGGTGCCTGATGGCGTGGATTTCGTGTGCGCCGACGAGCACGTGCACGTCGCGTCCGTGCTGGCGCGCCACCGGCCCAGCGGCATCGTCCACGTCGACGACACACTCAACGTGATGGCAGTGCCCGGCCCGCTGGCCTGGATGCTGCCGGCGCCTGCGCTGCGCATGCACCCGCGGCTGTCGCGTGCGCTCAGCCCGAGGGCAGGGGCGGCCGACGCCTATGCGGCCTGGGCGCGCGGGTTGGCATCGCGGTGGTCCGACGCCCGGGTCGTGTGTGCCGCGCACTCGGCGGTGCGGCATCTCCCTCCGGGCGGGTTCCAGCGCGAGGTCGAGGCCGCCCTGCGCCGGGTGGAAGGCGTGCTGCGGCGGCATCGCGAGCGATACGGCTAGGCGATCCGCGGTTCGCGCGTCGGTCAGCACGGCATCCGTCGGCCGGCTGCTTCCCTTGCCACCGGAACTCGGTGGAACACACTCCGTTTCGTCGCTATCGCCGGTGCTGCGGTGCGGTCGCTGTGGGATACACGCGCAACGCGACGCGTGCGGCTGATCAGCGAGCGCGACGGACAGGGGCGGTGCGGCTCTGCCGGCCGGCTCCGGCTGCGAACGGATGGGCCCGGCAGCCGGCTATTGGGCTGCCGCGGCTCTCCTGCCGACCGTCTGTCGGATCGCACGGCCCTGATATTGACCGCCCGCAGGCGGCAACGTGTTCCGCGAATTGCCGGTATTCCAATGGCTTAGGGAATTTTCCGGACCGGGGCGCGTGTCGCCGTCGTGTCGTGCCCGCGGGAGATGCTGCACCGCAAGATGTACGACTGTGCTGTTTGTGTACAGTCGTACATGAGCCCTGCCTGAACCACGTATCGGCCGTTCCGTGGCTCTCCACATGGAACGCGACGCCTGGATCGGGACCGCTCCTCGCACGACTTTTCCGTGGACCCCACCCTCAACCCTCCAGGGGAGTTCGACATGAATCGCATGAGCAAGATCGCTTTCGGTCTTTCGGTGGCCATCGCCATGGCCGCCGGGACCGTCGTGGACACGGCCGATGCCGCCAAGCGCGAAATCGCGCCGCATCGCGAGCATCGGGAGCAGGTCGACGCCCGCCCGCTGGCGGGGGCGCACACCAAGCAGCAGGCCGTCACGTTCTTCCTCGCTGATCCGGAACTCGGCGTCGCCGGCGTCTACCGGGCCAACGGCAAGGAGGTCTATTTCGAGGCGCGCCGCGGCGAGGACCCGGTGACGGGCGCACCGGGCGATCTCGGCCTGCGTTTCGTCGATGCCGAGGGCCGCACCCTCGCGCTGGGCGGCACCGTGCCCGACAAGCGCTGGGTGCCGCAGAAGAGCCAGTTCACGGCGGCCGACGCCGGCGCGGACGCGCAGCTGCTCGCCGGGCTGGGCAGGGCGCTGCAGTCGGCGAACCTGCACGCGGCGCTGGGGAGCGAGAAGTCGGCGCTGGCCGAGCTCGCGCTGCAGACCGCGGGCACGCCCGCCGCGCGCCTGCCGCTGCATGCGCCGGCGAATACGCGCAAGTTCGCCGCGGCGAACGTGGGTCAGGTCGCGGCGTTCTACGAGGGCGCGGCGCGTGGGCTGCAGGTCAAGCGTGACCGCGGCGGCGTGCTGCAGGCCAATCTCGGCAACGGCATCGTGTTGCAGAGCACGCAGAAGTTCGTGATGGAGCCGGACGAGAACGGCCGCATGGGCCGCGTCGACGCCTATTCGATGGTCAAGGCGGGCGACGGTTCCGTGCTGTCGGCCGAATTCGGCGGCGACGACGTTCCCACGGGATGGGATACCGCGGTCGAGAAGGCCAGCACGCGCGACCACGTCTCGCTCGCGAGCGATGCCGGGCGTGCCGCGACGGCACTGCAGGCGCTGGCCTACAGCGGCAAGGCCGCGAAGGGCGTTGCCCTGAGCCAGCGGGGCGAGCACGAGTCGATGCAGCGCCTGGCGCGTTCGCTGACGAGCAGCCTGCTGCCCGAGCGCAGCGATGCATCGACTGCCGCCTCGGCGACGACGGATTTCACGACCAAGGCCGCCGGCCCGTACCAGACGTCCATCCAGGTCTGGCGCAAGCCGTTCGTCGTGATCGCCGAGCACTCGGGCACGCGCGTCTACAAGTACCGCTACGCGACCAACGGAAGCCGCTCGTACCTCGGCTCGGTCAACTACTGCAACCACGGCACCTGCCCGGGCGGCACCAACATGACGGCGAAGTGCACGTATGTCGGCCCGCGCCTGAGCTATCTCCGCATGCCGTCGACGAATACCGACGCCGGCCGGCACACCTGCGATACGCCGTACTGGGCGGTGGGCCGCACCGGACACCACAACTGCCATGACGATTCGTCCACGCAGGTCCGTGGCGTCCGCGGCCTGAGCTACAGCACCACCGGCGGTCGCTGCGGCAGCACGGCGTACTCGCCCTGGGCCCCGGCCTGCGACGGCAGCTGACGGACGCCCGTCATCCGGCGACGGTCCGTCGGAAACGCGCAACGCGAACAGCAACGCCGGACATCCGTCCGGCGTTGTTTTTTTTACGGCGCCCGATGCATCGCGCGTGCGCCGTTGACGATCATCCGCACCATCCGCGTCAGCTCGTCGATCTGCTGCTGGTCGCGATCGCGCGGAAGATCCATCGCGCTGCCGCCGACCGCGAACACCAACCGGGTGATCGCGCGCGCCGCGAGGGCGGGTTCGTACAGCGGGACGCCGGTGATCCTGGCGAGCCGGCCGAGATCCGCGCACAGCTCGTCCTCGAAGTACTGCAGCTGGCGGTCGACCGCCTGCTTGAACGCGTCCGAGCCGACCAGCCCTTCGCGCAGCAGCAGGTGCAGCAGTTTGTCGTCGCTGCGCAGCTGGTCGAAGAAGGCCTCGATGGAACTGCGCACCACGCTGCGGTCCGCGCTCGCGCGATGGCGTACCTGGCCGATGATCGTGCGCAGCGAGGCGCCGGCGCGTTCGATCAGGGTGACCGCCAGTTCGTCGATGCCGCTGAAATGCCGGTAGAAGCCGTTCGGGGCGATCTGTGCCTCGCGCGCCACCTCGCGCAGGCTCAGGGTGGACACGCTGCGGTTGGGGCCCAGCAGCGCGAGCGCCGCGGCGAGCAGATCCTCGCGCGTGATCGAGGGGCGGCGGCCGAGGCTGCGACCGGAACGCGCGGGCGGGGCGGAGTCGGGCGGGGGCAGGGTGGGCATCGTAGGAGCCATCGAGGGCGATCCGCGCGGCATCGGGGCGGACCTCCGGACGACGATGCGTCGGAGATTTCCCTGTCGCCGGGGAGAACGCTGCGAAACGGGGCGCAACGAACGGCGCCCGACCCGCCGAGTCTAGCGGGGCACGCCGCCGTGCGGCCTGTGGCATCGGTTGGGTGCGCGGGAAGCGTCGCTGCGATGCGCTGCAGTCGGCCGGCGGAGCTGCCTGTCGCCGGTTCAAGGCCTTCACCGCGCGGCCGTTAAAAGGGCCGAGGCACCGCCGGCGCATCGGGCATGGCGCGCCGGCAACCGCCGCCCGCCCACTACGCAAGGGTCCCGTGGACCATCGCAGGCAAGGCTTCACCGATGCATTGCTGACCCGCGACAGCCGGCAGCGGTTGCGGCTCGTGCATACGGGGCTGGCGTCGCTGCTGATGGCGGGTGCGGTGGTGCTGATGCACTACATGACCGCGGCCGGCCTCAATGACGGCCGCGGCCTGTGGGCCTGGACCATCACCTCGCTGGCAGGCGTGGTGGGCATGTTCCTGCTGATCCGCAGTGGCTGGTCGCAGCGGCTGGGGGATCCGTCGCTCACCGTGCCGCAGATGCTGTATGCGATCGCCTGCGCGGCGGCCGCGTATGGCATCGCCGGACGAGGTCAGGGCGCTGCGCTGCTGATGCTCACCGTCGCGCTGATGTTCGGCGTGTTCGGCATGTCGCGCCGGCAGGCCTGGCTGATCGGCGGCTATACGATCGCCGTCTTCGGCGTGGTGATGGCCTGGTCCGCCTACTCGAGCCCCGCCGCATATCCGGTGGCGGTGCAGGTGACGCACTTCGCGATGACATGCATCTTCGTCGTCGGCGTGCTGGCGGTGGGCGCGCGGCTCGGCTCGATGCGCGCGCGCATGCGCAGGCAGCGAGCGGAACTGGCCGCTGCGCTGGAGCGCATCAGCGACATGGCCACCCTCGACGAACTCACCGGACTCGCCAACCGGCGCTGCATGGGCGAATGGCTGGAAGCCGAGCGCGAGCGATCGGAGCGCGCGGGCCATCCCTGGAGCGTGGCCATCCTCGACATCGACCACTTCAAGCGTGTCAACGACGCTTATGGGCATGCCGCGGGCGATGCCGTGCTGCGCGCCGTTGCCGCCGTGGGCGCGGCCACGATACGCCGCTGCGACGCACTCGCGCGCTGGGGCGGCGAGGAGTTCGTGCTGCTGCTGCGCGACGTGGATCCCGCGGGCGCGTCGATCGTCGCCGCGCGCCTGCGCCTGGCGCTGCAGCAGCAGAGCATCGCCGTGGACGGCGCGGCCATCGAGGTCACCGCTTCGATCGGCATCGCCGCGCACCGGCCGGGCGAGCCGGTCGACGCGACCATGTCCCGCGCCGACCGTGCGCTGTATGCCGCGAAGGCCGGAGGGCGCAATCGCGTGGTCACCGACGATCGCGTGCGGGTCGAGGCGCCGTCGCCCGGGTGATCAGCGCGTGCGCCAGGTGCGCAGCCGGTTGATACCGCGCCGTGGCCGCCTGTTCGTCGGATCGGCCACGTCATCGCGGGTGCAGATCGCCCTCCGCAGGCCGTGTCATTCCGACGCGGCGCTAAGGTGGCTTCCCCGCCGACAGGAGCCGCCCCGATGGTCGCGAAGATCCAGCCCTGCCTCTGGTTCGATGGCAATGCAGAAGAGGCCGCGCGCTTCTATGCGCAGACGTTTCCCGATACCCGCATCGACGCCATCCACCACGCGCCGGCCGACTATCCATCGGGCAAGCGGGGCGACGTGCTCACCATCGAGGCGACCATCCTCGGCATGCCCTTCCTGTTCCTCAATGGCGGGCCGGAGTTCAAGTTCGACGAGGCGATCAGTTTCCAGGTCGCGACCGACGACCAGGAAGAGACCGATCGCTACTGGAACGCGATCGTGGACGGTGGCGGCGAGGCGAGCGTGTGCGGCTGGTGCAAGGACCGCTTCGGCCTGTCGTGGCAGATCACGCCGCGGCGCCTGACCGCGCTGATCGCGCAGGGTGGCGAAACCGCGGAACGCGCGTTCGCGGCGATGATGACGATGGGCAGGATCGACATCGCCGCGCTGGATCGCGCGGTGGAGGGCGTGGAGGGCTGACACCGCGGCGGGGCGATGTCGGCGAAAGGTGCGGAGAGTCGGCGGTGCCCGATCCTCGGCCGTTGGTCGACACCCCGTCGGTCGCTTGCAGCGTCGCACACGTTCGCGGTGGTGCAGGGCGCCGCATTACGTCGCGCCTGTCGTCGATCCCCGCCCGGTGAAGCAACCCGAGTTGGGTGATCCCGACTCGACGGGATCCATGACAGGTATTGCATCAATTCCATAGTTCCAGAATAATGGAAACATGGACACCGACCAGACCCTCGCCGCCCTCCGCGCGCTCGCCCATGAAAGCCGCCTGGCCGCCTTCCGCGCGCTCGTGCAGGCCGGCCGAGACGGGCTCGCCGTCGGCGAGCTGCGCGACCAGCTCGGCCTGCCGCCCGCCACGCTGAGCGCGCATCTCAACGTGCTGCGCGGGGCGGGGCTGGTGTCCGACACCCGCGAGGGGCGTGTGATCCGTGTGCGCGCCGACTACGCGCGCATGGACGCGCTGATCGCCTTCCTGACCGAGAACTGCTGCCAGGGCGCCGCGTGCGGCCCGGATGCAGGCCGCTGCACCCCCTGACCCGAAGGAGCATCGCCATGAGCACCGCGCTTTCCGCCGTCCGCAAGCCGCATCTGTCCCTCAACGTCGGCGACGTGGATGCATCCGTCGCCTTCTACCGTGCGCTGTTCGGCACCGCGCCGGTCAAGCACTACCACGACGAGACCACCGTGCATTCCGTGCTGCAGGACGACGCCGGTGCCGACAGCCGCCAGCAGCGCACCGGCTACGCCAAGTTCGACCTCGACGCGCCGGCACTCAACTTCGTGCTCAACCAGATCGCCGGGACGCGCTTCGACGCGCGCGGCACGCTGTCGCACCTTGGCCTGCAGGTCGATTCCACCGACGACGTGATCGCCATGCGCGCACGTGTCGCGGCAGCCGGCCTGGACACGCGCGACGAAATGGCGGTGAGCTGCTGCTACGCACGGCAGGACAAGTTCTGGGTGGCCGATCCGGATGGCAACGAATGGGAAGTCTTCACCGTGCTCGAGCACCTCACGCCGGAGCAGCTCCGCGAGCGCGATTCGCGCGGCGCCTGCGAAACCGGCTGCGCGACCGCGCCCGCCGAAGCCGCCTGTTGCGGGGCGTGACATGACGCATCGCGTGCTGTTCGTCTGCGTCGAGAATTCCAACCGCAGCCAGATGGCCGAGGCCTTCGCGCGGATGCACGGCGGCGACGCCATCGAGGCGCAGAGCGCGGGGTCGCGGCCGTCGGGTCGTATCAACCCGAAAGCCGTGCGCTTCATGGCCGAGCGTGGCTACGACCTCGCGGCGCATGCATCGAAGTCGCTGGGCGACATCAGCGGCGAGTTCGACGCCGTGATCACCATGGGCTGTGGCGACGACTGCCCCTGGGTGCCTGCGAAGCGCCGCGAGGACTGGGCGCTGCCCGATCCGCGCGACATGGACGACGCCGGCTACCGCGCGGTGCGCGACGACATCGAGGCGCGGGTGCAGAGCCTGCTGGCGTCGCTGTGACCCCACTGCCACGCCGGCTGCTCGCCGAGTTCCTCGGCACGCTGCTGCTGCTCGCCACCGTGGTGGGTTCGGGCGTGATGGGCATGGACCTGTCCGATGGCAACAAGGGCGTGGCGCTGCTCGCGAATGCGGGCGCCACCGCGGGCATGCTCTACGTGCTGATCGTGCTGCTGGGCCCGGTGTCGGGCGCGCACATGAACCCGGCGGTGTCGCTGGTGGCGCGGCTGCAGGGCGAGCTGCGTTCGCGGGAGCTCGCCGGATACGTGCTCGCACAGGTGGCCGGCGCGGTTGCGGGCGTGGTGCTGGCGCACCTCATGTTCGGGCTGGACGTGGTGCAGCCGGGCGAGCACGTGCGCTCGGGGCCGTCGCAATGGCTCAGCGAGGCGGTGGCGACATTCGGACTGCTGCTGACCATCCTGCTCGGCCTGCGCCAGCGGCCCGCGGCCATTCCCGTGCTGGTGGCGGCCTACATCTTCGCCGCGTACTGGTTCACGGCCAGCACGTCGTTCGCCAATCCCGCGGTCACCCTCGCGCGCTCGATGACGCGCACGTTCGCCGGCATCCGGCCCGACGACGTGCCGGGCTTCGTCGCCGCGCAGCTGGCGGGCGCGGTGCTGGCGCTGGTGGTGGCGCGGGCGTTCGCGCCGGCGCGAATCCAGGGCGACGGCGCGCAGGCGTCCTAGCGGGCGGGCGCGGAGCGGCGATCGGCCGCGCACCGGCCGCACTACGTCACTGCGCGCGTGCGTCGCATGTGACCCATTGATGCATCCATCGCGCACCAGCGGCGATCCTGCCCGCCCCTCAGGAGATGCCCCATGTCGCAGACCCCCGATGCCCGCCGCGCCACGCTGCACCGCATGGTGCTGGCGGACCACGTCTGTCCTTTCGGCCTGATGGCGCTGCAACTGCTTGAGGAGAACGGTTTCGACGTCGACGACCAGCTGCTGACGACGCGCGAGGATGTCGACGCGTTCAAGACGGCCCAAGGCGTCGCGACCACGCCGCTGGTGTTCATCGGCGACGAGCGCATCGGCGGCGCGGACGATCTCGAGCGCTGGCTCGCGGCCGGGCGCTGAGCGACGCGACCGGCCGCCGCGCCGAAATCAGGCTTTCGGCGTCAGCTTCAGCAGCCAGCCTTCGGCGCCGCGGTTGCCGTCTTCAAGCAGCCAGACCGCGCCGTCCGGGCCCTGTTCGACCTCGCGGATGCGCCGCTGCATGTCGAAGCGCTCGGCTTCGCGGGCCGTGTCGCCATCGAACCGCACGCGCACCAGCGCCTTCGAGGACAGGCCGCCGATGAGGCCGCTGCCCTTCCAGGCCGGGAACTGCGCGCCGTCGTAGAAGACGAAGCCTGCGGGCGAGATCACCGGCGACCAGGTGACAAGCGG
Organism: uncultured Lysobacter sp.; assembly: GCA_964575535.1. Lineage (GTDB taxonomy): Bacteria > Pseudomonadota > Gammaproteobacteria > Xanthomonadales > Xanthomonadaceae > Cognatilysobacter. The sequence continues at coordinate 10,240 of CAZNRZ010000013.1, read as the reverse complement.
CGCGGGGAATTCGGGGCGGGTGGGGTGGTCGGGGATGGGCTTGCCGTCGTAGTGGTCGCCGTTGGAGACGATCGGATAGCCGTAGTTCGCGCCCTTGCGGACGAGGTTGAGCTCGTCGCCACCCTTCGGACCCATCTCGTGCGCCCAGAGCCGGCCGTCGGCGTCGAAGACCATGCCGAGGATGTTGCGATGGCCGAGCGACCAGACCTGCGCCGCCACGCCGCCGCGGCTGGCGAAGGGGTTGTCGGCGGGCAGGCTGCCATCGTCGTTGAGCCGGACGATCTTGCCGAGATTGCCGGCCATGTCCTGCGCCGGGTCGAACTTCTGGCGCTCGCTGGAGCTGATCCACAGCTTGCCGTCGGGGCCGAAGGCGATGCGATAGCCGAAGTGGCCGCCGCCGGTCTGCTTGGGCTGCTGGCGCCAGAGTGTCTGCAGGTTCTCCAGGCGCCCGCCGCCGGCGGCGTCGGTCACCAGCTTCGCGCGCGCCACGGCGCCGCCGAGCAGTTCGCCCTCACCCGGCTCGACGAAGCTGATGTAGACGAGGCCGTTGCGCGCGAACTGCGGATGCAGCACCACGTCGCCCAGGCCGCCCTGCGAGACGTGCTTCGTCGCGGGCGTGCCGGTAACCGTGCCGGTGCGCTTCGTGTCCGGATCGAACAGCCGCAGCGTGCCGCCCATCTCGGTGACCAGCAGGCGGCCGTCGGGAAGGAAGGTCATGGCCCAGGGGTGGTCGAACTTCGCCACCTCGGTGACGGTGAAGGGCGCGGCCGACGGGCCGGTGGCGGGCGGGACCGATGCGCCGGCACCATCGCCCGGGCTGGCGCAGGCGGACAGCAGGCTGGTCGCGATGCCGAGGGCTACTAGGTGTGTGTACCGGGACATGACGACTCCTTGTATCCGCAGGGAACGTAACCGGCCGAACATACGCGGCCACGTGTGGACGGGGTGGAGTCGACTACACGCCTCGCCCGCGAAGTCGCGCGACTCGTGCGGGGCAATCCACGCAGGCTCGCGGTAACGCGGTAACGCGGTAACGCGGTAACGCGGTAACGCGGTCGCGCTTGCGTATCGTATGGTCGTCGGCCGAGGCAGCCCGGATACCGCGAAACGCCATGGGAACGCACAGAGCGCAGGCCCGCGCGAACATCACGTACATCGCCGCGAACGCATGCCACCTGCAGGCCACCGGCACATGACCGCGCGATATCGCGGGACGTCCGTGCACGGCGGCGACTACCCGATGCTGGTTGGGGTGGGCGTGCCGCCGGGCGGCCGCCGCGACGCCCTGCGACGGGGCGGTCGCGCAGGCCACGTGCCGTGCGGACGCTCGCCGCATGTGGAGTCGCGCGTATGCCGCGGCGCCCGCGTGATGTGCGCGCTTCCGCACCGACACCGTCCGGCGACCCGCGCGGCATGAGCCGATCCATCGCGCTCATCCTCGCGAAGACCGGCGGCCCGCCATTCCACGGCTCGGTCGGCTACGTCAACGACGCGATCGCGCCCCTGCTCGCGCGCAACGGCTGGCGCCCGCGCGCCTTCGAGCTGCCGCGGCCCGCGCACGGGCAGGAGGGCATGCTGCCGCTGGCGCTCGCCGGGCAGCTCGCGTCGCTGCAAGGCGCGGATGCCCCCGACGTCGCGCTGTACGACGCGGCCGCCACCGCGGTGCGCGTGCCGTCACGCGGCTGGGCGCGCCGCAACGTGGTGCTCTACCACGGGCTGGCCTACGGCAGCGGAACGTGGCTGGCCTCGCCAGACATCGACCTGCACTGCGCGAACTCGCCTTATCTGGAACGGAGCCTGCGCGCCTTCTTCGCGTTCCCGAACTGGGCGGCGCGGCGCTGCCTCAATCCCGGCGGACTGGGCGCGATCACGCACCTGCCGCTGCCCCTGCCCTGCGTCGAGCATCCCGACGGCCACCCCGGATTCGGTCACGGCGCGGACCTGCCGGCGCACGTGCGACGCGCACTCGACAGCGATGTGGTCTGGGGCCACGCACTGCAGCCGGGCAAGCAGGACTGGTTCGCCACGCTGGCGGTGCTCGTCTGGCTCAACGCATTGCGCACCGCACCGCAGGCGGCCCGCGTCGGCGTGTTCGTTCCGCAGGGAACGCTCGACGGCGGCGTGCGCGCCGCGCTGGAGGCCATGCTGCCGCGCGGCCAGCGCTGCGAGGACTATGTCCTCGAAGTACCCCTGCTCAATCAACGCGCGCTGTTCGCACTCATGCGCGCCTGCCGGTTCGGCCTCGCCTACAACGACTTCCCCGAGCCCTTCGGCTTCCAGGTGCTGGAATCCGTGCACGCGGGCTGCCCGGTCTACACGAACGGCGTCGGCAACAACCGCTTCCTGCTGCCGCCGGGCCACGGCCTGACCGCGCACGAATCCTTCGCCATGGCGCCGGCGGCCGACGGCGCGCGCGATCCGCAGCCCTATCG
>CAZNRZ010000013.1:2359-7708 GCA_964575535.1 uncultured Lysobacter sp. | reverse complement strand
GCCTGCCGCGACCTCGCCAGCGCCGACATGCAGGCCCTCGAGGCCCGGCACGGCCTTTTCTCGCGCGGCATCCTCACGCTCACGGCGCCCGGCATCGCCACGGCGTCGGACAGCCCCGACCTCTCAAGCGCGCCGCCCGCAGGCGCCCCCGAACCCGATCGCCCATGACTACTTCGCTGATCGTCGTCGACGACTTCCTGCCCGAGGCGCAGCGCCTGCGCGAGGCCGCGTTGCGGCTGACGTACCCGGACCAGGAGGGCGCGTTTCCCGGGCGCAATTCGCTCGAGCGCCTCGAGATCGACGGCCTGCCCGAATACATCTCGCAGCTCACCGGCGAACGCCTGAAGCCGATGTCGCCGCCGGGCTCGTACGCGAAGTTCCGCATCACGCTGGCCGCGGACGTGGGCCGCGGCAGGGTGCATGTGGACCCGGGCTACTGGTCGGGCATCCTCTACCTCAGCCGCCCGGAGGACTGCCGCGGAGGCACCGATTTCTTCCGCCACCGGCGCACCGGTACCGACCGCCGCCCGATGACCGCCGAGGAAGTGGAGGCACTGGGCTATGCGTCCTTCGAGGAGGCGCATGCCGACATCATCGAGCGCGACGGCATGGACGAGAGCGCGTGGGAAACCACGATGACCGTGCCCATGCGCTTCAACCGCCTCGTGCTCCTGCGGCCCTGGCTCTGGCATACGGCGGGGCGCGGTTTCGGCGACGGGCTGGACAACGGGCGGCTGGTCTACCTGATGTTCTTCGCGCCGGCGTAGGCCCGCCTGCGGAATCGGCACGCGGCGGCGCGGCAGGCTGCCGCGGAACTTCATCCGCCCCTGCCGGGAAACGTCCGACCATGCGGCCCACTCCCCAGCCGGAGACGCCTCCCATGTCGACATCGCCCCGCATGCCCGCCGTCTTCCTCGGCCACGGCTCGCCGATGAACGCGCTGGAGCGCAATCGCTACAGCGAGGCCTGGCGGGCGTTCGGTGCGGCCGTGCCCCGGCCGCGCGCGATCCTGATGGTGTCCGCGCACTGGTACGTCAATGCCACGGCGGTCACCGCGATGGCGCGGCCGCGCACCATCCACGACTTCTACGGCTTCCCGCAGGCGCTGTTCGACATGCAGTACCCCGCGCCCGGCCTGCCCGAACTGGCGGAGGAGGTGGCCGAGGCCGCGCAACCGGACTACGTCGGCATGGATCAGGACTGGGGCCTGGACCACGGCGCCTGGTCGGTGCTGGTGCACGCGTTTCCCGACGCGGACGTGCCGGTGGTGCAGCTCTCGATCAACGCCGCGCGGCCGCCGGAATACCACGTCGAACTCGGCGCGAAGCTGGCCGCACTGCGCGAGCGCGGCGTGCTGCTGATGGGCAGCGGCAACGTGGTGCACAACCTGCGCGCGATGGACCGGCACGCGGCCGATGCAGGCTTCGACTGGGCGCGGCGCTTCAACGAGGTCGCGATCGGGACGATGACCGGGCGCCCCGGCGACGCCGCCGGACTGATGCGCGAGCCTGACTTCCTCAAGGCCGCGCCCACGCCGGAGCACTTCCTGCCGCTGCTCTACATCGCCGGCTTCGCCGCGCAGCTCGGCCATGCGCCCCAGGTGCTGGTGGACGGCTATGCCTACGGCTCGCTGTCGATGACCTCGTACACAGTGGACCTGCCGTGCCCCGCGCGCGAGGCCGACCTGGCGGGTGCGCCGCCGCTGGGCAGCATCGCGCCGCCGGAGGATTCGAACCTGTAGCGAGGCCGCGGGCGCCGCACGGATCACGTGCCGGCTCGCTGCGCGAAAGCTCGCGGCGACGCGCAGCCGCGAGCGCGCGGCGTTCGATCCGGCACCACGATGCGCTGCGAACGCTCACCCGCCATGCCCGCGCGATCCCGCTGCTCCAGCGTGCCGACCGTCACGCGTCACCCTCGATACGCCCGCCCGCGTCAGCGCGGCTCCTGTGGCGCGCCATGCAGACTCTTCGACGTTTCCTCCACGCCCTGCGCCAGGTCGCCACGTCCGATCTCGCCGAGGAAGCCCGCGACTTCGCCGAGGAAGCCGCGGCCATATTCCGCCACGTCGATCTCGGTGAAGAAACGCGCGGGATCTGCCTGGAAATACGGCAGCCCCTTGAGCAGCAGGTGATCCACCGTGCGCACCTCCGGCGCATGCAGGGCGGGCGTCGTCGGCAGGCCGAGCGCGGCGCGCATGTAGTTGGCCGAGAGCAGCCGATTCATCGCGTACATGTTGCACATCACGACCACCACGGTGCCGCTTTCCGGCTCCATGAACATGTCGACGGAGAATCCGCCGCCGCCGCCCGAATGGCCGACGATCGTGCGGCCCGGCACGTAGGTGTCGACGAAGACCTCGGTGCCGTAGCCGTAATGGTTGCCCTTGCCATCGATCGGCACCGTGCCGTTTGCCGACCACTGCCTGCGCATCGCCTGCCGGTCGATGAAAGCACCGTCGAGATAGCTGCGCGCGAAGCCGTACAGCGAATGCGCATTGGCGACCCAACCGCCGGCGGGGCTGGCTTGCGGTGACACGCCCATCGCGTGCGGGCGCCAGTGCTTCGACGAGAAATGGATAGTGGGCTGGGCCGTACCGGGCGGCATCGTGGTGGCGCCGAGATGACCGATGTCGCCCATGTGCGCGACGTCGAACACGTTGCGCCGCAGGTCGGCGTCGAAGCTTTCGCCGGTGACCGCCTCGATGATCTGGCCGAGCAGGTAGTAGCCGTTGTTGCTGTAGAAATACTTGCCGCCGGGCGGACCCATCGCCGGCACTTCTTCGACGATCCGCTTCAGCTCCGCCGGCGTGTAGCTGCGCGAGAAGTCGTACTTCGGGTGATCCCACATGCTGGCCAGGCCGGCGGTATGGGTGAGCAGCTGGTGCACGGTGATGCGGTCGAGATCGCGGATCTCCCAGCCGGGCAGGTATGTCGCCGCGCCGTCGTCCAGCCGCAGCCTGCCCTGTTCGACCAGCTGCATCACGCGCGTGGCAGTGAACATCTTGCCTACCGATTCGGTCTTGAAGCGCGTCGACACCACGAGCGGCGCCTTGGTTTCCAGATCGGCGTGGCCAAACGCGCGCTCGTAGCGCACGCCTTCGCGATCGCCCACGAGTACGACGGCATTGATGCCCAGAGCCGCGTACGCGTCGGAGAGCCTGTCGAGGCGTGCCTGCAGTGCGGGCGCGGCCGTCGCCGGCAGCGCGATCAGCAGCGCGGCGGCGCACAGCAGCGCCCCCAGTGCGTGCCGGGCCTGCAGCCGCGCGCGGCCGGCGGTCGCGCAGGGCCACCATGGGCGGGCGGGGCGGGGAAGATGCATGCGGATGTCCGTGTCGAGAGAGTCGAAGTCACGGATCGATGCGCAAGACGCGTGCCAAGGTGGGTCGCGCGGCGCGATGGCGGCGGGACGCCATCGGCGTGAGCGCTTCGCCGCGTGGCGGAAGGCGCGAAGACGCCCGGAAAACAGCGGATCCGGTGGCCGGCGCCGCGACATGCGGGTGCGTCGGCGTCGGGAACTGCGCATTCCGAATGCCGTTCCAGCGGCTGTCCGCCGATGTGCCGCGGACGTCCGGCAGGCGTCCGCGGGACGCTACGCGGCCTCGCACCGAACGCGGCTTCGTTCCGCGACCGCGCATGGACGCGGAAGCGTCCCGCGAAGGCGTGCGTTCGCATAGGGACGCCGGCCCGCGCCGGTCGTCAGTACTTGTACGACTGCCCGCCGTCGATGGTCACCACCAGCCCGTTGACGAAGGTGGCCTCGCCCGAGAGCAGGAAGGCGACCACCGCGGCCACTTCCTCGGGACGGCCGAAACGCTTCATCGGATTCACGCTGACGAACTGCTTTCCGAACGCTTCCCAGTCGTCGCCGCCGGCCTGGCGCAGCGAGTTCTCCACCATCGGCGTCATGATGGCGCCCGGCGCGATGGCGTTGATGCTGATGCCGTGCTCGCCGTATTCCACGGCGGAGTTGCGCGTCAGGCCGACCACGCCGTGCTTGCTCGCCGCATAGCCGGACTGGTTGCCGACGCCACGGATGCCGCCCACCGGCGCCGTATTGACGATGCTGCCCGAGCCCTGCTCGCGCATGACCTCCAGCACCGCGGCCATCCCGTAGAACACGCCGTTGAGATTGATGCCGATGACGCGGTCGAACTCGTCGGCGCCGTAGTCCTCGGTGGGGTTCTGCTTTCCCTCGATGCCGGCGTTGTTGAAGAAGCCGTCGATGCGGCCGAACGCCTTCATCGTGGCGTCGACGTAGCGCTGCACCTCCGGCTGCTTCGAGCAGTCGGCCGCGACGACGAGCGTCTTCGCCTCCGGCGCGAGGCGCGAGATCTCCGCCTCCACCTCGTGCAGCCCGTCGTCCTTCAGATCGACCAACGCCTGTGATGCGCCTTCCAGCGCGAGCCGCAGCGCAGTGGCCTTGCCGAGCCCGGACGCGGGCCGGTGATGATCACGACCTTGCGGTCGTAACGGCCGGGCTGGTGGGGAATCGTCTGTCCTTGCCTGCTGTCGGCCATGTGCGCCTCGCGATGGTTCGGGAGCACGCGGTTCTGACTGCACGTGCGAATCGGGACCACGCTGCGCGCGGTACCGTGAGGGGCATCGGAAAGCGACGGCGTCCGACGGGCAACGATCTCCGGCGCGTACGCGCCGGCGCGTGCGCCGTCTGTCCGATAATCCGCACCCGCCCGTCAACGTCCGCGAGCCATGTCCATCGTCCTCACCGACTTCGCGCGCCCGCGCCTGTTTCCGCGCGAACCGCGCCGCAACACGATCCAGGACTGCACGCCCGGACAGTTCGAGCAGCATCTCAACATGGTCGCGCCGTTGAGGGACCTGGAAGGCTACGCGCCGTTCTGCAGGCTGCACGTGCACCGCAACTGGACGTCCACGCGCTGCCTCGCCGTGCCCGTCACCGACGACAACCGCCACCTGCTGCGCACCGACTACGAAGCGCGCACCAAGGACGAACTGCCGGTGCTGGTCCGCTGGTTCGAGGGCCTGGAGCCGCCCGTGGCCGAGTACCTGATCCCCATCCTCTACAGCCGCGAACAGCTGGCGAAGGAGGGCACGGCGATCGAAGCCGACTGGGGCGTGGTCGGCTGCATGTACACGATGGATCCGGAGGAAACGCCGATGGCGCCGGTCACCATGATGCGCAATGCACTGGGCGTCGGCGAAGGCGGCTCGGGCGTGCCGCTGGACCGCGCGGCCTACCGGCGCAGCGTGGAGTTCTGGCGCGGGCATGCGAACTGGCGCGGGTGAAGCGCCGTGCATGCGATGCGCCATGTGCGAACGCGTGCCGCTGCAGGCGTTCGTTGACAGGCCCGGTGGCCGCCAGCAGGCTGGC
>CAZNRZ010000013.1:0-2259 GCA_964575535.1 uncultured Lysobacter sp. | reverse complement strand
GGTGACGGATCGCGCCGCGGCCTTCGCACGCGCGGCGTCGGGTCGTCCGCCGCCGCGACCGCGGCCTACGAGCCGCAGCGCGACGCGCGCGGAGCGAAGGGCGACGTGGACCTGGATCACCGTCGCGGTCGTCGGCGCGCTGCTGTTCGTCGTCCTGATCCGCGGTGTCTTCGAGAAGACGAAGTGGACCGCAGGCCGCGCGCCGCGCGTGGAAGCGATGGCTTCTCCCTTGCTCGAAGCGACGCATGACGACGGATCGGCGGCGGATGCGATGTATCGCGCAGGACCGTGCGCTGGAGTCGTCGAGCACGCGGGAGGCGTCTACAGCGATGGCTGCGCCGGAGCACAGTCCGCCGCGGAACGACTCGAGCAGCAGCATCGCGCCGAGGAAGCGATCAGGCTGATCGAGGCGACCACGCCCGAAGCGCGATAGGCGGGAACGTGTTGAAGGCCGCGCGTCGTCCGCGCCTGCGTACGGCAGCGGTAAAGATCCGGCAGGGCGGTCGACACGCCCATCCCGTCCCTCAGAACTTCTCCCCGACGGGGAGGTAACGCCACGCGCCCGGCGGCATCGCGCCGTTCGGCCCCTTGCCGGTGCCGATGCGCCCCAGGCGCAGGCGGCGGATCGAGACCACCTGCAGCCCGGCCAGTGCGCAGCGATGGCGCAGTTCGCCCTCGCGCGGGCCTTTCATGGCGAAGCGCAGGCGGTCCTCGTTCTGCCAGCTCACCCGCCACGGCGGTGCGCGGCCGCGGTCGTCGTCGCCGTTGCGGAGCCGCGCAATGCCGTAGGGGCCCGGGTCGCCGACGATCTCCACGAGGTATTCGTGCTCGATGCCGGCCGCGTCCTCGGTCAGGCGCCGCCACACGCGTCCGTCCTGGGTGAGCACCATCAGGCCGCTGGCGTCGCGGTCCAGCGGCACCATCGGCGTGAGCCGGTGGAAGTGGCGTTCGAGCACGCGCACACCCGAGGGGTCGTCGGCCCAGCGCGTGGCGGGCGTCACCAGGGCGGCGGCGGGCCGCGGCCCGTCGATCGCATCGAAGCCCGCGGGCTTGTTGAGCAGGATCGTGGCGGGCTCGACGGCCTCGGGCGGCGCGGCAGTGTCGACCTCGACGTGCTCGCCCGTGACCGGATGCTGGGGCTGCTCGACCACGCGGCCGTCCACCGAAACGCGGCCGTTGCGGATGTACTGCTCGGCGTCGGCGCGCGAACAACGCAGCAGCTCGGCGACGCGGTGGGCGAGGCGGACCGGTTCGGTCATCGGGGCGCTCGATGCGACGGCCGCGCAGTGTAGCGGCGGCGCGGTGGCGGCAGCGCCCTGGGGCGCCGCGACGCGGGGCGGCGTTTACCTGCCACACTGCGCGGCCGTCGCCGGGCCCGGCCTGCGACTCCCGCACAGGAAGCCCGTGAAGACCCCCGCAAGCCTGCAGACGCTGATCGACGACGGCGTCATCGACGAAGTGTTGCGACCACTCAAGAGCGGCAAGGAAGCGGCGGTGTACGTGGTGCGCAGCGGCGACGACGTGCGCTGCGCGAAGGTCTACAAGGACATGGCGCAGCGCAGCTTCAAGCAGCGCGTGCAGTACCAGGAGGGCCGCAAGGTGCGCGGCAGCCGCGAGTCGCGGGCGATCGCCAGCGCCAGCAAGTACGGCAAGCGGCAGCAGGAAACGGCGTGGAAGAACACCGAGGTCGACGCGCTCTACACCCTGCGCGACGCCGGGGTGCGCGTGCCGCAGCCGTACGGCTACTTCCACGGCGTGCTGGTGATGGAGCTGGTCACCGATGCCGGGGGGTTCTCGGCGCCGCGGCTGGGCGAAGTCGAACTCACGCCGGAGCAGGCGCGCGAGTTCCACGCCGTGCTCGTGCGGCAGGTGGTGCGCATGCTCTGCTGCGGCCTCATCCATGGCGACCTGTCCGAATACAACGTGCTGGTCGGCCCCGACGGCCCGGTCGTCATCGATTTCCCGCAGGTGGTCAGCGCCGGCGGCAACAATGCCGCGCGCAGCATGCTGCTGCGCGACGTCAACAACCTCACCGCGAGCCTGGGCCGCTGGGCGCCGGAACTGCTCGACACCTGGTACGGCGAGGAGATGTGGGCGCTGTTCGAAGCCGGCGACCTGCAGCCCGATACCGAACTCACCGGGCGCTTCACCCACGACGCGAGGACCGTCGATCTCGACAGCGTGCGCGAGGCGATCAACGACGCCCGCGAGCTCGCGTTGATCCGCCAGCAGGGGCGCGAGGCGCAGGACGAGGATTGA
>CAZNRZ010000012.1:18479-28156 GCA_964575535.1 uncultured Lysobacter sp. | reverse complement strand
GCTTCCGAAGCCATTGGTCGGGGGTTCGAATCCCTCCAGGCGCGCCATTTCCTTCGTGACCGATCGGCCCGCGCGCATCGCGCCGGGCACCGGGCCGTCGCGGCCCGCGCAGCCTTCAGCCGATTGGCGTCGTGCCTGTTCGGCAACCCGCCCTGCAGTTCCGGAACGCGCCGACGGCTCGCGGGACGAGCGGAATCGTCAAGCGCGCACGGCGCAAGACAGGATCCGTCAGAACAGCTGCCCGATCCCGATCACCAGCCCCACGGCCAGGCCGAGCGCGGCGGCGATGGCCATGGCGCTCAGCAGCGTGATGCGCTGGCGGGGTTCGGACTGCGGCGTCGGCGATGGCGGCATGTCATGTCCTCTGTGGATGAACGGGTTGGAACGGAATCACCGTTAACAGTGCGCGCACGGGAACAGGGCGGACGCGCTCCCCTCCGCACTACTTCGGTGCTTCGCGACGGCCACGAACGTCGCAGGCTAGTACGCCCCGCTCCACCCGATCCCGTCCGCCACGCGGCCCACGTCGGCGACCTGCGTGACGGTGTACGAGCCCAGGTCCAGCCGCGCGACCTTCCCGCTCGCGGCGAGGGTCAGGTACAGCGCCTTGCCGTCGGCGGCCGGCCACATGCCCAGCGGAACGCCCTCGATCGGCACGCGCCGCTGGATGGCGCCCTCGGCCGCGTCCAGCACCAGCAGCTCGCTGGTCCTGGGGTCGATGGTGAACACGTGGCGGCCGTCGGCGCTGAAGCGCAGGCGCGCGGGATGGTGGCCGGCCTCGACGTGGCGGCGCAGGGCCAGCGTCTTCGCGTCGAGGATGGCGATGCGGCCGCTGCCGTTCTGGCCCACCCACAGCGTGGCGCCGTCGGGCGAGAGCGCGATGCCCTCGGGGCCCTTCTCGGTCTTCGCGTGCAGCAGCGGCGCGTGCGGTGGCGCGTCCACGTCGACCGCGCTCACGGTGTCGGAGAGCATGTTGGTGGTGAACACGCGCCGCCCGTCGGCGCTGACGCCGAGCATGTGCGAGACCGCCTGGCCGGTGCCGACGGTCCAGTCCACCTGCCGCGTGGCCAGGTCGAGTCGCGCGACGCTGCGTGCGCCCTCGGCGGTGAAGTAGAGCTTGTCGCCCACCAGCTGCATGCCGTGCGGGCGCAGGAACGGGCGGACGCTGATGCGCTCGCGCTCGGTGCCGGTGGCGAGGTCGACCACCGACAGGCTGTCGCCGACGACGTCCTTGGTGCCGTAGTTGGCGACGTAGGCGGTGCGCCCGTCGCGGCTTCCGACCACCTCGTGCGGGCCGGTGCCCACGTCGACGCGATGCAGCAGCGTCATCGTCTGCGGATCGATGACCAGCAGCTGGTTGCCGTCGCGGTCGACCGCGAGCAGGCGCGCCGCGCCGGACGCCGCGGTGCTGCCAGGCGTGAGCAGTGCGGCGAGCGCGAGCGCACCGGCGATGCGGCCCGTGCGCATCACCGGCTCCCCGCCGTGGCCGCAGCGCTCGGCGCGCTGCCCGACGCCTGCGACAGCCAGCGTCCCACGCCGATGCCCAGCGCCAGCATGACCAGCCCGGCGGCAGCCAGCAGGGCGGCGTTCTTGACAGGCGTTCGTGCGGGCATGGCGTCGGCTCCGGGAAAGATGGGGCGACTATCGCGCAGCGCACCGGCGCGCGAAGCCATGCCGGGGCAGGCCGTGCACAGGACGGGACGGGCAGGGCTCAGGCCGGGCGGCCGAGGGCGCGGAACAGCGCGTCGCGGTAGGTGCGCGAGAGCCCGAGCGTGGTCCCGTCGTCCAGCACCAGGGTGTGGTCGCCGTTGGACAGCGGCACCAGCCGCGCGATGCGAGCGATGTTGACGATGCGCGAGCGGTGCACGCGCGCGAAGCGCGCCGGGTCCAGCCGCGCCTGCATCTGGCCGAGCGTCTCGCGCAGGATGTGGGTCTGCGCGCCGGCGCGGATGCACAGGTAGTTGCCGGCCGCCTCGATCCAGTCGATGGCGGCGGTGTCGACGACCGCGGTGCCGTCGCGCCCGGGGATGGTCAGCCGGCTCGCGTGCGCGCCGCCCGCCGCCTCGCCCGGCGCGGCGACGCGCAACGCCCGCGCGGCGCGCACGCGCTCGAGCGTGAGCGCCAGACGCGCGGGCTCGACGGGCTTGAGCAGGTAGTCCGCGGCGTCGGCGTCGAAGGCGCGCACCGCGTAGTGCTCGTAGGCGGTGACGAAGACGGTGAAGGGCCGCTGCGCGCGCGGCAGCGCGGCGACGAGGTCGAAGCCGTCCTGCTCGGGCATCTCGATGTCGAGGAAGAGCAGGTCGGGGCGCTCGATGCCGATCAGCCGCCGCGCGCCGTCCACGTCGGCCGCCTCGCCGACGACGTCCACGTCGGCGAACGCGCCCAGCAGGCGCCGCATGCGCTGGCGCGCCAGCGCGACGTCATCGACCAGCAGGGTGCGCAGGCGCTGCATCGCGCGGGGCTCCGTCGAGGGTGAGGGGCAGGCGCACGGTCGCGCGGAAGCCCGGCGACAGCGCCTGCGTCTGCAGCGTGCCGGCGGCGCCGTAGAGCGCGGCGAGGCGGCTGCGCGTGTTGCGCAGGCCCACGCCGTCGGCCGCGCCCGCCAGCGGCCCACGGCCGTCGTCGGAGACGGCGATCACCAGCATGCCGGCCTCGGCGGCGGCGTCGATGCGCATCGTGCCACCACTGCGCAGGGTCGACAGGCCGTGGCGGATCGCGTTCTCGGTCAGCGGCTGCAGCAGCATGGAGGGCAGGCGCGCGGCGAGCAGCGCATCGGGCACGTCGATGCGGATCGCCAGCCGCTCGCCCATCAGCGCCTGCTGGATGTCGAGGTAGGCGCGGGTGAAGTCGAGTTCCTCCGCGAGCGTGACCGCGTCGGCGCCGGTGTCGGCGAAGCTGCGCCGCAGCAGCTCCGACAGCCGCAGCACCAGGTGCTCGGCGAGCGCGGGATCGCGGTGCACCAGCTCGCCCAGCGCATTGAGCGTGTTGAACAGGAAGTGCGGCCGCAGCTGCGCGCGCAGCGAGGCCAGGTGCGCCTGCGCGCGTGCGTGTTCGACCGCGCGCCAACGCGCGAGGTAGGTGAGGGCGTGGCCCGCGCTGAGCACCGCGCCGTACATCAGCACGTTGGTCGCGCCGGTGCCGACCAGCAGCCCGACCGCCAGCCCGGCCAGCCCTGCGGGCGCCGCGCCCAGCAGCGGCAGCAACGCGAGCATGCCCAGCAGGTGCACGGCGGAGACGGCGATCGCCAGGCCCAGGTGCTGCGCCAGCCGGCGTGCGCGGCGTCCGCGCTCGAGCGGAAAGCGTTCGGCCAGATGCAGCACGAGGGGCGTCAGCAGCGCCCACAGCAGGAACAGCACCAGGTTCGCCGCGGCCACCCGCAGCACCGGATCCGGCACCGGCTTGCCGGCGTTGATCACCAGCATCTGCGGCAGGAACAGCAGCGAGACCGCGAACCAGACACCGGCCACCGCCAGCGCCTGGCGCACGCGCCGCCGCGGCGCCGAGCCGCGCGCGCCTTCCGCGTTCAGCGGTCCACCGTGGCCAGCCACTCGAGCAGCGCGTCGATCACGCCCGGATTGTAGGCACCGCTCCCGGCCTGCTGGCGGCTGGCGTCGAAATCGGCGGCGTGGCGGAACCAGTGGTCGATGCCGGGCACGACCTGCAGCCGCGCGCGCCCGGGCGCGGCGCGGTTGACGGCCTCGGCGACGAGGCGGTGGTCGTCCTCGAAGGACACGAAGTCCGACGCGCCGTAGAGCGCGAGCACCGGCGCCTTCACCCGAGACCACTCGCGGGCGAGATCGCGCGCGTGGATCTGCCGGAAGTAGCGCACCGGCTTGCCGGCGAACAGCGCCTCGCCCTCGGTGTACTCCTTCGCACGTTCCGGGAATTCCGCGCGGTAGCGGGCCATCGTCCAGCCCTGTGTGTAGAGGTGGTCGGCCATGTGCGTGGCCTCGCGCACGGCGGCGTCGACCTTGTCGGGCGACAGCCCTTCCAGCGTCTTCTGCCGGCGCACGCTGTCGAGGTGGTACCGCATCCACGGCCGCAGGCCGGTGCCGTAGACGACCGCGCCGGCCACGTCCCGCCCGTCCACCAGCATCGGCATCATGATCCCGCCCATGCTGTGGCCGAAGACGAACACGCGCGACGGATCGACCGCCGCCTCGTCGTACAGGCTGGCCAGCCCGGCGCGGTAGCCGGCCAGCTCGGTCTCGAAGTCCACGTCGGCGCAGGGCCCGCCCTCGCTGTCGCCGGTGCCCGGCTTGTCGACGCGCAGCGTGGCGTAACCCGCACGCGACAGCGCCTCGATGATCGGGCGGTAGCTCGGGTCGTCGGCCGGCTCGTTCTCGACCGAGAAGCAGCCCACGCCCTGCACGATCATCACCACCGGGAACGGGCCGGCGCCTTCGCGCGGCAGGGTGAGCAGGCGTCGCAGGCGCGGGCCGCCGGCGTCCACCGCGCCATAGCGCGTCGCATAGGCCTCGCCCTGCTCGCGCGGGCGCTCGCCGGCGGTGAGCTGCAGCTGCGCGCGCGGGCCGGTCGCGTCCAGCCCGAGTTGGATGCGCTGGCCGGCGCGCACCGTGGCCACGGCACGCAGGAAGGCGTCGACGTCGGCCACCGGGCGGCCGTCGAGCCGCTGGATCACGTCGCCGGCCTGCAGCCCCGCGCGCTCGGCCGGGCTGCCGGGCGCGACCGCATGCACCGCCGGGCCGGCGGGCGAAGGCACCAGCGCGACGCCGAGCGCGCCGCGGCGGGCGAGGCCGCCATCGTCGGCAGAAGCCGGAAAGGCCACGGCAAGGGCGAGGACGGCGGTGGCGAGGCTCGACAGGCGCATGGCGGGATCCCGGGTGTTTGGGCAAGCCTCGCCAGCCGGCGCCACCGCGGCCATCGCTTTGGGGCCGGCCGTGGCGGGCGCGTGACCGGCCGGGTCGCCTCGTCGCCACCCGGCCGCTACAACGGACGGGTGGACGGGCGGCGGCACGGCGCGACGGCCGCACGCCCCGAGGGATGGCGTGCGCCATGGACGGCGCCGGCCGTCGCCCGTCCGCTCCGTCCATCACCACACCGGCGCCGCCGCGCCGCCCGGGGAACGCCCATGCGTCGACTCGCCCTGTCCCTGCTGCTCCCGCTCCTCGCCGCCTGCGCGCATCACGCGGCGGGCCCCGGCGACGCGATACCCGCCGGCTTCGCCTGGACCCGCCTGGACACCGAGCCCTACCGCGGCAAGCAGGACGACATCGACGTCGTCGGCGAGCACGTCGCGCTCTACGTCAACGGCCAGGGCAAGGTCTTCCGCACGGACGACGCCGGCGCCAGCTGGCGCAAGGTCTTCGAGCAGCCCGGCACCTACTTCCGCGCCATCGGCATGCTCGACGCGCAGCACGGCTTCGCCGGCAACATCGGCACCGACTATTTCCCCGGCGTCACCGACACCCGTCCGCTGTACGCGACGCGCGACGGCGGGCGCAGCTGGGCGCCCGTCACCGGGCTGCCCGGGCCGCCGGTCAAGGGCATCTGCGCGATCGACGTGCGCCGCGTGGATTTCATCGACGCCGGCGTGCGCCGCGAGCGCACGCTGGTGCACGCGGCCGGGCGCGTCGGCGGGCCGGCCTTCCTGCTGCGATCCCTCGACGGCGGGCAGAGCTGGGCGAACATCGACATGGCGCCCTGGGCCGCGATGATCATGGACGTGCGCTTCTTCGACGCCATGAACGGGCTCGTGCTCGCCGCCAGCGACGCCGACCTGCCCCGGGCGCACGCGCGCATCCTGCGCACCGCCGACGGCGGGGTGAGCTGGCAGGTGGCCTACGAGTCGACGCGCCCGTTCGAGATCCCGTGGAAGCTGGCCTTCCCCGACCGCGACGTGGGCTACGCGACGCTGCAGAGCTACAACCGCGACCCCGCCGCCTCGCAGCAACGCATCGTCCGCACCACCGACGGCGGGCGCAGCTGGAGCGAGCTGCCGCTGGTCGACGACATCGGCGCGCGCCCGTTCGGGATCGGCTTCGCGACGCGCGAGCACGGCTGGGTCGGCACCGCCAAGGGCGGCTTCGAGACGCGCAACGGCGGCCGCAGCTGGGCGCCCGTGGCCTTCGGCGCGGCGGTCAACAAGATCCGCGTCCTGCCCCCGGGCGGGCGCGTGCGCGCCTATGCGATCGGCAGCGAGGTACATGCGCTCGGGCCGGCCGGGGCGCCGGCGGCCGCGGGGAGCGGGGGCGAGGCGCCGGCCATCGAACGTCCGTAGGCGGCGTACGGCCGCGCGGCGCTACGGCCCTGCACGTTCGAGGCCGGCGGGGCGCACGTGCACCGCTTTCCGTCGACCCGGCGGCGACCGCCGCACGGGGCCGCACGGGGCCGCGGCAGGCAGCATGCCTCCGATGCACCCGCGCCCCACCCACGCCTCTCACCCCGTACCCGCGCGCACCGTCTATAACGTCGACACACTCCGCGGAGCGCGCCCATGCTCGAACTCGTCATCCCCGCCCGCCGCAAGAGCCTCGGCGGCTTCGACGTCGGCCGCGTGCTGCCCTGGGCGCCTCGGCGCATGGTCGGGCCCTTCATCTTCTTCGACCACATGGGCCCGGTGGACTTCGCGCCCGGCATCCCGCGCAGCGTCGACGTGCGCCCGCATCCGCACATCGGCCTGTCCACCGTCACCTACCTGCTCGAGGGCGAGATCACCCATCGCGACAGCGTCGGCTCGTTCCAGCCGATCCGCCCCGGCGAAGTGAACTGGATGACCGCCGGCCGCGGCATCACCCATTCCGAGCGCTTCGAGCGCGCCCGCGCCGAGGGCGGGCACATGGACGGGCTGCAGGCCTGGGTGGCGCTGCCCGACGGGCAGGAGGAGGCCGATCCGCACTTCGCCCATTTCGACGCCGGCCAGCTGCCCGCCTTCGAGGAGGCCGGCGTGCGCGGGCGGCTGATCGCGGGCGACGCGCTGGGGCTGTCCGGCGCGGTGCCGGTGTTCTCGCCGCTGTTCTACCTGCACCTGGAGCTGGCCGACGACGCCGCCGTGCCGCTGCCGGACGAGCACCGCGAGCGCGCCGTCTACGTGACGCGCGGCGAGGTCGAGGCGGACGGGCAGGTGTTCGGCGTCGGCCACATGCTGGTGATCGCGCCGGGCGCGCGCGGCGCCATCCGCGCCCGTGGCCCGGCCACGGTGATGGCGCTGGGCGGGGAGCCGCTGGGCCCGCGCTTCATCGAATGGAACTTCGTGTCGTCCTCGCGCGAGCGCATCGAGCAGGCCAAGGCCGACTGGCGCGCCGGCCGGATGAAGCTGCCCGACGGCGACGACGGCGAATTCATCCCGCTGCCCGAGCCGGCGCCGCCGCCCAACCCCATGTCCTGACGCCACCGGCGCGGGCGTCGCCCGCGCATCGCGCTGCCCGCGCGGAGGCGGCGATGCTAGACTGCCGCGCTCGCTGCGCCCGCCCGGCGCGGCGTTTCCGACCGAATTTCCGCGCGCGCCATGCGCGCCCCAGGGTGGATCGTGCGCAACTACGACCTCGAGTTCCTCAAGAAATTTTCGATGGTGATCGGTTTCCTGACCGTGCTCACCTTCGCGCTGATCCTCGGCGCGCTCTACCTGCACGGCACGCTGCCGCGCGAGCGCGACCCGTCGGTGAACCGCATCGTGGCCGAACGCATCGCGCCGGTCGGCGCGGTGTATGCGGGCCAGACCGGCGCCGCGGCGCAGGCGGCCGCCGCGGCCGCAGCCGCGGCTTCGGCGGCCTCGCAGGTCGCCTACGGCGGCACGCTGGACGGCGGCGTGATCTACGAGCAGCTCTGCGCAGGCTGTCATACCTCCGGCGCCGGTGGCGCGCCCACGCTGGCCCGCGCACAGTGGGCCGCGCGCCTGCCGCAGGGCACCGACACCCTGCACAAGCACGCCATCGAGGGCTTCCAGGGCGCCGCCGGCGTGATGCCCGCCAAGGGCGGCAACCCGGCGCTCACCGACGAGCAGGTCATCGCCACCGTCGACTGGATGCTGGCGAACCTGAAGTAATCCGCCGGCCCCGCCGCGCGACGCCGCCTCCGGGCGGCGTCGTCGTTTTGGCGGTCCGTCAACACGCCGCTTTGCATGGTGGCGGCGCATCCCACGAGGTCCGGCCGCATGTCGCTCCCCATCCCCGCCTTTCCCGACGACGCCGCCTGGCACGGCGGCGCCCCCGCGCACGTCGTCATCCCCGGCCCCGCGGGCGCGCTGGAGGCCGTGGTCGAGGCCCCCGAGGGCGACGCGCCAGCGCAGCCCGTGGTCGCGGTGTTCTGCCATCCGCTCACCACCGAGGGCGGCACGCTGCACAACAAGGTGGTGACCATGGGCTGCCGCGCGCTGCGCGAGCTCGGCGTGACCACCGTGCGCTTCAACTTCCGCGGCGCGGGCAAGTCCGAGGGCGCGTTCGACGACGGCGAGGGCGAGTCGGCCGACCTGCGCGCCGTCGTCGACTGGGTGCGCACGCAGCGCCCCGGCGACGCGCTGTGGCTGGCCGGCTTCAGCTTCGGCGCCTACGTCTCGATCCGTAACGCGTCCGCGCTGGCGCCGTCGCTGCTGATCTCGGTCGCGCCGCCGGCCGGGCGCAGCTGGGATTTCGCGTCGATGGCGCTCTACACCGGCCCCTGGCTGGTGGTGCAGGGCGAGGCCGACGAGATCGTCGAGCCGGAGAAGGTCTACCGCTGGCTGGAGCACGTCGGCGAGGAGCGTCCCGCGCCGAACCTGGTGAAAGTGCCCGACACCACGCATTTCTTCCACGGCAAGCTGATGGACCTGCGCGGCGCGATCCGCAACGGCGCGCGGGCCCACCTGCCGGTGCAGCCGCCGCATGGCTGAGGCGCCCTCGCAGCGCTACGCCGCGGGCATCAAGCGCGGCGACTGGCAGCACGACCCCGCCCAGCAGCCGGCGCTGGCCGAACTCGACCGCCTGCACGCGGCGCTGCTCGATCCGCCCAGGCCCGGCCTGCTCGCGCGCCTGCGCGGCGAGGCCACGCCACCGCCGAAGGGGCTCTACCTCTGGGGCGGCGTCGGCCGCGGCAAGACCTTCCTGATCGACCTGTTCTTCGACGGCCTGCCGTTCGCGGAGAAGCGCCGCACGCACTTCCACCGCTTCATGCGCGAGGTGCACGCCGCGCTGCGCGAGCACGCCGGCGAACGCGATCCGCTGGTCGCCGTCGCCCGCGGCTGGCGCGACTCGATGCGGGTGCTGGTGCTCGACGAATTCTTCGTCAACGACATCGGCGACGCGATGCTGCTCGGGCGCCTGCTCGAACGCCTGTTCGCCGAGGGCATCGCACTGGTCACCAGCTCGAACACGGAACCCTCGAAGCTCTACCTGCACGGCCTGCAGCGCGAGCGCTTCCTCCCGGCCATCGCCCTGCTCGAGGCGCACTGCAACGTCGTCTTCCTCGACAGCCCCACCGACTACCGCCTGCGCGCGCTGACGAAGTCGCCGGTCTACCGCGCGCCGCTGGATGCGCAGTCGGAGGACTGGCTTTCGACGCGCTGGCGCGAGCTCACCGCCGGCGCACCGCCCGAGCACGGCCCGCTGCTCATCGACGGGCGCGCGGTGCCGGTGCGCGAACGCGCCGAAGGCCATGCCTGGTTCGACTTCGCCGCGCTCTGCGACGGCCCGCGCGCGGCCAGCGACTACATCGAGATCGCCACCGAGTACCACACGGTGCTG
>CAZNRZ010000012.1:0-18379 GCA_964575535.1 uncultured Lysobacter sp. | reverse complement strand
CGCCCGTCACCACATCCCCGTGCACACCGCGCCCCTACGCTCGCGGCCATGCAGCCCACCCGCCTCGCGCTTGCGCTCTCCGCCGTCCTCGCCGCCGCCCCGACGCCGCACGCGCATGCGCAGGAGAGCGCGCGCCTTCTCGACCACGTCCAGGTCACCGCCACGCGCACGCCGCGCACGCTGCAGCGCACGCCGGCGTCGATCACCGTGGTGACGGGCGAGGCGCTGGACACCGACGACGCCGGCATCTCGCTGTCGGACAAGCTGGCCGGCGTGCCGGGCGTGCTCGCGCGCAGCCGGCAGAACCATGCGCAGGACGAGCAGATCTCGATCCGCGGCTTCGGCACGCGCGCCAGCTTCGGCATCCGCAGCGTGCGGGTGTTCGTCGACGGCCTGCCGGCGACGCTGCCCGATGGGCAGGGCCAGGTCTCGCACGTGCCGCTGGCCGGCATCGATCGCATCGAGGTGCTGCGCGGACCGTTCGCCGCGCTCTACGGCAACGGTGCCGGCGGCGTCGTGCAGGTGTTCACCCCCGACGGCGGCGCGCCCGGCCATCTCGGCGGCGGCCTCGTGGCATCGGGCTTCGACACGTGGCGCCTGTCCACATCGTCGGCCGGCGAACTCGCCGGCTGGGACTATTCGAGCTCGGGCACCTACCTGCGCACCGGCGGCTTTCGCGACCACAGCCGCGCGCGCCGCGACGGGCTGCACGCCAAGGCCTCGCGCGACCTCGCAGGCGGCCGCCTCACGCTGGTGCTCAACGGCTTCGATTCGCCCGGCACGCAGGATCCGCAGGGCCTCACCCGCGAGCAGGTCGACGCCGATCCGCGCCAGGCCAGCGCGGGCGCGCTCGCCTTCGACACGCGCAAGTCGGCGCGGCAGTGGCAGCTGGGTGCGATCTACGAGCGCGACGCCGGCCCCGGCACGTTGCGCGTGCTCGGCTACGGCGGCGAGCGCCGCATCGCGCAGGTGCTGTCGATCCCCGTAGCCGCGCAGCGCGCGCCCACCAGCGGCGGCGGCTGGATCGAGCTGGAGTCGCCGCTGGCCGGCATGGATGCGCGCTGGTCCTGGCGGGCGCGCGATGCGGCGCGGCCCCTGGAGCTCGTCGTCGGGCTCGGGCTGGAAACACAGCGGCAGGCGCGCCAGGGCTACGAGAACTTCGTCGGCAGCGCGCTGGGCGTGCGCGGCGCGCTGCGGCAGGACCAGGACGACCGCGTGCGCACGCTCGATCCCTACGTGCAGGCGCACTGGGACGTCGCGCGCGACTGGACGCTCTCGGCCGGCCTGCGCCAGAGCCGCGTCGACTTCGAATCGAACGATCGCTACGTGACCGCCGGCAATCCCGACGACAGCGGACGCGTGGAGTACCGCGGCACTTCGCCGGTGCTGGGCGCGACCTGGCGCGCGACGCCGCGGCTCGCGCTGCACGCCGCGGTCGGCCGCGGCTTCGAGACGCCGACCTTCATCGAGCTGGCCTATCGCGACGATGGCGGCAGCGGGCCGAACTTCCGCCTGCAGCCGATGCGCAACCGCAATGCCGAGCTGGGCCTGCGCTTCGACGGCGGCCGCGTCGCCGGCGAAGCCACGCTGTTCCGCGCCGACACCCGCGACGAGCTGGCCGTGGATGCCAGCCGCGGCGGGCGCACGGCCTACCGCAACGTCGGCCGCGCACGCCGCGCCGGCGCCGAGGCCGCGCTGCGCTTCGACGTCGCCGAGCGCTGGCAGGCGCGGCTGGGCGCGACCTGGCTCGACGCGACCTACCGCGACGCCTTCGCCTGCAGCGGCCCCGGCTGCGAGGCCACGCCGGTGCTCCCGCCCGGCACGCGCATTCCCGGCGTGCCGCGCACGCAGGCGTCGCTGTCGCTGCGCTGGGGCGGCGCACTGGGCTGGTATGCACAGGGCGAGGCGCAGCACGTGGGCGCGGTCAACGCGAACATGGCCGGCACCGATGTCGCGCCGGGCTATACCGTGTTCGGCGCGAGTGCCGGCTACGGCTTCCGCACGAAGCGCCGCGACGGCCGCGTCTTCGTCGGCGTGAACAACCTCACCGACCGCCGCCACATCGGCTCCGTGATCGTCAACGAGTCCAATCGCCGCTACTACGAACCCGGCGCGGGCCGCAGCTTCGTCGCCGGCGTCGAGATGCGCTGGAACGACTAGGCGGGTGCCCGCTGCTGCGTCCGCGTGGCGGCGGCGAGGATTCCGGCCAGCTGCGCCATGTCCACCGGTTTGACGAGGTGGTGGTGGAAGCCGGCCGCCCTCGACAGCACGCGGTCGTGCGGCTGGCCGTAACCGGTGAGCGCGATGCGCAGGGCCGGCGCGCCGTCGCGCTCGCGCAGCGCGCTCGCCAGTTCGTAGCCGGTCATGTCCGGCAGCCCGATGTCGAGCACGAAGGCGTCGAACCGCTCTTGGGCGGCATGCTCGAGCGCCTCGGCGCCGGTGTTCGCGATGCGCGTGGCATGGCCCTCGAGCGCCAGCACTTCGGCCAGGGTAGACGCCGCATCGGTGTTGTCGTCGACGACGAGGATGCGCAACGGCGCAGCGACGGGCACGGCGCTCGCGCGCGCTGCGTCGGCCTCGGGCCTGCGCGCCGCATCGACGGTGCACGGCAGCCGCACGGTGAAGCGGCTGCCACGATGCGCGCCCTCGCTGTGCGCCTCGATCGAGCCGCCATGCAGGCCCACCAGGCTGCGCACCAGCGCGAGCCCGATGCCCAGGCCGCCCTGCGTGCGGTCGGGCGTGCGCTCGGCCTGCGAGAACAGGTCGAATATGTGCGGCAGGAGCGTCGCATCGATGCCCAGGCCGGTATCGGTCACGTGGATCGACGCGACGCCGTCGGCCTGCTCGAGCACCACGTCGATCGTCCCGCCCGGCGGCGTGTACTTGGCCGCGTTGTTGAGCAGGTTGACCAGCACCTGCACCAGCCGCGTGCGGTCGCCGTCGACGAGGATGCCGCGCGCGACGCGCGTCCGCAGCTGGTGCCGGCGCGCCTCGACCAGCGGGCGCGATTGCTCCACGGCCGCGTCGATGATCCCGGCGAGCTCGACGCTGTCGCGGTCGAGCTGGATCAGCCCGCGGGTCACCCGCGAGACATCGAGCAGGTCGTCGACCAGCTCGGTGAGGTGCGCGGTCTGGCGCGCGATGAGCTCGGCCAGCGAACGCAGGCGCTCGGGCTCGTGCGCGGCGGCGCGCAGCAGTTGCGCGGCCGTGCTGATCGGCGCCAGCGGATTGCGCAGCTCGTGAGCGAGCATCGCGAGGAACTCGTCCTTGCGGCGGTCGGCGCGGCGCAGGTCCTCCTGCGCTTCGAGGTGCCGCGCGGCCAGTTCCTCGGCGCGCTTGCGCGCGAGCATCAGCTCGCGCTCGTAGGCATGGCGGTCCTTGGCGATGAACACCGCCAGCTCGTCGCGGATCGCCTCGCCGTCGCGCCGGCGCACCGCGTTGACCACCACCGGCACGCGCTCGCCGTCGGCGCGCACCAGTTCGAGCTTCACCTCCGACACCGAGCCCTGCATCTGCAGCAGCGGGACGAAGTGCGTCTGGTGGAAGATGCGCCCGCCCATGGTGAGCAGGTCCTGGAAGCGGCGCCCCGCGAGCGCGTCCGCATCGACACCGACCCAGCGGCAGAACGTGCGGTTGGCGCGCAGCACCGCGCCGTCGCCGGCGGTCAGCAGCAGCCCGCAGGGCGCCTCGTCGTACAGCGAGCCGACGTCCACCGCGCCCTCATGCGGCCGCGGTGCGGACAAGGCCGAGCGACTCCAGGAAGCCGTCCATCGCCTCGATGCTCTCGCAGGGCGCGCTCAGGTGCGGGCAATGGCCGACGTTCTCGATCAGCCTCATCGTGCCGCGCGGAAGCGTGCGCTGCAGGTACTCGCCCACGCTGGTGGGGGCGATGAGATCGTCGCTGCACTGCAGGATCAGCGTCGGCACCTGCAGCCGCGGCACGTCGTCGCGATTGTCCGAGAGGAAGGTCACGCGGGCGAAATGGCCGGCGATTTCCGGATCCGTGCGACAGAAGCTGTTGGTGAGTTCCTCGGCCAGCTGCGGTTGGCCGGGCGCGCCCATGATCGCCGGCGCCATCGTGCTGGCCCATCCGAGGTAGTTGCTGTCGAGCGTTTCCAGCAGGGACTCGACGTCCTCGCGGGAAAACCCGCCGACGTAGTCGCCGTCGTTGATGTAGCAGGGCGACGGGCCGAGCCAGATCTGCGCCGCGAACAGCTCCGGCGCCTGGATGCCGGCCAGCAGGCCGATCATCGCGCTCACCGAATGGCCCACGAAGACGACGGGGCCATCCGCCGTGGCCCGGATCAGTTCGACGAGGTCGTCGGCATGTCCCTGCAGCGAACCGTGGCGGGCCGTGTCGTAGGCGGCGAGATCGGATCGGCCGCTGCCGACGAGGTCGTAGCAGATCGTCCGGTAGCGCTCGCCATAGTGCGGCGCGACCAAGCGCCACATGCTTTGGTCGCAGCCGAAGCCGTGGGCGAAGACGAACGTCGGAGCGCCTTCACCGTGCACGGTGAGGTGATGCCTGGATTCGATGTACATGCGCGTCCGATGGAACGGCGCAGGCCGAGAGGCGCGCGCGCGAGGGTGGCTATTGCACGCATCCGGAGGTGAAGAGGTCGTTAATCACGCCCGATCGCGCCGCGGGCGGTGGCGTTTCGTGCACGCGCCGGCGAGTCGGCCTTGTGGACACGCGTCGCGATCGCTGCCAGCACTTCTTGCGTTTCGCCCGGCACCGGATACCCTACCCCAGTACCGTACCGGTGCCCGCCATGCCGCATTCGCCCGAAGAGAAGAAACGCGTGCTCGCCCGCGTGCGCCGCATCCGCGGGCAGGTGGAGGCACTCGAGCGCGCGCTCGAGGCCGGCGCCGACTGCGCGCCGGTGATGCAACAGATCGCCGCCATCCGCGGCGCGTCCAATGGCCTGATGTCGGACGTGATGGAGACGCACCTGCGCGAGACGTTCGGGCGCCCTGCCAGCACCGCCGCCGAACGCGACGCGCGCATCAACGAGATGACCGCGCTGGTGCGTTCCTACCTCAAGTGATCCGACCCGTTTCCGGAGTGTCGCCATGAAATCCCGTGCCGCCGTCGCCTTCGCCGCAGGCGAACCCCTGCGCATCGTCGAGATCGACGTCGAACCGCCGCGCGCCGGCGAGGTGCTTGTCCGCGTCACGCATACCGGCGTCTGCCATACCGATGCGTTCACGCTTTCCGGCGAGGATCCGGAGGGCCTGTTTCCCGTGGTGCTCGGGCACGAGGGCGCGGGCATCGTGGTCGAGGTGGGCGAAGGCGTGACGTCGGTGAAGCCGGGCGACCACGTGATCCCGCTCTACACCGCCGAATGCGGCGAGTGCCTGTTCTGCAGGTCCAACAAGACCAACCTGTGCGTGGCGGTGCGTGCGACGCAGGGCCGCGGCGTGATGCCCGACGGCACCTCGCGCTTTTCGTATGAAGGCCAGCCGCTCTACCACTACATGGGCTGCAGCACCTTCAGCGAGTACACGGTGGTGGCCGAGGTCTCGCTGGCGAAGGTGAACCCCGATGCGAACCCCGAGCACGTCTGCCTGCTCGGCTGCGGCGTCACCACCGGCATCGGCGCGGTGCACAACACCGCGAAGGTGCAGGAAGGCGATTCGGTCGCGGTGTTCGGCCTCGGCGGCATCGGCCTGGCGGTGATCCAGGGCGCGCGCCAGGCGAAGGCCGGGCGGATCATCGCCATCGACACCAATCCGTCGAAGTTCGACATGGCGAAGCAGTTCGGCGCCACCGACTTCGTCAACCCGAAGGACTTCGACAAGCCCGTGCAGCAGGTGATCGTCGAGATGACCGGCTGGGGCGTGGACCACAGCTTCGAATGCATCGGCAACGTGGGCGTGATGCGCGCCGCGCTGGAATGCGCGCACCGCGGCTGGGGCCAGAGCGTGATCATCGGCGTCGCCGGCGCGGGGCAGGAGATCAGCACGCGGCCGTTCCAGCTGGTGACCGGGCGCACGTGGAAGGGCACCGCCTTCGGCGGCGTAAAGGGCCGCAGCCAGCTGCCGGGCATGGTCGAGGACGCGATGCGCGGCGACATCGAGCTCGCGCCGTTCGTGACGCACACGATGCCGCTCGACGACATCAACCGCGCCTTCGACCTGATGCACGCCGGCGAATCCATCCGCAGCGTGGTGCACTTCTGATGCAGCGCATCGAGCGCCATGCGTCCTTCGGCGGCTGGCAGGACGTCTACGAGATCGAATCGTCGACGCTCGGCCTGCGCACGCGCGTGGGCGTCTACCTGCCGCCGCAGGCGATGAGTGGTCCGTGCCCGGTGCTGTACTGGCTGTCGGGCCTGACCTGCAGCGAGCAGAATTTCATCACCAAGGCCGGCGCGCAGCGGTGCGCGGCCGAGCACGGGCTGATCCTCGTGGCGCCCGATACGTCGCCTCGCGGCGCGGACGTGGCCGATGCGGAGGGCTACGACCTCGGCATCGGCGCGGGCTTCTATCTCGATGCCACCCAGCCGCCGTGGGACGCGCACTACCGCATGCACGACTACGTGGTGCACGAACTGCCGGCGTGGATCGAATCGAGGTTTCCGGCCAGCGACGCGCGCGGCATCAGTGGCCATTCGATGGGCGGGCACGGCGCGCTCGTCTGCGCGTTGCGCAATCCGGGGCGCTATCGCAGCGTGTCGGCGTTCTCGCCGATCGTCGCGCCCACGCAGGTGCCCTGGGGCCGGAAGGCGTTCAGCGCGTACCTGGGCGATGACCGCGATGCCTGGCGCCAATGGGACGCCTGCGAGCTGATCGCGCACGCGACCGAGCGCCTGCCGCTGCTGGTCGACCAGGGCCTGGCCGACGAATTCCTCGATACGCAGCTGAAACCCGAACTGCTGCGCGAGGCCTGCGACGCGGCCGGCCATCCGCTGGACCTGCGCCTGCGCGACGGTTACGACCACAGCTACTACTTCATCGCCAGCTTCATCGACGGGCACCTCGCGCATCATGCGGAGATGCTGCGCGGCTAGGTCGGATCGATGCCAGGGCGTCCGTCATACCCGCGGAAGCGGGTATCCATGGACATTGATCCCGTCGGTAGCTCGCTTCCTGCCTGCACCGGACCCTCTCCGGGAGGCAGAGGGCTCTGAATGCGCTGACCTGCAGGCCACGCACCCGTTTGAACGTCGATTCGACGACGTGGGTCGTGACGCGTGGATGCGGCCGCAATGCGCCAGCGCTGCCCGACCGACCGCTCGAGCACGCGCATGCGATGCGTCCCCTCGCGTCGCAGTGCCGCCTGCCGGTGCCACGCAAGCGAACTGCGCAGGGCGTCGCATGTCCCCACCGCGCCCGCGCGCCGGCGATGCCCGACCCCGGGTTAGCATCGCTGGCCTTCCACGGAGTCGAACCCATGCGCCCTGCGCTGCTCGCCGCGTCCCTCGTCGCGCTCCTCGGCCTGGCCGCGCCGCCGGCCGACGCCGCCGCGCGTCCCGAAGTCGATGCCGCCGCCAACGCGGTGAACGCGCAGGTCGTGGCCTGGCGCCGCGACTTCCACCAGTTTCCCGAACTGTCCAACCGCGAAGCGCAGACCTCGAAGAAGGTCGCCGATGCGCTGCGCAAAATGGGCCTGAAGCCGCGCACGGGCATCGCCCACCACGGCGTGGTGGCGATCATCGAAGGCGGGCGGCCGGGGCCGAAGCTCGCGCTGCGCGCCGACATGGACGCGCTGCCGGTGACCGAGCGCAATGCGCTTCCGTTCGCCTCGAAGGTGACGACCGAGTTCAACGGCCAGACCACCGGCGTCATGCACGCCTGCGGCCACGACGCGCACACGGCCATCCTGCTCGGCATCGCGAAGTCGCTGGTCGACATGCGCGCGCAGCTTCCGGGGCAGGTGATGCTGGTCTTCCAGCCCAGCGAGGAGGGCGCACCGGCGGGCGAGCAGGGCGGCGCGTCGCTGATGCTGGAGGAAGGCCTGTTCCGCGATTTCAAGCCGGACGCGATCTTCGGCCTGCATGTGTTCTCGACGCTGCAGGTCGGGCAGGTCGCCGTGCGACCGGGCCCGCTGATGGCCGCCTCCGACCGCTTCAACATCAGCGTGCGCGGCCGGCAGACGCATGGCTCGCGGCCGTGGGGCGGTATCGATCCGATCGTCGCCGCCGCCGACATCGTCGGCAGCGCGCAGTCCATCGTCGCGCGCCGCACCGACATCGCGAAGCTGCCCGCAGTCGTGAGCTTCGGCTCGATCCACGGCGGCATCCGCTACAACATCATTCCCGACGAGGTGCAGCTCGTCGGCACCATCCGCACGTTCGACGAGGCCATGCGGCAGAAGGTATTCGCCGACCTCAAGAACGTCGCCACGCACGTCGGCGCCGCGCATGGCGCGACCGTCGAGGCCAACGTGCCCGACTCGCCCGGCAATCCCGTCACCTACAACGATCCGGCGCTGACCGCGCGCATGCTGCCGAGCCTGAAGGCCGCGGTCGGCGACGCGAACCTGCTGGAGCCGCCGCTGCAGATGGGCGCCGAGGATTTCTCGTACTACGCGAAGGAAGTGCCCGGGCTGTTCTGGTTCGTCGGTGCCACCGCCAAGGGCACGGACCCTGCGACGGCGCCGAGCAACCATTCGCCCGAGTTCATGCTCGACGAGGGCGCGCTCGACGTCGGCATGCGCACGATGCTGCAGGCCGCGCTCGATTTCCTGGAGACGCCCGCGTCGTGAGCACGATGGACCCCGCGATCCCGCTCGGCCGCAGCGTCGACTACCCGCGCGAGTACGACGCCTCGCTGCTGTTTCCGATCCCGCGCGCGCAGGGCCGCGCGCAGATCGGCGTCGACACGCCCCTGCCGTTCACCGGCCACGACCGCTGGCATGCCTACGAGCTCTCCTGGCTCGATGCGCGCGGCAAGCCGCACGTGGCGACCGCGACGCTGTGCGTGCCGGCGGCGTCGCCGAACCTGGTCGAGTCCAAGTCGCTCAAGCTCTACCTCAACTCGTTCAACGCCACCGCCTTCGACGGCTACGAGGACGTGCGCGCGCGCATCGCCGCCGATCTTTCGACGGCCGCCGGCGCGGCGGTCGACGTCGCCTTCGGCCTGCCGCCGGTGGACCGGCGCAGCCCGGCGATCCTGCTCGACGCGATCGAAGCCGACATCACGCACTACGGCCCGCCCGATGCCGGCCTGCTCGCGCTGCGCGACGGCGCGCGCGAGGTCGAGGAGACGCTGGCCTCCTCGCTGCTCAAGTCCAACTGCCCGGTCACCGGCCAGCCCGACTGGGCGCGGGTGACCATCGCCTACCGCGGCCCCGCGCTCGACCACGCCAGCGTGCTGCGCTACCTCGTCTCCTTCCGCGACCACTGCGAATTCCACGAGCAGTGCGTCGAGCGCATCTTCGTCGACCTGCACGCGCTGCTGCAGCCGGCCATGCTCTCGGTGGAAGCGCGTTACACACGCCGCGGCGGGCTGGACATCAATCCCTGGCGCGCCACGCACGGTACGCCCGCGCCAGCCGCGGTGCGCGACGAACGGCAGTGACGTTATTGCCGCTTCACGGCGGGCTACCGCCGCCTTAACCAATCGGATGCGAGGGTGGCGCCGCTCGACAGGAGGCCATCCCATGACCCCGCAGACCCCCGATTTCTCGAATGTGCGCTCCGGCAGCTCCAATGCGCAGCCGGGCGCGCCCGACTTCTCCAACGTGCGCAGCGGCACCAGCAGCGTGCAGGGCGGCGGCAGCACCGGCGCCACGCCCGAGGCGCAGCGCTACACGGTGGAGAAGGGCGACACGCTCTCGCACATCGCCCAGCAGTTCTACGGCCGGGCCAGCCGCTGGCGCGCGATCTTCGACGCCAACCGCGACCAGCTCGACGACCCGGACCGCATCCGCCCCGGGCAGGTGCTGGTGATCCCGGCCCACGACGACAACGCCTGACAGGAGACCCCCGCATGACGACCACCACCCCGCGCATCCTCGCCGTCGCACTCGCCGCCACCGTCGCGCTGTCGGCCTGCAAGAAGGATGACCCCGCGCCGGCCGTCGCGCCGGTCGACACCGCCCCCGCCACCGCGCCCATGCCCGACCCGCAGCCGATGCCGGGCACCGCGTCCACGGCAGGCGTCATGGACCTGCAGCTCGGCACCTCGGTTGGCGCCGACAACCGCGTGCCCTCGCCGGCCACCTCGTTCGGCACCGGCGACACGCTCCACGCCTCGGTCAACACCGCCGCCAACACCAGCGGCACGCTGGGCGCGCGCTGGACCTATCTCGGCACCGACGGCAATGCCGCGCCCACCGAGGTCGACAGCCAGACCAAGGAACTCACCGCCGGCGCCGCCGCCGCGCACGAATTCCACATCAGCAAGCCCGACGGCTGGCCGGCCGGCCGCTACCGCGTGGAAATCATGCACAACGGGCAGACCGTACAGACGCGCGACTTCGACGTGCGCTGAACCCCACCGCCTCTCTCCGGCGCGGCTTCGGCCGCGCTTTTTTTTGCCCGTGGCGCGGCGCGCACTACCATGGCCGCCCGTACCGCAGGATCCCCCATGAAAGCCGCCCCCAGCCTCGACGACGCGCAGATCGAGCGCCTGTCCGACCTGCTCGACCAGCGCGCGGTGCCGTTCAAGGGCCTGAACCTCGAGGCGCTGGACGGCTACCTCACCGCGATCGCCCTCGCGCCGGAAACCATCGCGCAGGCGGACTGGGCACCGGCCGTCTGGGGCACGCCGCCGCGCTGGTCCGACGACGCGGAAGCGCGCGAGGTCGACGCCCTGCTCGCCACCCACGCGGCCATGGCCGCGCAGCGCGTGCGCTTCGGTGACGACGACCTGCCCGACGCCTACGCCCCGCTGCTGTGGCTGCCCGACAACCTCGACGAGCACGAGGACGACGAACTCGACGTCGGCCACGACTGGGCCGCCGGCTTCTTCGCCGGCGTCGAGCTGCGCGAGAAGGCCTGGGAAGCCTGGCTGGACGAGAACGACTGGATCGAGGAGATCTTCGACCTGCTCGACCGGCTCGCCTCCGGCGAGATCCTCGGCGAAGACCCGGCCGAACCCGGCACGCCGATCGACTACAGGCAGCGCCTGGAGATCATCGGCAGCCTGCCCGGCATGCTCAACGACCTCCACCACCACCGCATCCACGCGCTCACCCCGCGCGAGCCCATCCGCCGCGCCGACACGCCCGAGCGCAACGCGCCCTGTCCCTGCGGCAGCGGGAAGAAGTACAAGAAGTGCTGTGGGGCGGGCGAGGGTTCCGCAGGCTGAGCCGGGCGCCACGCATACAGGCGGCAGGGACACCGGCCCGCACGGTCGTCACCAGGCACTGATCCGCACCGGACCTTCGAATGCGCGACCGCACCGCCAGCCTCCACAACCTCGGCTTCGCACTGGCACTGCTTCTGCTGCTCGCACTGGGCGTGCTTGCACACCGCACGCAGCACGCCCTCCTGCAGGCCAACGCGTCGGTGGCGCGCAGCCTGCAGCTGATCTCCGCGGCGCAGGGCACGCTGTCCGCGCTGCAGGACGTGGAAACCGGGATGCGCGGCTACGTCATCACCGCGGATCCGGCGTTCCTGCGGCCCTACCGCACCGGCCAGCAGCGCGTCGCGTATCAGCGTGCGGAACTCGCGCGACTCGTCGGCCACGCGCCCGGCCGCGAAGCCTGGATGCGCGAGCTCGAACAGGCGATCTCGCTTCGCCTGCAACTGGCGCGCTCCAATGTCGACGCCGTGCGCATGCAGGGCCGTGCGGCGGCGGCGGAGCGCGTTCGCAGCGCCGGTGGCCGCCAGGCGATGGACCACGTGCGCCTGCTGCTCGACGGGCTCGAGAACGACGTGCGCGAAGGCCTGGCCGCCGAGCGACGCGCGCTGGGCGCACAGGTCAAGCGCGCGCGATGGCTGAACATCGCGGGCAGCGGCAGCGCGCTGCTGCTCCTGCTCGCGGCGATGGTCGCCGTCAACCGCAACCTGCGCGAGCGCGCACGCCTTCTGGACGACGCGCGGGAGGCGGCGGCGCGACAGGCGGCGATTGTCGAGGCCGTGCCCGACACGCTCTGGCAGGTGGATGTCGACGGCGAGACGCATCCGCTCACGGCGCAGCAACCGCCAGTGTCCAACGCGATCGCCACGATGCTGCGCGCGCGGGCACGATCCCCGCACGCCGGCGTGCACGCCTTCGAAGTGGCCGATGGCGACAGCGAGTACGAGGCACGCATCGTCACCACGCACGACGGGCACCTGGCCATCGTGCGCGACATCACCGAGGCGTCGCGCACGCGCCGCGCGCTCGACTCGCAAAGGCGCTTCCTGCGCACGATCGTAGACACCGACGAGAACCTCATCTTCGTGCGCGATGCCGACGGGCGCTTCGTGCTGTGCAACGTCGCCTTCTGCGACCTGCTCATGCTCGATCCGTCGCAGGTGGAGGGGCGTAGCCCACAGCATGTCGCCCGGTGTGCGACGGTCGCACCGCTGTTGCAGGGCGATGAATCGCTGGTGCTCGACGATGACGAATGGCGCGGCGATCGAGTGCAGGTCACCGACGCACACGGCGCGGCGCGCTGGCTGCAGGTGCTCAAGCGGCCCTTCGACCCGGGCGATGGCGGCCGCCAGGTGCTCACGGTCGCCGTCGACATCACCGCACGCATGCGCGCCGAGCAGCTCAAGAACGAGTTCATCTCCACGATCAGCCATGAGCTGCGCACGCCGCTCACCTCGATCCGCGGCTCGCTGTCGATGCTGGCCTCGGGGCTGGCCGGCGACGTGCCGGCGCCCGCGCTTCCACTGCTCGATATCGCCAACAAGAACACCGAGCGCCTGGTGCGCCTGATCAACGACATCCTCGACATCGAGAAGCTCGAATCGGGACGCATGCAGCTGCAGCCGCAGCCTTCCGACGTGCGCGCGCTGGTGGCGCACGCGGTGGAGCAGATCGGGCCGTATGCGCGCGAATTCGACGTCAGCCTCGAGCTCCGCCCCGGCGCGCATGGCCACGCGCTGGTGGACCCCGACCGCTTCGCGCAGGTGATGGCGAACCTGCTGTCCAACGCGATCAAGCACTCGCCGCGCGACGGACGCGTGCTCGTGGAGGTGCTGCGACGCGACGAGGGCATCGAGGTCGCCGTGCAGGACCACGGCGCGGGCATCCCTGAGGCGTTCCAGCCGCACGTGTTCGAGCGCTTCGCACAGGCCGACGCGTCCGATGCGCGCCTGCGCGGTGGCACCGGGCTGGGGCTCGCGATCACACGCTCGCTGGTGGAACAGATGGGCGGCGGCATCGGGTTCCAGACCGCCGCCGGCGAGGGAACCCGCTTTCGCGTATGGCTGCCCGAAGTGCCCGGCACGCCCGAGTCGGCGGGCGATGCAGTCGTTGCGATGAACGTATCGGGCGGCGCGCGCCCGCGCCTGGTGATGTTCTCCGACGACCGTGCGACGGCGCGCGAGCTCGCGCGGATGCTAGAACACCACGGTTACCAGGTGGACGTGGCGGTGGCCGCGTCGCAGGCGCGCGCGATGCTCCAACGGCCGGGCGTCAGCGGCCTGGCGATCGACCTCGCGCTGGCCGACGATGCCGCGCCCGCGTTCCTGCGCGAGGTCCGCTCGCAGCCGAGCTATCGCCACCTGCCGGTGCTGCTGCTCGGCATGCAGGGCGAGCGCGGCGTACGCGGCGGCGCCATCGGCGTGGTGGACTGGCTGTCCAAACCACTCGATCCCGGCCACGTGGCCGATGCCGTTCGCAGCTGCCTGCGCAGCGGCTCGCGCAGTCGGCCCGACGTGCTGCACGTGGAGGACGACCCCGACGTGCGCGAGCTGCTCGCGCGCCTGCTCGCCGCGGAGTCCCTGCAGCTCCACCAGGCCGCCACGCTCGCCGAAGCACGAACGGAACTCGCCCGGCGCCGGCACGACCTGGTGATCCTCGACCTGATGCTGCCCGACGGCGACGGCACCGAGCTGCTGCCCGAGTTGAGCGCGGCGCGGGCGCCGGTGCCCGCCATCATCTTTTCGGCGCAGGACATGGACTTGCCCGAAAATGACGTCGTGCTGCGCCGGCTGGTGAAGTCGCGCAACGACGCGGCCGAGCTGGCGGCGCTGATCACCGAGAATCTCCGCCACTGGCCGGGTGCAGGGCCGCGACACGAGGATGCTGGATGAGCCAATCGACTCGGGTACTGATCGTCGAGGACGAGGAAGACGTCGCGTTCATCGTCCGTTTCCTGCTCGAGCGGCATGGCTTCGCGGTCGAGCACGTGGCCGACGGCCGTGCCGCGCTCGCGCGCATCGGCGCGGGCGCAGTGCCGGATCTGGTGCTGATGGACCTCATGCTGCCGTTTCACGACGGGCTGGAGATCGTGGAACGCCTGCGCGCGCAGCCGGCGTGGGCGCGCGTGCCGGTGCTGATGCTTACCGCCAAGGCGCGCGAGGCGGACATCGTGCGCGCGCTCGAGCTGGGCGCCGACGACTACGTCACCAAGCCGTTCCAGCCCGAGGAGCTGCTGGCGCGCATCCGCCGCCTGATGCGGAGAAACCCATGAGGCGCGCCGCGATGGCACTGGTACTGGCGCTGCTGGCGACGCAGGCGTCGGCGCAGTCGCTCGATCAGGCGCGCGGGCTCGCGGCCGCGCGTGACTATTCGAGCGCCGCGCACCTGCTGGAGCAGCGCTTGGCGGCAGCGCCTGGCGACGACGAGGCGCGTTTCCTGCTCGCGCGCGTGCGCGCCTGGAACGGCGAGCACGCGCAGGCACTTGCGCTGTACGGGCCACTGCTGGAAGCCGAACCCGACAACGCCGACTACCTGCTCGGGCAGGGGCTGGCGTTGCTGTGGGCCGGGCGCGCACGTGAGGCGGTGGTCACCCTAGAGCGCGCAGCGCGCATCGCACCCGACGATCCGGAAGTGCGCACGGCGCTGGCGCAGGCAGCCGCGGCGACGGCCGGTGAGGGGCAGTTCGTGGCGCCGCGCGACGACAGCGACGCGGCTGCACGCGAGGTCCCGGTATCGCGCGACCGCCGCAGCCTGGCGTTGTCGGCGCGCTACGATCATCTCGATCGCGGTTTCGATCCATGGCGCAGCGTGCGCCTGGACGCCCGCCGGCTGCCGGCTGACCGGTCGGGGTTCTACGGCGCCGCGCTGTCGGAGCACCGCTTCGGCCTGCGCGATGCGGGCGTCGAACTCGGCGCGGTGCTGCCAATGGGCGCGGGCTGGTCATTCCAGCCCGAAGTCGGCGTCGTGGCGGCTGCCGATTTCCTGCCCGCCCATCACATCGACCTTCGCCTGCAGCGCGTCTTCGGCGATGGCTGGGTGGGCGCCGCCAGCTGGCGGCGCAGCGCGTACCGCGATGTCGACGTGCAACGCCTGAGCGTCGGCGCCGAGCGCTACGCCGGTCCGTGGCGCATGGCCTATACCATCGGCCTGACGCGCCTGGCCGGGCAGACGTCGGCCGGGCACGACCTGCGCCTCGCGCGGGCGTACGCGGACGGCAGCGAGATCGGCCTGCAAATCGGCGGCGGCCGCGAGGCCGCGCTGCTCGGCCCGGTCGTCGTGGCCAGCGAGGTGCGCGCCACCACGCTGTTCGGCCGCCACGCCTTCGGCGACTGGGCGCTGCTCTGGAACTTCGGCCGCACCCGCCAGGGCAACTTCTATACACGCGAGGGCATCGGCATCGGTCTGGAGCGCCGCTTCTGAGTCCGACGTCCAGCCATCCATTGCTCGCGCAGATCGGCGCTTGGCTGCCCGCCGATACCGCGCTACGCATCGCCGCGATCGTCGCAGCGGGCCTCGCGGCGGTAACTCTGCTGGTGCTCGTCCAGGTCCTGCTCGTATCGGCCTGGGCCACGCGGGAGCGGCGCCAGCGCGACGCCTTCAACGCCCTCTGGCGGCCGCGTCTGGCGCTGGCGGGCATCGACCACTCCACCTTCCCCGCACTCGGTCGACTGCGTGGCCGGCGCCGGCTGTGGTGGCTCATGCTGTGGAATCGCGTGCAGCGCCAGCTGCGCGGCGACGCCACCGACCGCCTCAACGAGGTGCTGTATCGCACCGGGCTGCACCTCGATGCCCGTCGGCTCCTGCGTCGCCCCGGCGTGCGCCGCCGGCTGGTGGCGCTGGAGAGCCTCCGCCACCTGGGCGACCGGACGTACTGGCGCGACGTCGAGCCGCTGGTGAACGTGCGTAACCCCTTCGTGTCGCTGGCCGCCGCGCAGGCACTGGTGGCGATGGATGCGCACGCGGCGATGCACCGGCTGCTGCCCATGTCGCTCCTGCGCCCGGACTGGGGCGGCCAGCGCATGGTGGCGCTGTGCCGCGGCGCGGGCGTCGACGCGGTCACACCGCCGCTGTTGGCGCTGCTCGAGACCCGCGCGCCGAACCAGGTGTCGCGGCTGGTGCCATTGCTGGCCTGCGCCGAGCCTGCACGCGTGGCGCCCTGGGCCCGCCGTTGCGCGCTCTCCGACCCTGACGCCCGCGACCGCCAGGCCGCGCTGCAGGCGCTCGACGAACTGGGTGACCCGCGCGACCGGGAGCTGTTCATCCGTGCCTTTGCCGACGAGGATCCGGGCGTCCGGCTGGCGGCGGTCACGGCGCTGCGCCGCCAGGCCCGCGCCGAAGACGCCGAGGTGCTGCTGCCGCTGCTGTCGGACCGCAGCTGGTGGGTACGCCGGCAGGCGGCCGACACGCTTGTCGACCTGCCGCGCGCGAGCCAAGCGCAGCTGCAGGCGCTCGTGCCCACCATCGCCGATCGCTACGGCCGCGAAGCGCTGGAACGCGCGCTGGCCGAGCGCCTGTCCACGGGCGAGACGCCATGACCGAACGCGTCATCCTCGCCACGCAGATCTTCTTCATCAGCTACTTCGTGCTGCTCAACGGCGGCTACCTGGTGCTCAACATCCTCTCGATGTTCTCGCTGCGCAGCTACATGCGCCAGCGCGCCGAGTACGGCACGGACGCGCCGTACCTGGGCATCGAGCCGGCGATCTCCCTGCTGGTGCCGGGCTACAACGAGGAAGCCACCATCCGCACCTCGGTGCGCTCGATGCTGCAACTGCAGTACCCGGACTTCGAGGTCGTGGTGATCAACGACGGTTCGAAGGACCGCACGCTCGACGTCCTCATCGAGGAATTCGAGCTGGTCCCGCATCCGGAGGTCATGCGTCTGGCGGTGCCGCACAAGCCCGTCCGCGGCGTCTACCGCTCGCTGCGCTACGGCAACCTGCGCGTGGTCGACAAGGAGAACGGCGGCAAGGCCGACGCACTCAACGTCGGCATCAACGTGGCCCGGCATGGGCTGTTCTGCGCGGTCGACGCCGATTCGATCCTGCAGCGCGATTCGCTGCTGCGCGTGGTGCAGCCCTTCATCGAGGACGAGCGCACGGTGGCCGCCGGGGGCACGGTGCGCATCGCGAACGGCTCGGAGGTGCGTGGCGGCTTCCTGGTCAAGTCCGGCTTGCCCGGCAACCTGCTCGCGCGCCTGCAGATCGTCGAATACCTGCGCGCCTTCCTGTTCGGTCGGCTGGGCTGGTCGCCGGTCAATGGCGTGCTGATCATCTCGGGCGCCTTCGGCCTGTTCGACCGGGCGCGTGTGGAGGCTGTCGGCGGCTACCGCACCGACACCGTGGGCGAGGACATGGACCTGGTCGTGCGCCTGCACCGCTGGCACCGCGAGCGGCGAATTCCGTATCGCATCCGCTACCTGCCCGATCCGATCTGCTGGACCGAATGCCCGGAGGACATGGGCACGCTCGGGCGCCAGCGCAGCCGCTGGCAGCGTGGCCTGGCCGAGAGCCTCATCGCGCATCCGCCTTGGGCGTTCGGGCCGCGGCCCGGCGCCGCCGGCGCGCTGGCCTGGCCGTTCATGGCGCTGTTCGAGTGGATCGGGCCGGTCATCGAGCTGTGCGGCTACGTCTTCATGATCGCCGGGTGGGTCCTCGGGATCATTTCGCCGGTGGCGCTCGTCGTGTTCCTGTCGGTGGCGCTCGGCATGGGCATCCTGCTGTCGGTGAACGGGCTGCTGCTGGAGACGTTGTCGTTCCGCGTCTACGAGCGCCGCCGCGACATGCTGCTGCTGTTCGCAATGGCGGTCTTCGAGAACTTCGGCTACCGCCAGCTCAATACGCTCTGGCGGGTCCGCGGCACGTGGCAGTGGCTCCGCGGCACCAAGCACCAGTGGGGCGCGATGAAGCGCAGCGGCCGCTGGGGACAGGCCTGAGGCCATACGGCTTCGCTCGTCGACGTTCTGCGCTCATGCCGCGTCGGGTTTTGCCCGCATCGCGCCCGGACGCGACAATGGTCGGCCCGGTCGCCCCGCCAGCGCCGCTGGCCGCGCGCACTCCCTCCCTTTGAGAGCCCCATGTCGAACACGCCGAAGATCCTCTACACGCTCACCGACGAAGCCCCGTTC
>CAZNRZ010000011.1:16184-28658 GCA_964575535.1 uncultured Lysobacter sp. | reverse complement strand
CCTTGAACTCGCGCGAGCAGCGCACGTCGTAGCCGTAGCTGGACGTGCCGTAGCTGACCAGGCGCTCGCCCGCCGGCGAAAGCTTCACCTGCCCGGGCTCGTACGGCTCGATCATGCCGTGCTGCTCGGACATGCGACGGATCCAGCGGTCGGACTTGATGCTCATGCGCGGCTCGGCGGAAGACGTGGACCGGGCATTCTAGCGGCCGGCCGGAAGCGCCGAAGGCTCAGAGAAGCGACACGGACAGCGGCCGGGCGACCGTGGGACGCTGCGCCAGCGCGATGGCTGCCCGCCGCGCCGCCGAAACAAGGGCACGCGCGGCCGCCGACTCCGGCGCACTCGCCACCACCGGAACGCCCGCGTCGCCCTGCTCGCGCACGCCGCGGTCCAGCGGCAGGCTGCCGAGCACGGGCAGGCCGTAGTCCTCGCCCATCCTTCCCGCGCCGCCGTGGCCGAAGATGTGGTCCTCGTGCCCGCAGCTGGAGCAGGCATAGGTCGCCATGTTCTCGACCAGCCCGAGGATCGGCACGCCCACCTTCTCGAACATCTTCACCGCCTTGCGCGCGTCGAGCGTCGCGACGTCCTGCGGGGTTGTCACGATGATCGCGCCCGCCACCGGGATCTTCTGCGCCAGCGTGAGCTGGATGTCGCCGGTGCCCGGCGGCAGGTCGACGAACAGGTAATCGAGATCGCCCCAGCGCGTGTCGTTGAGCAACTGGGTAAGCGCGGACGTGGCCATCGGGCCGCGCCAGATCATCGGCGTGTCCTGCTCGACCAGCAGCCCGATCGACATCGCCTCCACCCCGTGCGCGCGCAGCGGCTCGATCGACTTGCCGTCGGGGCTGTCCGGCCGCCCCGACAGCCCGAGCATGGTCGGGATGCTGGGGCCATAGATGTCCGCATCGAGAATGCCCACGCGCGCGCCGTCCCGCGCCAGCGCCAACGCCAGGTTGGCCGTGACCGTCGATTTGCCCACCCCGCCCTTGCCCGAGCCGACCGCGATGACGTTGCGAACCGACGACAGCGGCTTGAGCTCGCCCTGCACCTGATGGACCGCGATGCGGTGCTCGACCTGCACGCTGGCGATGCGGAATCCGGCCGCCTCGCCGGCGCGGGACAGCCCGGCGGCCAGCTCGTGCTGCAGCGCAACAACAGGAATTCCGGCCGTCGCC
The DNA here is from genome assembly GCA_964575535.1 of uncultured Lysobacter sp. GTDB lineage: Bacteria > Pseudomonadota > Gammaproteobacteria > Xanthomonadales > Xanthomonadaceae > Cognatilysobacter. The sequence goes on along the minus strand of CAZNRZ010000011.1, from coordinate 27,485 downwards.
TTCACAGCAACGCCCGCAACCCCCTCGCTGAGCTGGAGGCGCATCCCCAGGTCCCGATAGCTCGTTGATTCGATGACGCTTTCCGCCGTGAGAAGCGCCATTTCCAGTGAATCGTTCAAGACAAATGCTCCAGATTCATTCGGACAGCCGAGGCCCGCTTGGCGAACACCGTTAAAGGCATGTTAACGTCGGCCGGTCAAAGGGTTGACGGAGTGGACGGCCCGGGAAGGCCTCGTCAGGACCATTTTCGACTTTAGGGGATACAAATGTCAGTACAGAACGTGCGGCTGCAGCGCAGCCGTCTCACCAGCGCACTGCTTGCCGCGCTGATCCTTCCCGTCACCGGCCTCGCGTTCGCACAGGACGCCGCGCAGGACACGGATGAGGACGAACCGCAGACCACTCAGGCCCAGAATTCGCAGGCCGAGCTGGATCGCGTCACCGTCGTCGGCTCGCGCATCGCGCGCAACCAGATCGAAGGCCCCGCTCCGGTCACCGTCATCACGCGCGACGACATCGAGCGCGAAGGCTTCCAGACCGTCGGCGACATGCTGCAGACGCTGACGCAGAACACCACGTCGTCGTTCACCGGCGACCTCGCGGTTACCGGCTTCACGCCGAACGCCCAGGTCGTCAACCTGCGCAACCTCGGCCCCGGCTACACGCTGACGCTGATCAACGGCCGTCGCCCGGCGCAGTACCCGCAGCCGTACAACCGCGACAACAACGTCGTCAACATCCGCGCCATCCCGTCCTCGATCATCGAGCGCGTGGAAGTGCTGACCGGCGGCGCCTCGGCCATCTACGGCTCCGACGCCGTGGCCGGCGTGGTGAACATCGTCACGCGCAAGAACTTCGACGGCAACTTCATCCGCGGCACGGTCGGTACCACGACCGAAGGCGGCGGTGACAGCGTCAACCTCGAATACACGGGCGGCCGCACGGGCGACCGCTGGAGCGCCGTCTACGCGTTCCAGTACGGCCAGAACGAGCCGGTCTTCGCCAGCCAGCGCGATTTCCTTTCCGACACGCGCAACGGCCCGCTCGGCGACCTGACGAACCCGGCGCTGTCGCTGATCGCGATCCGCCAGTCGAGCTCGCCCAGCGGCCCGCTCGGCCACAACGTCTACTTCCCCGGCCAGGAAGCCTGCGATCGCTTCGGCTACACCGTCCGCACGACGGCGGCGCGTGGCACGTACTGCGGCTCGTTCACGCAGCCTGGCTCGCGCTCGATCATGAACAAGGGCGAGTTCTGGTCCACCTACGGCTACGGCACGTTCGACCTGACCGACACCGTCCAGCTGTTCGGTAGCGCGACGTACTACGACAGCCAGGCCGCGGCCACCGGCGGCACCGAGTTCTGGGGCACGTCGGGCGACCAGTTCATGCGCACGTCGAGCGGCGGCGCGACCAGCGTCTACTACGACCCGCAGTTCGGTTCGCTGATCCAGCTCCAGCGCGTGTTCAACCCGTTCGAGCTCGGCGGCGCCGAAGCGTCGACCACCAAGTTCGACGAGCACACCTGGGACGTGATGGTCGGCGCGACCGGCATGTTCGGCGAGCGCTTCGACTGGGAAGCGTCGCTCGCCACGTCGAAGTACGAGTACGAAGCAGACCGCCCGCGCCTGCTGGCGAAGGCTGTGCATGACTACTTCCTCGGCCCGCAGCTCGGCTTCACGAGCATCTACCCGACCTACCGCCTCGACCTGAACCGTTGGGCGACCCCGATCACCCCGGAGGTCTACCGGACGATCGCGACGCGCGTCATCAACCAGGGCACGACCGGCTCCTCGACGTTCAACTTCAACGTTGGCGGTGATCTGTTCGAACTGCCCGCAGGCGCCCTTGGCTTCGCCGGCGTGCTCGAAGCCGCGCGCCAGGAGTTCGACCTGCTCAGCGATCCGCGCACGGACCAGCTGCGTCCGCGTGACGAGCAGACGATCTACAACCTGACCAGCTCGGGCGAGACCCACGGCCAGCGTGACCGTTACGCCGCCGGCGTCGAGTTCCGCGTACCGATCCTGAGCAACCTCACCGCGCAGCTCGCAGGCCGCTACGACAAGTACGACGACATCACCGCCGTCGACGACGCGATCACCTACAACATCGGCCTGGAGTTCCGTCCGTTCGAGAGCCTGCTGCTGCGCTCGTCGTACGCGACCAGCTTCCGCGCGCCGGACATGCAGCTCGTCTTCGCCGAGGGCGCCGCGTCGTTCTCGACGATCCTCGACGAGTACTCCTGCCGCTCGGGCACCGGTGTCGGCCAGCCGACCCCGGCCACCCCGCGCACCCGCGTGCAGTGCAACGTGTCGGGCGACCGCACGCTGTACCAGGCTCAGACGCGCATCGCCGGCAACCCGCTCCTGAAGGAAGAAGAGGGCGAGTCGTTCACCGGCGGCTTCGTGTGGGACATCATGGACCGCATGGACCTCTCGGTTGACTACTGGCGCATCAAGCTGGAAGACGCCGCGACCCAGTTGAGCTCCACGTACATCCTGCAGAACGAAGCCAACTGCCGCCTGGGCGTCAACCCGGATGGCTCGCCGTTCGAGAACGGGATCAACTCGGCGTTCTGCCAGAACATCATCAGCCTGGTCACGCGCCTGCCGTCGAACCCGGGTACGTCGCTCGACAACCAGGTCGTCGGCCTGAACTCGGCGTACATCAACGCCGCGCTCCAGGACTCGAGCGGCATCGACGCCACGTACCGCTACCGCTTCGATACGGACCGCTGGGGCAAGTTCGGCATCGAGCTCGGCTACTCGCTCAACCTCACGAACAAGTACAAGCAGTTCGAGGGCGACGAGCTGATCGACTACCGCGACAGCGTGCTGATCAGCGACCAGCGCAGCCGCGTGCGCGGCACCGTGAGCTGGTCCAAGGGTGACTGGTCGACCACGGTGTTCGGCACGCGCTACGGCTCGAACGGCAACTGGGCCGGGCAGGACTTCACCAACACGGCCGGTGGTTTCTCGCCGCGCCGCCTGCCGCCGTACATGCTGTACAACCTGCAGGTCGCCAAGAAGTTCGGCCCGAACCTCACGGCGTCCGTCACCGTCAACAACGTGCTGAACAACCAGTACCGCGAAGACAACAGCAACACCGGCTATCCGTTCTACGACTACACCATCGGTGCCGATCCGGTGGGCCGTCGCGTGTACTTCAGCCTGGGCTACAAGTTCTAAGCCCGAGCTGCATCGCGTGACAGGGAAGCCCGGCGAAAGCCGGGCTTCTTTTTTGCGCCCTGAACAAGCGGCTGCAGGCCGCTACCAGCCCCTGCCGATTCCGGTATAAAGGCCGCAATCTGCGCAACGGCGCAGGGGAATCGACACGTCCTGAGGGGGACCCATGCGCATCAAGATGCTCGCCCTGCTGATGCTGGCCGTTCCGGCCATCGCCTCGGCGCAGAATTCGCCGGTCGGCCGCTGGAAGACGATCGACGACGAGACCGGCAAGGTCATGACCATCACCGAGGTCTACCAGGCCAAGAACGGTACCTATGCCGCGAAGATCGTCGAGGCGGTGAACCCGGCGGCGGCGAAGTGCGACAAGTGCAGTGGCGCCAAGAAGGGCCAGTCGACCATCGGCATGAACGTGCTCTGGAACCTCAAGCCCATCAACGGCGGCTGGGGTGGCGGCGAGGGCTTCAAGCCGTCGTCCGGCGACACCTTCAAGGTCAAGAGCGTCAAGCTCGCGGGCAACAAGCTCGAGGTCACCGGCTGCAAGATGGTGTTCTGCCGCACGGCCACCTGGCAGCGCGCCGAGTGAGCTGACGCTTCAAGTTCGATGCGACGAAAACGGCCCGGGAAACCGGGCCGTTTTCGTAGCGGGCACGGGAGCGCCATCCGGGTGCGTGCGATACTTGCCGCCCTTTTTTTCGCGCCGCATCGCCCATGCCCCGCGACATCCTCGTTACCTGCGCCCTGCCCTATGCCAACGGGCCGCTGCACCTGGGCCACCTCGTCGGCTACATCCAGGGCGACATCTGGACGCGCGCGCAGCGCATGTCCGGGCGCACCGCGCATTTCGTCTGCGCCGATGACACGCACGGCACGCCGATCATGCTCGCTGCGGAAAAGGCCGGCACCACGCCGGAGGCTTTCATCGCCGGCATCCAGGCCAGCCACGAGCGCGACTTCGCCGATTTCGGCGTGGCCTTCGACCATTACGATTCGACGAATTCGGCGACCAACCGCGAGCTGACGCAGGCCATCTACACGACGCTCGATTCGGCCGGCTACATCAGCCGCCGCTCCGTCGCGCAACTCTTCGACGCGAGCAAGGGCATGTTCCTGCCCGACCGCTACGTGAAGGGCACCTGCCCCAACTGCGCGGCAGCCGACCAGTACGGCGACAACTGCGAGAACTGCGGCGCCACCTACGCGCCGACGGAACTGCGCGACGCGCGTTCGGTACTCAGCGGCACCCCGCCGGAACTGCGCGAGTCCGAGCATTTCTTCTTCGAGGTCGGCAAGCTCGAAGGCTTCCTGCGCGACTGGCTGGCGGGTGACGTCGCGATTCCCGGCGTCAAGGCCAAGCTGCAGGAATGGCTGGACGCCGAGGGCGGCCTGCGCGCCTGGGACATCTCGCGCGACGCGCCCTATTTCGGCTTCGAGATTCCCGGCCAGCCCGGCAAGTACCTGTATGTCTGGCTGGATGCGCCGATCGGCTACCTGTCGAGCTTCAAGATGCTGTGCGAGCGCCGCGGCATCGATTTCGACCGCTTCCTGCGCGATGCGGGCGCGACCGAGATGCACCACTTCATCGGCAAGGACATCGTCAACTTCCACGGCCTGTTCTGGCCGGCGGTGCTGCACGCGGCCGGCCTGCGCGCGCCCACGCGGCTGCACGTCAACGGCTACCTGACGGTGGACGGCGCGAAGATGAGCAAGTCGCGCGGCACGTTCGTGATGGCGCGTACGTACCTCGATGCCGGGCTCGACCCGGAGGCGCTGCGCTACTACTTCGCGGCGAAGACCTCGGGCGGCGTGGACGACGTCGACCTGAACCTCGCCGATTTCGTGGCGCGCGTGAACTCCGACCTGGTCGGCAAGTTCGTGAACCTCGCGAGCCGCTGCGCGGGCTTCATCGAGAAGCGCTTCGACGGCCGGTTGGCCGATGCGCTGCCCGACGCCTCCACGTACGCGCGCTTCGTCGCGCAGCTCGAACCGATCCGCGAGGCGTACGCGCGCAACGAGGCCGCCACCGCACTACGCCTGGCGATGTCGCTGGCCGACGATGCGAACCGCTACATCGACGACACCAAGCCCTGGGTTCTCGCGAAGCAGGACGGCGCCGAGGCCGAACTGCAGGCGGTCTGCACGCAGGGCCTGAACCTGTTCCGCGTGATCGCCGCCGCGCTCAAGCCCGTGCTGCCGCGCGTCGCGGCGCAGGCGGAAGCCTTCCTGCAGGCGCCGGTCGCGACGTGGCAGGACGCTGCCGCGCCCCTTACCGGCACCACCATCGCGGCCTACGCGCCGCTGTTCACCCGTATCGACCCCAAGCACATCGACGCCATGACCGACGCCAGCAAGGACACCCTGCAGCCGCAGGCCGCACCGCCCGCCACCGCCGGGACGGCCAAGCCGCAGGCGGCGCAGAACGCAGGCACCGCCGCGCCGCCAGCGAAGGACGCCGCGCCCGCCACCATTGCGATCGACGACTTCGCCAAGCTCGATCTGCGCGTCGGCGCGGTGCTCGAATGCGGCTTCGTCGAAGGCTCCGACAAGCTGCTGCGCTTCCTGCTCGATGCCGGCGAGCTCGGCCAGCGGCAGATCTTCTCGGGCATTCGCGGCTCGTATGGCGAGCCGGAGACGCTGGTGGGCCGTCGCGTCGTGTTCATCGCCAACCTCGCGCCGCGCAAGATGCGTTTCGGCCTGAGCGAGGGAATGATCCTGTCGGCGGGCTTCGACGGCGGCGGGCTGTTCCTGCTCGACGCCGACCACGGTGCAGCGCCCGGGATGCCTGTGCGCTGAGTCGTCGCGACGGAGAGGCGCGGGCGTACCGCGCCGGCCGCCATGCGCGCACCTGCATCATCGATCGCCATGAGCGCTGAGCTCGTCGAACGCCTCGACCGCCTGCTCCCGCAGACGCAATGCGGCCAGTGCGGGTTCGCCGGTTGCCGGCCCTATGCGGAAGCCATGGCGCGTGGCGAGGCCGAGGTCGACCGATGCCCGCCCGGCGGCGATGCAGGCGCGCGTCGTCTCGCCGCGGTACTGCAGCGCCCGCCCCTGCCCTACGACCGCGCGCGCGGCCTGCACGCGCCGCCGCAGGTGGCGCTGATCGTCGAGGCCGACTGCATCGGCTGCACGAAATGCATCCAGGCCTGCCCGGTGGACGCGATCATCGGCGGGTCGAAACACATGCACACCGTGATCGATCCGCTGTGCACCGGCTGCGAGCTGTGCGTGCCCGCCTGCCCGGTGGACTGCATCGTGCTGGTGCCCGCCGCCTGAGCCTCAGCGCGGCGCGGTGGCCGCGCATCCGGTGCAGACGCGCTCCACGCGCAGGCCGCGCGCCTGGGCCTGCTGCACGAGCCCATCCGGCCCCAGCAGGTGCAGCGCACCGACCACCACCAGCGCGTCCTCGCCCTTCCCGCGCGCCAGCAGTGCCTCGACCTGCGGCATCCACGCGCGGTTGCGCTCCACATTGAGGCGGCGGTACGTGTCCGGCGTCTTCTCGCGCATGTCGGCCACGGCCAGCCGTTCGAGCTTGGCGACGTGTCCCCCGCGCCAGGCGGCGTGCAACTCGTCCAGCCGTGCGGCCAGGTCCTCGCCCTCGGCCACGGTTTCCTCGATCGACGCGAGCTGCTCGGCCAGCGGCGTGGCATCGAGCGCGTCGAGCTGCGAGTCGAGCGTTTCCAGGCCGGCGGTGGGCTTGCCCAGCGCCGCGGCGCGCGCCATCAGATGGCGATCGAGGCCGTGTTCGGGCGAATAGCCGTGCTTCTGGCCCAGCGCGGTCACCAGGGTGACGCTCACCATCCACGGCTCCAGGCGGTCGAACTGTTCGGCGGACAGCCCTAGCGACGCGAGCTGCGCGCGCACCTTCGCCGCCGTGGCGGACGGCGCGACCTTGCCGAAGGCGGCGTCGCCGGGCGTCAGCGCGCGCCGCAGCATCTTCATCGGCACCGTCGGGTCGGCCAGCTCGGCGGGCGTGACCTCGAAGACGACGTGCTCGGCATCGGCCAGTGCGTGCTCGATGTCGGCCGGCAGCGGGTAGTCGGTCTTCTTGAGCAGGTGGAAGGAACCGAGCAGGTAGACGCGGTTGTCGGCGTCGGAAATCCTCCACAGCAGCGGGCGCGCCGGATCGGCCGGCGGCGGCGCGGAGCCGGCCATCGGGACGGCGAGGACGAGGCTGGCGAGCGCGAGGGCGATACGGCGCATGGCGGACTCAGTGGCGGCCGGCATAGGCCTTCTCGCCCGCGCGGATGGCGAGGTCGAGCCGGTTTTCCGGCGGCGGCAGCGGGCAGGTGGCGAAGGGCGTGAACGCGCAGGGCGGATTGTAGGCGCGGTTGAAATCGAGGCGGACGCGGCCGTGGGCATCGGGCGCGGCGGTGTCCAGATAGCGGCCGGCGCCGTAGCTGCCGTGCCCGCTGGTGCGGTCGGCGAAGATCAGGAACAGGCCGCCGTCGCTGCCCTGCAGCGCTTCGATGCGGTACGTGCGTCCCTCGCGATCGAACACGACCGCACCCGGATTCGGCGTCGGTTCGATGGTGCCGACGATGTTCGCGATCGGGATCGTGCGCGCGCCCGCATGCGGCTCGAAGCGCGCGTTGATGGCCCAGTCGCGCCCGCCCGGCCAGTAGTCGATGCCGGCGAACTGCGTGCGCGTCGGCGCATCGGCATGGCGCACGCGCAGCGCGTAGCGGTCGCCGCGGCGGATCACCGTGGCGAGCCCTTTGCCCTCATCGAATGCGATCGTGCTGGCCCCTTCGGGCGCGTCGTCGGCGCGCAGCTGCGTCGCGCCCCGCAGGGGCTGGCCGTCGAGCATCAGGCCGGTTCCGCGATGCGGGACGAAGCGGATGCGCGGCGGGCGCAGGTCGATCATGCCGAGCTGGCCCGGGCCGACCGTCAGGCGGATGCCGTTGTCGCGCTCACTGCCGATGTAGTGCGGGCCTGGCGTGATCCAGTGCAGGCCGACCAGCGAGGTCCACCCATCCGTCGCGAGCAGTTCGGCCCGCCGCTGCGCGCGCCACTGCGCCTCACCCTGCTCGAAGGCCGCGCGCGCGGCACGTTCCGCGGCAGTGGGACCAGCCGGCTTCGGCGGCTCGCGATCGCAGGCCGCCAGCGCGACGGCGAGCAATGCGATGACGGTCAACGTCCGCGCAGGAACCATCGATCGATCTCCGTCAGGTCGAAGCGCGCCCAGGTCGGGCGGCCGTGGTTGCACTGCCCGGAGCGCTCCGTGGCTTCCATCTCGCGCAGCAGCGCGTTCATCTCGGGAATCGACAGGCGCCTGTTCGCGCGTACCGAGCCGTGGCAGGCCATGGTGGCGAGCAGTTCGTCGCGCGCGGCGGCGATGCGGCGCGATTCGCCGTGTTCGCGCAGGTCGACCAGCACGTCGCGCAGCAGGCTCTCGGCGTCGCCCTGCGCGAGCAGCGCGGGCACGCTGCGCAGCATCAGCGACTGCGGGCCCGTGCGGCTGAGATCGAAACCCAGCGTCGAGAGCGTGGCGGCCTCGCGTTCGGCGACATCGGCCTCGCGCTCGGCCACCGCCAGCATCGCCGGCACCAGCAGCGGCTGCGCGCGCAGCCCTTCGCCGTCGTGCGCGGCCTTGAGCCTCTCGTAGACGATGCGCTCGTGCGCGGCGTGCATGTCGACGACGATCAGGCCCTGCGCACATTCGGACAGGATGTAGATGCCGTGCAGCTGCGCGATCGCGAAGCCCAGCGGCGGCATGTCGGGGCGTGCGGGGTCGGGCTGCGGGATCGCGGACGTGTCGTCGCGGACCATCGACGGTGCAGCGGACGGCGCGCCATACAACGCCGCGTATGCGGCCCGCGTTTCCGCCACCTGCAGCCCCAGCGGCGCCTGCGGCATCGCCGCGTTCCAGGCCTGGCCCGACGCGCTCGTCGTCGCGACAGCAGGCGGCGACCAGGCGGGGATCGCCGTGCCCGCGCGCGTCTGCGCCAGCGCCTCGTGCAGCGTGCGGTAGACGAAGTCGTGGATCAGCCGCGCGTCGCGGAAGCGCACCTCGTGCTTGGCCGGATGCACGTTGACGTCCACGCGGCGCGGGTCGATCGACAGGAACAGTACGTAGGCCGGATGCCGCCCGTGGAAGAGCACGTCGGCGTATGCCTGCCGGACCGCGTGCGCCACGCTGCGATCGCGGACCGCGCGGCCGTTGACGAACAGGTACTGCTGGTCGGTGCTGGCGCGGTTGTACGACGGCTCGGCGATCCAGCCGGCGAGCTGCAGGCCGCGTCCGTCGCCGTCGACGCCGCCGTGCTCGACACGCAGCGCATGCCGCACGAACTCCTCGCCCAGCGCCTCGTGCAGGCGCTCGCCCGAGAGCAGGTCGCGCTCGCCCTTCCAGCGGCGCGACGGCTTGCCGTTGTGGGTGACGCGCAGTTCGACGTCCGGCCGCGCGAGCGCGAGCTGGCGCAGCCAGTCCTCGACATGCGACAGCTCCGTGCGCTCGGCGCGCAGGAACTTGCGGCGCGCGGGCACGTTGTAGAAGAGATCACGCACTTCGACCGTCGTGCCCGTCGGATGCGCGCGCGGCAGCGGCGTGCCCACGGTTCCGCCGTCGACTTCGATCGCGACCGCATGTTCGGCTTCGCGCGTGCGCGAGATCAACGCGAAACGGCTGACGGACGCGATCGACGGCAGCGCTTCGCCGCGGAAGCCGAGCGTGGCCACGCCTTCGAGGTCGTCGAGCGTGGCGATCTTGCTGGTCGCATGGCGCCGCACCGCAAGCGGCACTTCGTCGGCGGCGATGCCGAGGCCGTCGTCGCGGATGCGGATCAGGCGGATGCCGCCGTCCTCGAGGTCGATGTCGACACGGCCCGCCCCGGCGTCCAGCGCGTTCTCGACCAGTTCCTTGACCACCGACGCAGGCCGCTCGACGACCTCGCCGGCGGCGATCTGGTTGATGAGGACATCGGGAAGCTGTCGGATCGCCACGGCGGCTCGTTCGCGCGCGGGCGCGTCAGGCAATGCAGTCGGACGGCGATGATAGTCGCCGCTGCGGCGGCCGTGGGGCGCGCGTCAGCGGCTGCCGCCCTGCCCGCCGCCCGCTGCGGCCATCGTGTTCGCGTCGGCTTCGACGCGCGCCGCCAGCAACGTTCCCGGCGGCGGCTGGCGCACGAAATAGCCGTTGACGCCGTCCAGCACCGCACGCGCGATCGCACGCTGGTGCGATGGATCCGACAGGCGCTGCTCTTCCTCGGGATTCGAGATGAAGGCCGTTTCGACCAGCATCGCCGGAATGTCGGAGGTGCGCAGCACGGCGAAGTTCGCCCGCTCGACCGAGCGCTTGTGATGCGGACCGATGCGTCCCAGCCCGGCCAGCACCTGCGAGGCCGCGTCTTCCGACGCACGGAGGTTGCCGCTCTGGGTGAGGTCGAGCAGCACCGAGGCCAGCGTATTGCCGGGCTCGACCTTGACCCCGCCGATCAGGTCGGCCGCGTTTTCCTTGTCGGCCAGCCAGCGCGCGCGCTGCGAGGACGCGCCCTTGGTCGACAGCACGTAGACCGAGGAGCCGCGCGCGGCGCGGTTCTCGGCGGCGTCGGCGTGGATCGACACGAACATGTCGGCCTTGGCCTGCCGCGCCAGGCGCGTGCGCTGGTGCAGGGGCAGGAAGACGTCGGTGTCGCGGGTCAGGAAGGCCTTGTAGCCCGGCGTCGCATTGATCTGCCGCGCGAGTTCGCGGGCGATCGCGAGGGTGATGACCTTTTCGCGGTTGCCGCTTAGGCCGATCGCACCCGGATCCTGCCCGCCATGGCCGGCATCGATGGCGATCACCAGTGGCCGAAGCGGCCGGCCGCTGGCGTCGCGCAGTGATTTCACTGCCGGCGGGGGCGGCGCAGTCGGTGGCAACGTGGCGGCGATGGCCGCATCCGTCGGCGCCGGAACCGTTCCGGCCGCGGTCGACGTGGACGTTGGCGTCGCGGTCGCCGCGACCGGCGGAAGCAGCTTCGCAGGGTCGTTCGCCGGCGACGTGGCCGGTACGGGGCCCGTGTACGTGGACGTCGCGCTGGCCACCGGGGGCGCAACCGCTGTCGCGCTCTCGATCGACGCCGACCCCGTCACGGTGCGCGGACTCGTCGCCGCGGGGAGCGTTGCGGTGGTCGGCGCGGCC
>CAZNRZ010000011.1:0-16084 GCA_964575535.1 uncultured Lysobacter sp. | reverse complement strand
CGCGTCGGCCACTGGAGTCGCCGAGAAATCACCCGGCCACTCGATCACCAGACGCGCTCCCGACGGGCCGGGCTGCAGATGCGGCCGCAGCGCGGTGACTGGCTGGGCGAGGTCGAAGACGATCCGCGCCACGCCGGGCTCGGGCTGCCCGTAGCGCACGGAGCGCACGATGCCCGCAGGCATGGGCGCCGCCACGCCACGGCGCAGGCTCGACGCGGGCAGGTCGAGTACGAGCCGGTCGGGGCCGGCGAGCGAGATGAGGCGGTAGTCGGCGATGGAGGCGTCGAGCAGGATCTCGGCGCGCGTGCCGGTCGCCCCCTGGGCGAGCTGCACGCTGCGCACTTCGGCCGCCTGCACGGGATTGGCGCCCAGCGCCGCGGCCAGCGCTGCCCCCAGGAGGATCTTCTGCACGGCGGCGGCCTTCACGGACATGCCTTTAGTCAAGCACTGCGACCCGGGCATTGCAAGCGCATTTTCCCTTGTGAATCCGTGACCTGGCGACGCTTCCTCATTCAGCTGTGAAGATCTGGGCAGTGAAGGCGGCCGACGCGGACGTCAGCCATTGCCCTCCCGCTGGCGAGCGGGGCGTCATCCGGGCTTCGCGCCCGGCCGCCTGATGCACGAGCTCGACGACGAGGTCCGGCGGGGGCAGCGCGGCGCCGGCCCGGTCCGGCCATTCGATCAGCCAGAGGCCGGCTTCGGCCGGATCCAGGCCGAGGAATTCGAGTTCGCCGGGGTCGCCGATTCGATAGAGGTCGAGATGCCAGGCTTCGCCGCCGGCCACCGGATAGCGCTCGACGAGGGTGTAGGTCGGGCTGCGGATCGGCCCGATGACGCCCAGCGCGCGCAGCAGCGCCCGCGCGAGCGTCGACTTCCCGGCACCGAGGTCCCCTGCCAGGTGCAGCACGCCGGGCAGCGGACGGGTGAGGGCCAGCGCGCGGCCGAGTGCGTCGGTGGCATGGGCGTCGTCGAGTTGCAGCGTCTTCATGGGTTCGCCAGCCGGCGCAGGTGGGGCATGAGATCGGTGGCGCGCAGGCCGCGTTCGCCGTCGGCGGCCGCGGCATCGCCGGCGGCACCATGCAGCACCGCGCCCGCACACGCCGCCTCGAAGGCCGGAAGCCCCTGCGCACGCAGCGCGGCGATGACACCGGCCAGCACGTCCCCGGTGCCGCCGACGGCCAGCGCGGGTCCCCCCGCGTCCACCAGCGCTGGGCAGCGGCCAGGCGCGCCGACCAGCGTTCCGGCGCCCTTGAGGACGACGGTGCAGGCGTAACGATCGACGAGTGCCCGCAGTGCGGCGGGCCGGTCGCGCTGGATGTCAGCGGTCGCGGTGTCGAGCAGTCGCGCGGCTTCGCCGGGATGCGGAGTGAGGATGGCGTCCGCCGGAAGCGCGCATGGCTGCGCGGCGAGCTCGTTGAGCGCGTCGGCGTCGACCACCAGCGCGCCGCCTGCATCCACCGCGCGCTGCCAGAGTGCCCTGCCCCATGCCTGTCGCCCCAGCCCGGGTCCGATCGACACCACCGTCGCCCATGCCATGTCCACTTCGTCGTCGGCGGACGCCATGGCTTCCGGCAGCCGCGACAGCAGTGCCGCGACGTGATCCGGGCGCGTATGCACGCGCACCAGCCCGGCGCCCGAGCGCAACGCGGCCTCGGCGCAGATCAGGATCGCGCCGCCGCTGCCGTGATCGCCACCAATACAGAGCACGCGTCCGTGCGAACCTTTGTGGCTGTCGCGATGCCGCCGCGGTAAACGCGCGGCGAGCGCCGCCGCGTCGATCCGCCGCGCCACCGGCTGCACGCTGCCGGCGACCGACGCGGGCACCTCGAGCGCCGCCAGTCGCAGGCGGCCGCAGGCATCGAGCGCCGCGCCGGTGCGCAGGAAGAGCTTGGGAAGCAGGAACTCGATCGTCGCATCGGCCCGCACCGCGCGCCCCGACACATCGCTCTCGGCCAGCCCGCTGGGCACGTCGAGCGCGAGCACCGGCGAAGGCTGCGCGTTGATCGCGTCGATCAGGCCCATGGCCGCAGGCGACACGGGCCCCGACAGGCCGATGCCGAGCACTGCATCGACGACCACATCCGCGGGCGGTAAGGCACCGTCGAACGGCGCCGCGCGGCCGCCGGCGGCGATGAAACGCGCTTTCGCGGCGTCGGCCTCCGGGTGCTCCGTTCCGCGGACATCGATGGCGACGACCTGCACGTCCCGGCCGGCCTCGAGCGCATGGCGGGCCAGCACGTAGCCGTCGCCACCGTTCCCGCCCGGCCCGCAGGCGACGAGGATGCGATGCGACTGCGGCCACATCTCCAGTAGCGCACGCCAGGCGGCCTGCCCGGCGCGTTCCATCAACTCGCCGGGCGCGAGCGTCGCGCGGACGGCGGATTCGAGCCGCCGCACTGAATCGACATCGAACAGGCCGGCATCGTCGCGCATCGGGCGATTTTATACTTGCGCCACGTGAGCGCAGACCTCCTCCAGGCCCCCGTCGATCTCGCCGCCCTCGGCGCGCGGGTGCGTGGGCTCGCGCGCGAAATGGGCTTCCAGCGCTGCGGCGTCAGTGGCGTCGACCTGCGCGAGGACGAGGCGCACCTGGCGGACTGGCTGGCCGAAGGCCTCTACGGCTCGATGGACTGGATGGCGCGTCACGGCCTGATGCGCGCGCGCCCGGCCGAGCTGTTGCCGGGCACGCTGCGCGTGATCAGCGTGGGCCTGGACTACGGGCGGCGCGACGACGTCGAGGCCTGGGAAACGCTCGCCGACGGCAGGCGCGCCTACGTCGCCCGCTACGCGCTGGGCCGCGACTACCACAAGCTCATGCGCGGTCGCCTGCAGAAGCTGGCCGACCGCATCGCCGCGGAGATCGGCCCGTTCGGCTTCCGCGTGTTCGTCGATTCGGCGCCCGTGCTCGAGCGCGCGCTGGCGCGCAACGCGGGGCTGGGCTGGATCGGCAAGCACACCTGCCTGATCGATCGCGACGGCGGCTCGTGGTTCTTCCTCGGCGAGATCTACGTCGACGTGCCGCTGCCCGTCGACACGCCCGCCACCGCGCACTGCGGCACCTGCACGCGCTGCATCGACGTCTGCCCCACGGGAGCGATCACCGGCCCGCACCGGCTCGACGCGCGTCGCTGCATCTCCTACCTGACCATCGAGCACGAAGGCCCGATCGAACCGGAGCTGCGCCCGCTGATCGGCAATCGCATCTTCGGCTGCGACGACTGCCAGCTCGTCTGTCCCTGGAACAAGTTCGCCCGCCGCAGCGACGAACCCGACTTCCGCGCGCGAAACGGCCTCGACACCGCGACGCTGCCCGCGCTGTTCGCCTGGACCGAAGACGAATTCCTGCAGCGCACCGAGGGCAGCGCGATCCGCCGAAGCGGGCATTCGCGCTGGCTGCGCAACATCGCGATCGCACTCGGCAATGCGCCGCCCACCGCCGACGTACTCGCGGCGCTGCACGCGCGTCGCGATTCGGAAGATCCCGTGGTCCGTGAAAGCGTGGAGTGGGCGCTTGCGCGCCATGGCGGGTCGCCAGCGCCAGACGAGCCCTAGCGGGCCAGTCGTCCGCTGAGGCGTACGGCAGCGTTGCACGCTTCGCCACGAACCCGACGCGCATGGCCACCGACCCCGGCACCATCGACTTCCTGTTCGACCAGCTCGGCCCGCGCGCGGCGCATTGGTCGACGAAACGCATGTTCGGCGAGTACTGCCTCTACCGTGACGGACTGCCCGTCGCGTTCGTCTGCGACGACGTGCTGTTCGTCAAGGACACAGCGGACGGCCGCGATGCGGTGGCTGCGGCGATGCCGCCCGAATTCGGCGCGCCCTACCCCGGCGCGAAGCCGCACCTGCGCATCGCGCCCGATCGCTGGGACGACGGCGACCGGCTGCTCGACGTGCTCGAACGCACGGCCGCGGCGCTGCCGCCCCGAAGACCGCGCGGACCGGAACCGCCCGCGCAACCCAAGCCCGCGCGCGCGCCGAAAGCAGCGAAGACGTCGACGCCGACACCTGCGGTTCCGCGGGTCACGAAAGCACGCGTGCCCCGTCCCCGGTCCACGTAATTCCCTCAGTCGCGCCGTAGCGCCGCGACCAGCGCCCTCGTCACGGGATCGTCCGCCTCCGCATCGCCGCGCACCACGGGCAGCAACCGCCCCGCGATCTGCTTGCCCAGCTCCACGCCGAACTGGTCGAAGGCGTTGATGTCCCAGACCACCGACTGCAGGTAGACGCTGTGCTCGTACATGGCGATCAGCGTGCCCAGCGCGCGCGGCGTGAGTGCGTCCAGAAGGAACATCGTGCTCGGCCGTCCGCCGGGATAGGCGCGGTGCGGATCCTCGCAGTCCTGGCCGTTGGCGAAGGCTTCGCTCTGCGCCAGCAGGTTGGACAGGAGCGCGTGGTGGTTTTCGCGGTACGGCGCATCGGGTGCGATCACGCCGATGAAGTCGCAGGGCACGCGTCCCGTGCCCTGGTGCAGGGCCTGGAAAAAGCTGTGCTGCGTGTCGGTGCCCGCTCCACCCCACCACACGGGCACGGTGTCGACACCGACCGCGGAGCCGTCACGGCGCACCGACTTGCCCAGGCTCTCCATCACCAGCTGCTGCAGGTAATTGGGCAGCAGGCGCAGGCGCTCGTCGTACGGCAGCACGGCGTGGCTGGCCAGGCCGAGCGCGTTCCGGTTCCAGATCGCCACCAGTGCATGCCAGGCCGCCAGGTTGTGCGGCGCCGGCTCGTTGAGCACGTGCGCGTCCATCTCCGCTGCGCCCTCGAGCATGGCCTCGAAGCCGTCCATGCCGACCGCGAGCGCGATCGGCAGGCCGACCGTCGACCACATCGAATAGCGCCCGCCCACCCAGTCCCACATCGGCAGGATGCGCTCGCTCGCGATGCCGTAATCGGCCGCGCGCGCGGCATTCGAGGTGATCGCGAACAGGCGCGCGTCGTCGCCGAGCCAGCCGCGCAGGATGGTGCCGTTGAGCAGCGTCTCCTGCGTGCCGAAGCTCTTGGAAATCAGTAACGCCGCGGTGGTCGAGGGATCGAGCCGGGCCAGCACGCGCTGCGCGGCGTGGCCGTCGACGTTCGACAGGAAATGCACGCGGAATTCCGCATCCCCAACCGGCGCCAGCGCGTCCACCGCCAGGCGCGGGCCGAGGTCCGATCCGCCGATGCCGACGCTGACCACGTCGCGCACGCCCAGTGCGCGCAACCGCTCGATGAGCCCGCGCATCGCCCCGCGGCCCTCGAGTGCCTGCGAATGCGCATCGCGCGCACGCACGCCGTCCACCAGGGCGCCACGCAGCGCAGTGTGGAGCGCGGGGCGATCCTCGGTGCCGTTGACGTGCTCGCCGGCGAACAGCGCGCGCAGGCGGCCTTCGAAATCGCAGTCCGCGGCGAGCGCGAAGAGTGCGGCCAGCGCGTCCCGGTCGATGTGCTGCCGCACGAAGCTGGCGTGGATCGGCCCGACGCGCAGCGAGAAATCGCTCGCACGCCCGTCGTCGGCGGCGATCAGGTCACGAAGGGGAGTTTCAAGTACGCGCGCGGCAGCGGCGCGCAGCGGGGCGATGCGATCGGCAGGCGTCATCCGTGAATCATCGGCGAAGTGGCGCGGGAATGCGCCACTTTGCCGGTGCCGCCTGCAAGGCGGGGTGATGCGCCGCGCGCGCGAGTCAGGCGGCCTGCGCGGGAATCGAGTGATTCGTGTGCGTAAGACGGTTGTCGCGGTCGACGTACACGCAGACCGGCTTGAACGTCGCCGCCTCGGCCTCGTCGCACTGCCCATAGGCGGCGATGATCACGAGGTCACCGGGCTTGGCGAGGTGCGCAGCTGCGCCGTTCACCGAGATCGTGCCGCTGCCTTCGTCCGCGCGGATCGCGTAGGTGACGAAGCGCGTGCCCTGGTCGACGTTCCAGATGTGGATCTGCTCGTACTCGCGGATGCCGGAGATATCCAGCAGGCGGCCGTCGATCGCGCACGAGCCTTCGTAATGCAGCTCGGCATGGGTGACGGTGGCGCGGTGGATCTTGGCCTTGAGCAGGTTCAGGAGCATGGCGGCGGGCTCGGCCCGCGGACTGCGGGCGTGGACGCGAGAAGTCTAGCAGCGCATGGCGCGCTGCAACATGAGGCCGCGCGGCCGTTCAGTCGCCGGGAAGGCGCTCGAATTCGAGGTTGTCGATCAGCCGCGTGCGGCCCAGTCGCGCGGCGATCAGGGCGACCAGCGCGCCGTCACCCTCGCCCGCCGGCTGCAGGTCGCGGCGGCGGATCGCGGCATAGTCGACATCGAAGCCGGCGGCCACGAGCCGCGCGCGGGCCTCCGCCTCCACCTGCGACACGCCGGCGCCGGCCTGCACCTGCTGCCGCATCCCGACCAGCGTGCGATGGATCACCGGTGCGATCGCGCGCTCGTCAGTCGCGAGGTACTGGTTGCGCGAGCTGAGTGCGAGGCCATCGGCTTCGCGCTGCGTGGGCGCCGGCACGATGTCGACCGGGAACGACAGCTCCGTCGCCAGGTAACGGATCACCGCAAGCTGCTGGTAATCCTTGAGGCCGAACACGGCCACGTCGGGCTGCACCTGAAGGAAGAGGCGCGCGACCACCGTCGCCACGCCGTCGAAATGTCCCGGCCGGTGCTCGCCTTCCAGTACGTCGGTGACGCCCGGCACGCGGATCCGCACGGCCGACTGCGGACCGAACGGATACATGGTCTCCACGTCCGGCATCCACAGGAGGTCGCAGCCGGCATCGGCCAAGCCCGCGGCATCCTGCTGCGGCGTGCGCGGATAGCGCGCGAAATCCTCGTTCGGGCCGAACTGCGTCGGGTTCACGAACACGCTGGCGACGACTCGATCAGCCCGCTCGCGCGCCAGCCGTACCAGCGAGAAATGGCCGGCGTGCAGGTTGCCCATGGTGGGCACGAAGGCGATGCGCTCGCCCGCCTGCCGCCACGCGAGCACGCGCCCGCGAAGAACCGGAAGCGCGTCGACGATGTCCGTCATGCTCAGGCGTAGCCGTGTTCGGCGGCAGGGAACCTGCCTTCGCGCACGTCGCGCACGAAAGCCTCGAACGCGCCGGACACACTGCCCGCGTCGGCGAGGAAGTCGTGCACGAAACGCGGACGACGGCCGTGCCGCAGCCCCAGCATGTCGTGCATCACGAGCACCTGCCCGTCGCAGTGCGGACCGGCGCCGATGCCGATGGTCGGGATGTCGAGCGCGTCGGTGATGCGCTGCGCGAGATCCATCGGCACGCATTCGAGCACCAGCAGCGACGCGCCCGCATCGGCGACGGCGCGTGCATCGTCGAGCAGGCGATCGGCGGCGGCCTGCGTTCGGCCCTGCACCTTGTAGCCCCCGAGGCGCAGCACCGACTGCGGCGTGAGCCCCAGATGCGCGCACACCGGCACCTCACGCTCGACCAGATGACGGATGACGTCCAGCTTGAAGCCCGCACCCTCCAGCTTGACCATGCCGGCGCCCGCGCGCAGGAAGGCGCTGGACGCGTGCAGCGCGTCGCTGGCGGTAGCGTCCGCCTGGAACGGCAGGTCCGACAGCAGCAGTGCGCGCCGGAGCCCGCGCGCGACGCAGGCGGTGTGGTAGGCGATGTCCTCGACCGTCACCGGCAGCGTGCTGTCGTGGCCCTGCACCACCATGCCCAGCGAATCGCCGACGAGCACCATGTCCACGCCCGCCGCGTCGATCGCGCGCGCGAAGCCCGCGTCGTAGCAGGTGAGCATCGTCAGGCGGCGGCCGTCGCGCTTCGCGTCGAACAGCGCAGGCACGGTGACGGGCTTCGCGGCGGCGTCGGGGCGGTCGGAATACATGCGGCTAGCCTAGCGCCTCGATGCCGGCCGTTTCCATCGACGCGCGCAACGTGGCGATGTCGCCATGCCCCGGCACCTGCAGTAACGGCGCGACGTCCGCCAGCGGCAGGACGACGAACGCTCTCTCGTGCAGGCGCGGATGCGGAACATGCAGGCCGGGGGCGTGGATCACCTCGTCGCCGTAGAGCAGCAGGTCGAGGTCGAGGATGCGTGGGCCCCAGCGTTCGGCGCGGCTGCGGTCGCGCCCCGCCGCGCGCTCCAGGTCGAGCAGGGCCGCGAGCAGCGACAGCGGCGCGAGCGTGGTATCGACGGCCGCCGCGGCGTTCACGTAATCCGGCTGCGCGACCGGACCCCACGCAGGCGTCCGGTACAGGCCCGAAACGGCGGCCAGCCGCGTCGAGGGCAGGCCATCGAGCGCCTGCGCGGCCGCCTGCACGATGGTCCGCGAGTCACCGAGATTCGATCCAAGCCCGATGTAGGCCCGGATCGCGCTCACTCGGGAGCGCCGGTGCGACGCCGGCGGCGCCTGCGCCGCGGGCGCTCGCCTTCGGCTTCCCCGCTCTCCGAGGATTCGGCGGCCGATATCGCGGCATCGGGATGCTGCTGCGCCTCGCGCCAGAACTCGACGTCGTCCGCGTGCTCGTCCGAAGCGGCCAGCCGCAGCACGAGGAAGTCGAACGCGGCCCGGAAGCGCGGATGCGAGAGCAGGCGGAACACGCGGCGACGCTGGCGCTGGGCGAAGCGCGGCTGCAGCAGCCAGATCTCCTGCATCGGCAGCGAGAAGCGCCGCGGCAGCGCGATCACATCCATCTGGTGCAGCGTGACGCGGTCAGCCGCGCGCTGTTGCGCTTCGGGCAACTGCACGCCATCGGCCTGCAGGCGCGCCAGCGCACGGCAGTACGCCGGCCACAGCAGCAGCGCGAACAGGAAAGCCGGGGATGCGGGCTCATCGGCGGCGATGCGCGCATCGGTGTCCGCAAGCCCCTTCAGCACCATCCGGCGCAGCGCGCCGCTGCGGTTGGAACGCAGTGCCGCGGCCGCCTCGGGGAACAGCGCGTCCAGCAGCTGGTAGCGCTCCAGGCCGATGAAGCTCGCCACGGCATGGCCGGACAGGAACAGCTTCAGGCACTCCTCGAACAGCCGCGCCGGCGCGGCTTCGCGCAGCAGCGGCGCGAGGCGCGGAATCGGTTCGGCCGTCGCCGCCTCGATCTCGAAGCCCAGCTTCGCCGCCAGTCGCACCGCGCGCAGCATGCGCACGGGATCCTCGCGATAGCGCCGCTCCGGGTCCCCGATCAGCCGCATCAGGCGCGCCTGCACGTCGGCGAAGCCGCCCACGTAGTCGCGCACCGAGAAATCCTCGATCGAGTAGTACAGCGCGTTCGCGGTGAAATCGCGGCGCACCGCGTCCTCCTCGATCGTGCCGTAGACGTTGTCGCGCACGATGGCTTCCACCTCGTGCGCCTCCACGTCGGTCGTGTCGACGTTCGCGCGGAACGTGGCGACCTCGACGATCTCGCGGCCGAACACCACGTGGGCAAGGCGGAATCGGCGGCCGATCAGGCGGCAGTTGCGGAAGAGGCCGCGCACCTGCTCCGGCGTGGCGTCGGTGGCCACGTCGAAATCCTTGGGATGGCCGCCGATGAGCAGGTCGCGCACCGCCCCGCCGACGAGGTAGGCACCGAAGCCCGCCTCGCGCAGACGATAGAGAACGCGCAACGCGTTCGGGCTGATGTCCCGGCGCGAGACGTTGTGCGCATCGCGCGGAATGACGGTGGGAGCGACGTTGGATTCGGTGGGCATCGGCCGGCGTTGCGCCGTATAGGAGTCGATTCGGGGAAACGCCCGTTGCCGCGGGCGTCGAGCCTGCCTATACTAGCAGGCGTGCCGGACGGAGCTTCCGGCACGTTCCCTGCTCCCTTCGTCTAGAGGCCTAGGACGTGGCCCTCTCAAGGCTAAAACACGGGTTCGAATCCCGTAGGGAGCGCCATACACGGTCCGGCGCGTCATCATCGATGCGATAGACCCCGGCAACCCGTGCAGCGATGCGCGGGTTGTTTCGTTTCAGGCGGCGTAAGCTCGCCGCGCGCCCACGGAAGCTCCGCCATGCCCTTCGTCGTCACCGAGAACTGCATCAAGTGCAAGTACACGGACTGCGTCGAGGTCTGTCCGGTCGACTGTTTCCGCGAAGGGCCGAACTTCCTCGTCATCGATCCGGACGAGTGCATCGACTGCACGCTGTGCGAGCCCGAGTGCCCGATCAACGCGATCTATCCCGAGGACGACGTGCCCGGCGGGCAGGAGCACTTCATCGCGCTCAACGCCGAACTGGCGAAGGAATGGCCGGCGATCACCGCACGCAAGGACGCGCCGGCGGATGCGAAGGACTGGGAAGGCAAGCCGGACAAGCTGCCGCTGCTCGAACGCTGAGCGGGCCGGAAACGAAAACGGGCGCCGAGGCGCCCGTTCTCATTGATGCCGCGACGCCGGCTCAGCGCACGAGCGCGGCGCGCAGCGCGTCGATCACCCGCCGCGGCGCATCGCCGCTGGCCGGCAGGCCGCGCGCATCGACGGCCGCGACGACTGCGCCGCTTTCCGCCGCGGTGACGCGCACCAGGAAGCTCGCACCCTCGTAGCTCACGTCGTAGGCGCCCAGCAGCTGCGCACGGCTGGTGATCGTCAGGCCCTGCAGGCCGCCCAGCGCTTCACCGACGCGACCGTACACCTCGTCCCGCGTGCCGGGCACCGTGAAGCCAACCGATGCCTGCGTCGCCGCGGGCCGCTGCGCGGCCGATGCGGTGACTGCGCCACCGGTGGCCGCTGCCGCGGTCGTCGCGGCATCGAGCGGCGGCGGCACTTCCAGCGGACGGCTCTCGGCCGGCCCGGCGTACAGCTCGCTGCCCCGGCGGAACCAGCTGCAGCCGGAGGTCGCGGCGGTGGCGAGGACAAGCGCGGCGACGACGCCACGCGACGGGAACGAAAGCTTGGACATGGACACTCCGGATTCAGGCCGCGACATCTTCGCGGCAGGCGGTTTCGATCTGCTGGACGATGCCGGCGAAACGGATCGCGTCCGCCTCGTGGACCGCGGACAGCGCGAGCAGCGGCAGGCGCAGCCCCTCGCCGATGCCCAGGCGCGCGAGCAGCGCCTTGACCGGCACGGGATTGGGCTCGACGCCGAGGAAATCGTAGAGCTCGTGCAGGCGCGCATCCCAGGCGTCCGCGCGCGCATCGCGCGCGCGCGCCAGGTCGCAGAGCCGGCGGAACGCACCGGGCACGACGTTGGACGCGACCGAGACCACACCGTCGGCGCCCTGCTGCATCGCGCGGCAGGCGGTCGGGTCGTCGCCACTGAGCACGGAGAAATCATCGGCGCGCAGTGCGAGCAGCGCGGCCATGCGCTCGGGCTCGGCGCGCGCTTCCTTGATGGCGACGATGCGCGGGTGCCCGCACAGCTCCGCTACCGTTTCCGGGAGCATGTCGCAGCCGGTGCGTCCGGGCACGTTGTAGAGGATCACCGGCAGCGCGGCGTCGCTGGCCACGGCGCGGTAGTGCGCCACCAGGCCGGCCTGCGTGGGCCGCACGTATGGCGGCGTGACCACGAGCGCCGCGTCGGCGCCGAGGCGCGCCGCGCGGCGCGTCAGCTCGATGGTCTTCAGCGTGTTCGACTGGCCCGTGCCGGCGATCACCGGAATGCGCCCGCCCACGGTTTCCACCGCCGAGCGCAGCAGCAGGTCATATTCGGGATCGAGCAGCGCGGCAGCCTCGCCGGTGGAGCCGGCCACGACGACGGCCTGCGTGCCGCCCTCGATCTGCAGGGCGAGCAGTCGCTGCCAGGCGTCGAAATCGATTTCGCCGGACGCATCGAAAGGCGTCGCCAGCGCGGTAATGCTGCCGCTCAGTCGCAAGGAGGCCTCCGCGAACGCGGGGAAGACAGGGGAACGCGCAGTATGCGCCCGGGGATCGTACTTGCGTCGTAAAATCGCCGGCAAGCCCCGGCGGGCCGCGGCCCGGCCACCACCGGTATCGCACCGGCCTCTCTCCAGCTCAACGAAGGCGCCACCTTGACCGACACCGCCCCCCGGCCGTCCCCGAACGAAAACCACCTGCTGATCAACGCCTACACCACGCATCCGGAATCCCCGTTGCTGATGGTGACGCGACGCATCGCCGACAGCGGCTGCAACATGGTGGACGCCCGCCTCGCGACGGTCGGCCGCGACGTCTCGGTCTCCGCGCTCGCGGTGGGTTCGTGGGACGCGGTGGCCAAGCTCGAGGCCATGCTGACGCGGCTGGAGCGCGAGGAAGGCCTCAAGCTCATCTGGTACCGCACCGGCCCGAAGCCGGTCCAGTCCAACCTGCTGCCGTACGTCGTCGAAGTGGTGGCGGCGGACAAGCCCGGCATCCTGTTCCAGCTCGCCGACTTCTTCGACCGCCAGGGCATCACGATCGAGACGCTGCACTGCTCGCGCTACCGCGCCATGCAGACCGGCGCGGACATGTTCTCCGCCCAGCTCACCATCGGCGTGCCCTCGAGCATGCACATCGCCGCGCTGCGCGACGATTTCCTCGAGTTCTGCGACCACCTGAACCTCGATGCGATCATGGATCCGATGAAGTTCTGATCGATGTGATTCGTGATTCGTGATTCGTGATTCGTGATTCGTGATTCGTGATTGGCAAGAGCGGATCACGTCGCGGCGGCATCATCACGACGGATTGCCGCTTCATGTCGCTGTCGATCACCGCAGGAACATCCAGACGCGCCATCGCCATGACCGACGCTGCCGAAGCCGCCCCCGACCTTCCCCTCGCGCTTTCCAGCGGCGACACGCGCCTGCTTTCGGACTATCGCGGACGCTGGCTGGTGCTCTACTTCTACCCGAAGGACAGCACGCCCGGCTGCACGACCGAAGGCCTGGACTTCAATGCGCTCCTGCCGCAGTTCGAAGCGCTCGGCGCGACGGTTCTGGGTGTCTCGAAGGACTCCCTGAAGTCGCACCGCAACTTCTGCGCGAAGCAGGGCTTCCGCTTCGATCTCGTCAGCGATGCCGACGGCGCGCTCTGCGACGCCTTCGACGTCATCAAGCCCAAGAAGCTCTACGGCCGCGAATACGTCGGCATCGAGCGCAGCACGTTCCTGATCGATCCCGAAGGCCGCGTCGCGCAGGCCTGGCGCGGCGTGCGCGTGGCGGGTCACGCGCAGGCGGTGCTGGACGCGCTCCGCGGCCTGGCCGGCCCCACCGCAGCGGGCTGACGGACCGCATCTTCACCGCCCCGCCACCCGGCGCTATGGTGCGCTAGACCGCGCGCGACGGGCGCGCCTGCCGGAGGGGTTTGATGACGGGAAGCAAGCGGATCTACGTGCTCGACACCAACGTCCTGATGCACGACCCGACCGCGCTGTTCCGCTTCGAGGAACACGACGTCTACCTGCCCATGCAGGTGATCGAGGAACTCGACCGCGGCAAGAAGGGCACGTCGGAGGCCAGCCGCAACGCCCGCCAGACCAGCCGCTACCTCAACGAGCTGATCGAGCAGGCCGGCGGCGTGGAAGCGCTGTCCACCGGCGTGCCGCTGGTGCAGCCGCAGGGCGTCAACCTGCGCGGCCGGCAGATGGTCGGCCGCCTGCGCTTCCAGACGGTTCCGAATACAGGCGACGGCGTCTCGCTGCTCTCCGGCGGCCCGGACGACGCGATCCTCGCTTCCGTGCTCGCGCTGCAGCAGCGCGAGCCCGACGTGCCGGTCGTGCTGGTGTCCAAGGACATCAACATGCGCATCAAGGCCGCGATCGCCGGCCTGGTGTCCGAGGACTACGCGAACGACCGCGCGCTCGACGACTTCGACCTGCTCTACACCGGCGTCACCGGCCTGCCGGAGGACTTCTGGTCGCGCCACGGCAAGGGCCTGCGGTCCTGGACCGAGCGCGGGCGCACGTTCTACGAGATCGCGCGCCAGGAGGGCGACGACTGGTACCCGAACCAGTTCCTGCACCTGCCGGGCGACGAGGAAGCCGAGCTGCGCGTGGTCGAGGTCGACGCGACGAAGGTGCGCCTGCAGATCGTCGACGACTTCCGCACGCAGCAGCATTCGGTGTGGGGCATCACCGCGCGCAACCGCGAGCAGAATTTCGCGCTCAACGCGCTGATGAATCCCGAGATCGACTTCGTCTCACTGCTCGGCACCGCCGGCACCGGCAAGACGCTTCTCGCGCTCGCCGCGGGCCTCACCCAGACCATGGACCAGCAGATCTACCGCGAGATCATCATGACCCGCGCGACGGTCAGCGTCGGCGAGGACATCGGCTTCCTGCCGGGCACGGAGGAAGAAAAGATGACGCCGTGGATGGGCGCGCTCACCGACAACCTCGAAGTACTGACCAACAACCAGGAAGGCGGCAGCTGGGGCCGCGCGGCGACCAACGATCTACTCGCGAGCCGCATCAAGATCCGCTCGATGAACTTCATGCGCGGCCGCACCTTCCTCTCGCGCTGGCTGATCCTCGACGAGGCGCAGAACCTCACGCCCAAGCAGATGAAGACGCTCATCACCCGTGCCGGCCCCGGCACAAAGATCGTCTGCCTGGGCAACGTGGAGCAGATCGACACGCCCTATCTCACCGAGACCACTTCGGGCCTCACCTACGTCGTCGACCGTTTCAAGCACTGGCCGCACAGCGCGCACATCACGCTGCGCCGCGGCGAGCGCTCGCGCCTGGCCGACTTCGCATCGGAAGTTCTCTGACACATGCGACCGAATGCGCTGACCATCGCCGGCTCCGACTCCGGCGGTGGCGCCGGCATCCAGGCCGACCTCAAGACCTTCGCGGCGCATGGCGTGCACGGCCTCAGCGCACTGGCCGCGCTCACCGCGCAGCACACACGCGGCGTGACCGCGGTGCACGTGCCTCCGATCGACTTCCTGCGCGCGCAGATCGACGCCTGCTTCGACGATTTCGACATCCGCGTGGTCAAGCTCGGCATGCTGGCCGACGCGGATGTCATCGCCGCCGTAGCGGATGCGCTGATGCGTAAGCCGCAGACCACCGTCGTGCTCGATCCGGTCATGGTCGCGACGTCGGGCGCGCGCCTGCTGGCTGCCGACGCACTGGACGCGCTGCGCGCGCGCCTGCTGCCGCTGGCGACGGTGGTCACGCCGAACATCCCCGAAGCCGAACTGCTGCTCGATCGCCGCATTCTCACGGCACAGGACGCCGAGGACGCCGCGGATGCGATGGTCGCGCTAGGCGCGAAGGCAGCGCTCGTCAAGGGCGGACATCTGCCGGTCGAAGGCCCCGTCGTGGATCGCCTGCATACGCGCGATGCGCGACATGCCTTCGAGCACCCGCGACTCGCGCTGGACGCCCACGGAACGGGCTGCACGCTGGCCTCGGCCATCGCGGCGCGACTGGCACTGGGCGACGGCATCGCCGATGCATGCTCGGCGGCGACAGACTACGTGCACCGCGCACTGCAGGCTGGCTATCGGCCCGGCCGCGGCGACGTGCTGGTCCTCGATCATTTCGGCGCGATGCGATGAGCCATGCCGTGCACTGGCAGCCGGTGGAGCGCGAAGGCCATCGCTGGCAGGTTCTCTGCGTCACGCCGAAGGACGCGCGGCGTGTGCTCGTCTGGGCACCGGCCCTGGGTGTGTCCGCGCGGCACTACGAAGCCTTCGCGCACGCGCTCGCCGATCACGGAACGGCGGTCGTCGTGCACGAGTGGCGCGGCTTCGGCAGCAGCACGCACCGCGCATCGCGTGCCTGCGACTGGGGCTATCGCGACCTGCTGCTGGTCGATCTTCCCGCCACGCGCGAACTCGCCGCGCAGCTCCATCCCGGCCTGCCCGTCGTCGCCGGCGGCCACAGCCTCGGCGGTCAGCTCGCCACGTGCAGCCTCGCGATCGACCCGGGTTTCGCGCAGGCGCTGTGGCTGGTCGCCAGCGGCGCGCCCTACGCGCGCGCGTTCCCGTGGCGGCATCGAATCTGGCTGCCCGCGGCCTACCGGCTGCTGGCTTGGCTCGCACAGGCCTTCGGCGCCCTGCCCGGCCGCCGCATCGGTTTCGGCGGACAGGAGGCGCGCGGCGTGATCCGCGACTGGAGCCGTACCGCGCTCAGCGGACGGTACTCGGCGCCCGGCGTAGGGGATCTCGAGGAGCGGCTGCGCGCCGTCGACTTGCCCGTCCGCGCCGTGCGCTTCACCCGCGACTGGCTCGCACCGGCGGGCTCGCTCGCCTACCTCCTCGGCAAGACCGGTGCGCATGACCCGAGC
>CAZNRZ010000010.1:24357-30828 GCA_964575535.1 uncultured Lysobacter sp. | reverse complement strand
TTCCCGATCATGGAGCTGGGCACGTCGGCGAAGATGCTCTCGATCGTGCCGCTGATGGCCGGCGGCGGCCTGTTCGAAACCGGCGCCGGCGGCAGTGCGCCCAAGCACGTGCAGCAGTTCACCGAGGAGAACTACCTGCGCTGGGATTCGCTCGGTGAATTCCTCGCGCTCGCCGCGTCGCTCGAGCACCTCGCCAACTTCGCATCGATGCCGCGCGCACAGGTGCTGGCCGATGCGCTCGATCGTGCGAACGCGCAGATCCTCGACAACAACCGCTCGCCCGCGCGCAAGGTCGGCGAGCTCGACAACCGCGGCAGCCACTTCTATCTCGCACAGTACTGGGCGCAGGCGCTGGCGGCGCAGACCACCGACGCCGAACTCGCCGCGCGCTTCACCGAGGTCGCGAAGGCGCTGACGGAAAGCGAGGCGGAGATCCTGCGCGAGCTGGTGGAGGTGCAGGGCCGGCCGGTCGACATCGGCGGCTACTACCGGCCCGACATGGGCAAGCTCGCTGCGGCGATGCGCCCGAGCGCGACGCTCAACGCCGCCATCGACGGCCTGCGCGCCTGAGCCTGCGGCCGGCGGCGCGCTCCCTGCGCCGCCGGCCGTGCCCACGCTCGAACGCGTCTACTCGAAGAAGTACTCCTCGAACTCCTGGTCGACCCACGGGAACGCCTCGTCTTCGTTGCTCACCGGCGCGGGCTGGCCACGCGGCCGCGCCGCATGGCCGTAGCGGCGCACCGGGCGCGGGCCGAACGCGGGCACGGAAGACGGGGCAGGCGTGGACAGCGCGTGGCCGTGGACGCGGAAGGGCTGCATGGGGCTCGCTCCGGATGGACTGCCGACAGCCTGCGCGCCGGCCATGACAGGCCCGTGCCGCGCAGGTTGCAGCGCGGTTGCAGGCACGCGGCGGCCGTCGCGCGGCACATCCGCACGCGCAGTACCCTTGCCGCTTCCCCGACCGGAGATGCCCCCGATGCGTCGTTCCCTGCTCGCGCTGATGCTGCCCCTCGCCCTCGTCGCCTGCGCCTCCACGGCCGACACCGGCGCGCCAATGGTCACCAACGCAACGGGCGCGGCCCTGGACGAGGCGATCGCCGGCAGCTGGCGCGGCGCCGACAACCGCGCGCGTGACGTCTGGCGCCACCCGAAGGAAACACTGTCCTTCTTCATGGTCCGCCCGGACCAGACCGTCATCGAGATCACCCCCGGCGGCGGCTGGTACAGCGAGATCCTCGCGCCCTACCTGCGCGCCGATGGGCGCTACGTCGCCGCCGTCATCGACCCGGCCGGCGAGAGCAACGAGCGTGCGCGCGACTACTACGCCAAGGGCCGCAGCGAGCTGCAGGCGAAATTCGCCGCAGATCCGGCGCGCTTCGATCGCGTGCAGCTGGTCGGCTTCAATTCGAAGGCGCCGGTGCTCGGCGCGCCGGGCTCGGCCGATGTCGTGCTGACCTTCCGCAACGTGCACAACTGGCGCAGCGCCGGCAATGCCGAGGCGATGTTCAGGGCCTTCTTCGACGTGCTCAGGCCCGGCGGCGTGCTCGGCGTGGTCGAGCACCGCGCGAATGCCGACCTGCCCGCCACCGACAAGTCCGGCTACGTGGGCCAGGCACAGGTGATCGCGATGGCGCAGGCCGCGGGCTTCGTGCTCGACGGCGCGAGCGAGGTCAACGCCAACCCGCGCGACACCAAGGACCACCCGAACGGCGTATGGATGCTGCCCCCGGCCAATCGCCACGCGCCCGCGGACGCCGACAGGTACAAGGCGATCGGCGAGAGCGATCGGATGACGCTGCGCTTCGTCAAGCCGCGCGCCTGACGGCGGGTCCGCCCGGGTCGCGCTGGCGCCGCTCGGCGCGGCCCGTTGGCGGCTGGTCTGCGTCACCGGGCGCGGCGTCGGAATGAGGCTGGCGGTGGCGCTGTTCTGGCTGGCGATGGCCTGCATGGCGTCGTTCGCCGGCCTCGATGCGACGGTGCCCGGGCTGTTCTTCGTCATCGGCGTCGCGCTCGTTGTGTCCGGGCGACTACGTGCTCAACCGCCTGCCCGGCGGCGACTCGCGGCGCGCGGCGGCAGGTTCCGCGGCATGGTAGGCGCGATCACCTTCGGCCAGTTCGGCGCGCCCCTGATCGTCGTGCTGCTGCGCGACACCGCGCTGGTGGCATTCGCCCTGGCGACGATGCTCCGCGCGCATGTCCTGCCCTTCGGCTCGCTGTATCGCGCGTCGGCGTAGTGCGGGCCCGGCCTCGCCAGCGCCGGAATCGGGTCGGCGCTGCAGGTCGGGACGTCGCGGCAGGCGAGCGTCGCGATCCAGCTGGCGCTGGCGATGGCGCGGCTGTGCCTCGGAGCGTCGATGCACATGCACGGGCGGAACCGGCGCGAAGGTGCGTGCAAGCGGGCGTCGTCCACGGCCTGAGTGCATTGCACAGGCTGCAACCGGGCGCAGGCCGGCCCCGCCGACGGGCGACAATGTCCCGATGCTGATCGCCTTCAACAAGCCCTACGGCGTGCTGTCGCAGTTCACCGATCGAAGCACGCCGCCGCGCCGCACGCTCGCCGCGTTCGGCCTGCCGCCGGGCGTGTACCCGGCCGGCCGGCTCGATCACGACAGCGAAGGCCTGCTGCTGCTCACCGACGACGGCGGCCTCACCCATCGCCTCTCCGATCCGCGCCACAAGCAGCCCAAGACCTACCAGGTGCAGGTGGAGGGCGATCCGCAGGCCGGGCAGCTGGATGCGTTGCGCGACGGCGTGATGCTCAACGACGGGCCCACGCGCCCCGCGGACGCACGCCGCATCGATACGCCCGCGTTGTGGCCGCGCGATCCGCCCGTGCGTTTCCGCAAGACGGTACCCGATGCCTGGATCGAGCTGAGCATCAGCGAGGGGCGCAACCGGCAGGTGCGGCGGATGACGGCGGCGGTCGGCCTGCCGACGCTGCGACTCGTGCGCATCGCGATCGGCCCGTACCGGCTCGATGATCTGGCGCCGGGACAGTGGCGGTTGCTCGACTGAACCCGCGTACCGCCGCTGTCGTCGTGCAGTGAACGGTTCACCAAAACTGAATAGGCGACATGCTATTCGCTGAACGCGTCTGTTAAGTTGGGCGTTATCCCGCAGTCCCGCCTCGCGCCCGGAGCGCATGCCCCATTCACCGGCCACCGCCGCTCGCATCCTCGTCGTCGACGACCAGCCCGCGAACCTTCGCGTCGTGGGCATGCTGCTGTCGCGGCAGGGCTATGAGGTCGTGACCGCCGACTGCGGCCCGAAGGCGCTGGAGATCTGCGAGACCGATCCGCCGGATCTGGTCCTGCTCGACATGATGATGCCGGGCATGGACGGCTTCCAGGTCATGGAGGAGATGCGCGCGGGCGCTGCGCCGCCGAGCGTGCCTGTGGTGTTCGTCACCGCCGCGCAGGATCGCGACCTGCTGCTGCGCGCCTTCGACGCCGGCGCGGTCGACTACGTCACCAAGCCTTTCCTGCCCGAGGAGCTGCTGGCGCGCGTGTCCGCGCACGTCGGGCTCAAGCTCACGCGCGACCGCCTCGAGCGCGTGGCGCGCGAACGCGAGGAGCTGGTCAATCTCGTCGCGCACGATCTGAAGAACCCGCTGTCGTCGGTGCTGTTCGCCAGCGAGATGCTGATCACCGGCGCGACCAAGCCCGAGCGCGTGCCGCGCTACATGCAGATGATCCACGAGAGCGCGACCGACGCGCTCGGCTACATCCGCCAGTACCTGGAAAGCACGGGGCGCAGCGACGCCTCGGCGGCGCAGTCGGCCTCGCTCACCGGCACCATCGACTGGCTGGTGCAGCGCTACGAATACCAGCTCGAGGCGCGCGGTATCCAGGTGGGCGTGGTGCGGCCCGCGCAGGACGTGAGCGTGGCCATCGACGAGCGCGTGCTGCGGCAGGTCAGCGAGAACCTGATCACCAACGCCATGAAGTACGCACCGAACAGCGCACTCACCATCGAGGGCCGCCCCGGCGCACCGGGCTACTGGCAGCTGGTCGTGGCCGATCGCGGCCCCGGCATTCCGGCGGTCAAGCAGCGCGAACTGTTCAAGCCCTTCCATCGGCTGCACGAGGGCGACGACGGCATCTCCTCCGGCCTGGGGCTCTCGCTGGCCAAGCAGATCGTGCAGAACGCCGGCGGCCAGCTCTGGTACGAGGACCGCAAGAGCGGCGGCGCGCGCTTCGTGATCGAGCTTCCGCAGGCCGCCTGAGTACGCGCGCCGCGCGGATCGCGCGTGGCGTCGTCGGATCGTTCGAGTGCGCGACGCGGGCCATGTGATTTCGATGTTCCCGAGTCGCATGCGCGCCGCCGTCGCTGGCTGCCGCCACGCCAGTCCGGGCTGTGCTGGCCCGTCGCGTTCGAATCTCCGGATCTTCCAACCTTCCGCGCGGCGGTGGGGTGCGCGGAAGAGGCTGTCGCTACAGCGCCGCACTCGTGTGATTCGTCTATGCGGCGAGCGCTTAGACGCACCGGCCCGCGAACGCCGAACCCGCGTTGATGCTGCACAGACGACGCTGCCGGCACGAGGCCGGCAGCGTGTGGTCGAACGTCGTCGAGTGGCGCCTCGACGAGGCCCCGCGTCGATCAGTGCTCCGTGCGCGACTCGCCCGAAGTGCTGCGCGAGCGCGAGCCGCTCGATGCGCGACGCGTGCGCGTCCCGCTGGCCTTGCGTGCGCCGCGGGTCTTGCTGCCGCCGGTGTCGTCCTGGCTCTTGCGCGCGTCGATGCGGCGCGACGATCCCTCGATCGTCCCGCCCTCGCCATTGCGTGCGCGTTCGGCACGACGCTTGGCCGCGTACCAGAGCAGGCCCGCACCGGCCAGCGACGCGGCGAAGATCACCGGGTTGCGGCGGACCACGGTGATGCCGACGCGCGCGCCGGCCTTGAGTGCGCCGAGCTTCGCGCCGGTGCTGAGCAGCGTGGACGCCTTCGGGCCCAGCGTGCGGATGGCATCGCCGGCCTGGCTGGCCAGATCGAGCGCGCGTTCGGGCAGCAGATCCAACTTGTTCATGTGCCATGTCCTGCGGGGAATCGAGCGCCAGTCTCCACCCGCTTTCGTCGATACGCCGTGAGCGATTGCCGCACCGCCGCTGAACGCGGATCATGCGCGAAACCGGGGAATTTCCAATGATCCGTGTGCTTCCCAACGTCCTGACGCCCGCGGAGATCGCGCAGGTGCGCCAACTCGTCGACCAGGTGGCGTTCGCCGACGGCCGCGCGACCAATCCCGGCTCCGGCGTCAAGCACAACCTGCAGGCCCCGCAGGCCGATGCAGCCAATGCGCGCGTGGCGGAGATCGCGCGCGACGCGCTGGCGCGCCATCCCGATGCGCGCACGTTCATGCTGCCCAAGCAGATGGCGCGCACCACCGCGGTGCGCTACGAGCCGGGCATGACCTATGGCTGGCACGTCGACGAGGCGCTGTTCCCGTCCACGCCTCCGATGCGCAGCGACATCTCCTGCACGATCTTCATCAACGAGCCGGACGAGTACGACGGCGGCGAACTCACCATGCAGTTCGGCGGCCAGGAGCTGGCCTACAAGCTCGCCGCCGGCAGCGCGCTGGTGTATCCGTCGACGACCATCCACCAGGTCGCGCCGGTGACGCGCGGCGTGCGTGTGGCGGCGATCACCTGGGTGCAGAGCTGGGTTGCCGATGCGCAGCAGCGCGAGCTGCTGATCCAGCTGGAGGAGGCGCGCGCGCTGGTGGCGGCGGGGCGGCCGGCGGACGGCGCGCGCATCGACGTGCTGCTGGCCTCGCTGCGCACCAACCTGTTCCGGATGTGGGCCGATACCTGAGCGCTCAGGCCAGGCGCGGGGCGAGACGCTCGCGCAGCTGCGGCTGTGTTTCGAGCACGGCGTCCACCGCGTCGACGCCGGCCTGCACTTCGCCCCCGAAGCGGCGCAGCGCGAGGTCGAGATCGTGGCGGCGGTCCTCGGCGCGATAGCCGTGCTCGGTCGCCTTCGAATAGCGCTGCCAGTGCGGTGAAGCCTGTGCGGCGTCGGCGCTGGACGCCGGAAGGCCGAGGTGCGCGACGACCGCGGCGAGCGCCGTGTCGGGCCGTGCGAGCAGCGCGTCGAAGTCGAGCCGGTGCACGCGGTCGCC
Source organism: uncultured Lysobacter sp. (assembly GCA_964575535.1). Taxonomy (GTDB): domain Bacteria; phylum Pseudomonadota; class Gammaproteobacteria; order Xanthomonadales; family Xanthomonadaceae; genus Cognatilysobacter. The sequence continues at coordinate 24,708 of CAZNRZ010000010.1, read as the reverse complement.
GCTCGCGCCGTTGGCCAGCGCATCGAAGCGCAGCTGCTCCGCCAGCCAGCCCAGCGCGCACTGCGCCGGCAGCGAAAGCGTGTGCAGTGCCTGCCCGGTCGCGAGCCCGTGCGACTGCAGGTGCAGGAGGCGTTCGCCCGCCGGGACGAGCGCATCCGCGAGTGACGCCTCCGACTTGAACAGCGTGGCGAGCCACGGCCGCAGCGGCATGTCGAGCAGCACGGCGCGCATCGACGGGAAGGCGTCGAGCAGCGGAACGGCGAGCGCATTGCAGCGGCTCGTCGCCTTGACCACGACCTGCGTGGCCGGCGCCAGCGGACGCGACCAGGCCGACCAGAGCCCGATGAGTAC
>CAZNRZ010000010.1:22533-24257 GCA_964575535.1 uncultured Lysobacter sp. | reverse complement strand
CCCTGTATCCCCGCTCACGTACCGCGCGGCTTGGCGCGATGGGTCGCGGTCGCGGTCCACGGGTCGTCCGGCCACGGATGCTTCGGATACCGGCCCTTCATCTCCTTCCTCACTTCCGGATACGTGCGCTCCCAGAAGCCGCGCAGGTCCTGCGTGACCTGCAGCGGGCGCCCGGCGGGCGAGAGCAGGTGCAGCGTGAGCGGCACGCGGCCGTCGGCGATGCGCGGCGTGTCGGCGAGGCCGAACAGCTCCTGCAGCTTGACCGCGAGCACGGGCGATTCGGGCGCGCCGTACGCGTCGGTGGCATAGGTGATCGCGCGCTCCAGCCCCGAAGGCACCGCGATGCGCACGGGCGCCAGCGCGTCGACGCGCTGGCGCGTGGCCCAGTCGACGCGCGACTTCAGCGCGTCGCCCAGCTGCTGTTCGGACACCGCATCGAGGCGTGTCTTTCCGGCGAGCGCGGGGCGCAGCCAGTCGTCGAGCGTATCGAGCAGCGCGGCGTCGGAGAGATCCGGCAGCGCGGCATCGCCCTGCGCCAGCTGCGGCAGCCACGCGCGCAGGCAACGCACGCGTTCGCGCCACTGGCGCAGTGCATCGGTCCACGGCAGCGCGTCGAGGCCGAGCTGGCGCACGGCATCGACGAGCGCGTCGGCATAGCGCGCGGGGTCGGGGCGCGGCAGCGGTTTGGATTCGAGCACGATGCGATCGAAGCGGCGCTCGCGCACGGCGGCGATCGCGCGTGCGTCCGTGTCCCAGAACACGCGGTCCTCGCGCACGAAGCGCTGCGGGAGGTCGCGTTCGAGCCGCGCCTCGTCGAGCGGCGCGGCCTGCAGAACGCGTGCGTCGCGCGCTTCGTCGCGCAGCTCGTTGACCACCAGCCACGGCTCGCCGCGCAGCGTGGTCGCATCGAACAGGCGCACGGTGCGGCCGGTGGCGAGCTGGTAGCGCTGCGGGTCGGTGGCGTGCTGGCGCGCGATGCGGTCGGGGAAGGCGTGCAGCAGCACGTCGCCGAGTGCGTGCGCGGGCACGTGCACGGGCGGCGCGGCATCGAGGCGCAGGCGGCGCCGCCACTGCTTCGCGGCCTGGTCGATCTGCGCGAGCGCGCCGCGCGAGGCCTGCGGCGGCGAGCGGCCGGCCCGGAACGCGGCCAGCGCCTGCCAGCGCTCGGCGAGCGCGTCGCTGCGCGGCAGGCCGGGCCCGGCGCGCAGGGGATCGCGCGCCTCGATCAGCGCGGCGAGATCGCAGGCCAGCGCGCGTTCGCCTGCGTCGTCAGGCCGGAGCAGCATCGCGGCCAGGCGCGGATGCGTGCCCAGCGCGAGCATGCGGCGGCCCAGCGGCGTGACCGCGTCGCCGTCGAGCGCGCCGAGACGGCGCAGCAGGTCGCGCGCGGCGTTGAGCGCGCCGGGCGGCGGCGCGTCGGGAAAGCGCGGGACGGCGCCGCCCCAGAGCGCGAGTTCGAGCGCGAGGCCGGAGAGATCGACCTGCGCGATCTCGGGCCGGCGCTGCGGTTCGAGGCGCTGCGACTCCGGCCAGAGGCGATACGCGAAACCCTCGGCGACCCGGCCCGCGCGGCCGGCGCGCTGGTCGGCCGAAGCCTGCGCGATCGCCACCACGTCCAGCCGCGAGAAGCCGCTGACCGGATCGAAGCGCGGCTCGCGCGCGAGTCCGGTGTCGATCACCACGCGCACGCCGGGCAGGGTGACGCTGGATTCGGCGACGTTCGT
>CAZNRZ010000010.1:0-22433 GCA_964575535.1 uncultured Lysobacter sp. | reverse complement strand
TGTCGATCACCACGCGCACGCCGGGCAGGGTGACGCTGGATTCGGCGACGTTCGTGGCGAGCACCACGCGGCGGCCGCCGTCGGGCGCGGCGCGCAGCACGCGCGATTGTTCTTCGACGGAGAGTTCGCCGTGGAGGGGGAGGACTTCGATGGGGGACGTGGGCGCTGCGGAGTCGGCGGCGCGGGTTTCGCCCACCGGCGTACGTGCTGCGCGCTCGACGGCGGTTCCATCGGCTTCAGCTTCGTTGCCGCGCACCGCAACTTCCCTCCCGAGGGGAGAGCCGCTGAGCAACGCTGCCACGCGCCCGATCTCGCGCTGCCCCGCCAGGAACACCAGCACGTCCCCCGGATGCGTCTGCAATGCGTGCTCGACCGCACGCCGCACCTGGTGCTCGCTCTTCTCCTCGCGCCGCGCGGGGAAATGCGCGATGCGTACCGGATAGCTGCGCCCTTCGCTCGCCAGACGCGGCGCATCGAGGAACTGTGCCAGCCGCTCGCCGTCGAGCGTGGCCGACATCACCACGATGCGCAGGTCCTCGCGCACCTGCGCCTGCACGTCCAGCGCCAGCGCGAGGCCGAGGTCGCCGGCCATGTGCCGCTCGTGGAATTCATCGAAGAGGAGCGCGCCGATGCCCTCGAGCATCGGGTCGTCCTGGATCATGCGGGTGAGGATGCCCTCGGTGACGACCTCGATACGCGTTGCCGCGGAGACGCGACTCTCGAAGCGGATGCGGTAGCCGACCGTGTGGCCGACCTCCTCGCCACGCTGCGCGGCCATGAAACCGGCGGCCGCGCGCGCGGCCACGCGCCGCGGTTCCAGCATGAGGATCCTGCGCCCGGCCAGCCAGGGCGCATCGAGCAGCGCAGGCGGCACCTGCGTGGTCTTGCCCGCGCCCGGTGGCGCTTCCAGCACCAGCCGCGGATGCGCGGCGAGCGATTCGCGGATGCGCGGCAGCAGCGGATCGATGGGGAAGGAGCGCGGATTCGGGGTTCGGGATTCGGGATTCGGCACGGCGGGGCCCGGGTGATCGGCCGCATTGTCGCAGCCGGACGTGCATGCGTAGGGCTAGCGCGCCTGTCGCATGCGTGGTCGCAATGGGTCGTCGCTATGCTTTCGCCATTCCGAATACCGAATCCCCAATCCCGTGCAGCTCATCGATATCGGCGCCAACCTCACCCACGAGTCCTTCGACCGCGATCGTGACGCGGTGCTGGCGCGCGCGCGCGACGCCGGCGTCGCGCAGATGGTGGTGACCGGCGCGAGCCGCGAGCATTCGCCGAAGGCGCTGGAGCTCGCGCGCACACATCCGGGCGTGCTGTTCGCCACCGCCGGCGTGCATCCGCACCACGCGGTCGAATACACCGCCGAGTGCGATGCGGAGATGCGCGCGCTGCTAGCGCACGATGAAGTGGTCGCCGTCGGCGAATGCGGGCTCGACTACTTCCGCGACTTCTCCCCGCGCCCCGCGCAGCGCCGTGCGTTCGAGATGCAGTTGCAGATCGCGGTCGACACCGGCAAGCCGCTGTTCCTGCACCAGCGCGACGCGCACGAGGATTTCGTCGCGATCATGAAGAACTTCGAGGGCCGCATCGGCCCCGCGGTGGTGCACTGCTTCACCGGCACGCGCGAGGAAGCCTTCGACTACCTCGACCACGACTGGCACATCGGCATCACCGGCTGGCTCTGCGACGAGCGCCGCGGCCAGCACCTGCGCGAGATCGTGCCGCACCTGCCGGCGAATCGCCTGATGGTGGAAACCGACGCGCCTTACCTGCTGCCGCGCACGCTCAGGCCGCTGCCGAAGGATCGCCGCAACGAGCCGGCCTTCCTGCCGCACATCGTCGAGGAGCTGGCGCGCGATCGGGGCGAGGACATCGCCACGACCGCGGCGAACGCCATCGCCACCACGCGTGCGTTCTTCCGCCTGGGGTAGGAGGCGTCCCGATCGGCGTGCTGCGTCGTGCGAGTGCGGCTCCGCGATGGCGATGTGTCATGTGCGTTCTGCCTTATGCCTTATGCCTTATGCGTAGCACGCGACGACGACGTCGCGGATGCGCGTGAAGACGCGGTTGGGCACACCACACGCCACGCCCCACGCATCGCATGTCGTCCGGAGCGGAGCGAAGGGTCCGCCGGGGGTGACAGGTCCCGTGGGATCCCTCGCCTCGCTCGGGACGACATGCGGTCGGTCGACGCGATCACCGCATCAGCCGTCGGGCACCGCCCGCACCCGAAGGACGACGGCAGCCGCCCCGGCACTGGGTCGATCACGTACCCGTCCGTATCCTTGGCCGCCTCGCGGGCGTGGGCCCGCCGGAATCTGCGCGATGTCGACGATCCACCGCTGGCTGGTGACGGGTGTGCTGTGCGCGGCCTTGGCCGCGTGTGCAAAGGGCGGCGAGGAGGCCGCGGCGCCGCAGGCCTCGCCGGCGCTGGCGGTCACCGTGGTGCCCGCGCAGGTGCGCGAGATCGAACGTGCCGTCACCGTGTCCGGGCCCATCGCGGCAGTGGAGGAGATGCAGCTGGGCGTGGAGGTCAGCGGCCTGCGGGTGACCGGCCTGTATGTCGACGTCGGCCAGTTCGTGCGCCGCGGGCAGGTGCTGCTGGAGCTCGATTCGCGCACGCTCGAAAGCGATCTCGCGCAGGCCCGCGCGGCACTCAACGAGGCGCAGGCCGGGGCGTCCCTGGCGCAGGCCAACCTGCGCCGCGCCGAGCCGCTGGCGCAGGGCCGCTACATCTCCGCCGGCCAGCTCGACGAGCTGCGTGCCGCGCGCAACCAGGCCGACGCCCGCGTCGCCACCGCCCGCGCCGCGCGCGACGCCGCGCAGCTGCGCCGCGACTTCGCGACCCTGCGCGCGCCCGACGACGGCATCGTGTCCAAGCGCCTGGTGCAGCCGGGGCAGGTGGTCGCCGCGGGCACGGAGCTGCTGCGACTGATCCGCGACGGCCGCCTGGAATGGCGCGCCGAACTGGCCGAGGCCGAGCTCGCCCGGGTCAACGAGGGCGATCCGGTGGTGGTCGAGGCGCGCGCGGGCACGGTCGAGGGACAGGTGCGCGCGGTCTCGCCGGGCGTCGATGCCGACACCCGCACCGGCACCGTCTACACCGACCTGCCGGAGCCCGACGGCGTGCAGGTCGGCGCCTACGTGCAGGGCCGCATCCTGGTGGGCGCGGCCGATGCGCTGGTGCTGCCGGCCTCGGCGATCGTGCAGCGCGACGGCAACAGCTACGTGTTCACCGTCGACGCGAAGAACGTCGCGCGCCGCGTGCGCGTGCGCACCGGCAGCCGTGTGCAGGGGCAGGTCGAGATCCTCGAGGGCGTCAGCGCCGGCACGCGCGTGATCGACCGCGGCGCCGGCTTCGTCGGCGATGGCGATCCCGTGCGCATCGTCGCGAATGAAGCCGCCGCGCCCAAGGCCGCCACGCCATGATGAACGTCTCGGCCTGGGCGATCCGCCGGCCGTTGCCGGCGCTGATGATCTTCTTCGTGCTCTGCGTGGCCGGGCTCTGGGGCTTCTGGAAGCTGCCGGTGGCGCGCTTTCCCGACGTCACCTTCCCGATGGTCACGGTGACCGTGCCGCAGCCCGGCGCATCGCCGAGCCAGCTGGAAACCGAAGTCACCCGCCGCATCGAGGACCAGGTCGCCACGCTCAACGGCGTCAAGCGCGTCACCTCCACGGTGACCGAGGGCGCGAGCACCACCGCGATCGAGTTCCATCTCGACACCGACGTCGCGACCGCACTCGACGACACGCGCGCTGCGGTGAGCCGCATCCGCAGCGACCTGCCGCAGGACATCCAGGAACCGATCGTCAACAAGGTCGACATCGGCGGCTCGCTGCTGACCTATGCGGTGGCCTCCGAGCGCATGGGCGTGGACGAGCTGTCGTGGTTCGTCGACCGCGAAGTGACGCGCGCGATGTTCGGCGTGCCCGGCGTGGCCAAGGTGGCGCGCGCCGGCGGCGTGGAGCGGCAGATCCGCGTCGATCTCGATCCCGACGCGCTGCAGGCATACGGCGTGACCGCCGGCGAGATCAGCCAGCAGATCGCGGCCAGCCAGGTCGAGCGCCCCGGCGGGCGCGCCGAGCTCGACGACACGCAGCAGGTGATCCGCGCGGTTGGCACCGTGCAGAGCGCCGCCCAGCTGCGCGACTTCTCCATCGCCCTGCGCGACGGCCGCGCGGTGCGCCTGGGCACCGTCGCGCGCATCACCGACGGCACCGCCGACCCCACGCAGGTGGCGCTGCTCGACGGAAAGCCGGTGGTCTCGTTCGCCATCTCGCGCACGCGCGGCTCCAGCGAGCTGGAAGTCGCCGACGGCGTACGCGAGGCCATCACGACGCTGGAGAAACAGCACCCCGGCACGCGTTTCCAGCTGGTCACCGCGGTGGTGGAGGAAGCCGAGCGCTCCTTCGATTCGTCGATGACGATGCTCTGGGAAGGCGCGCTGCTGGCGCTGCTGGTGGTCTGGCTGTTCCTGCGCGACTGGCGCGCGACGTGGATCTCCGCCATCGCGCTGCCGCTGTCGATCATCCCCACCTTCGCGGTGATGCACTTCTTCGGCTTCAGCCTGAACCTCATCACGCTGCTGGCGCTGAGCGTGGTGGTCGGCATCCTGGTCGACGACGCCATCGTCGAGATCGAGAACATCGTGCGCCACCTGCGCATGGGCAAGCCGCCGATGGAGGCCGCGCGCGAGGCGGCCGACGAGATCGGCGTGGCGGTGATCGCCACCTCGCTCACGCTGGCCGCGGTGTTCGTGCCGGTGGCGTTCATGCCGGGCATCGCCGGCAAGTTCTTCCGCGAGTTCGGCTGGACGGCGGCCACCGCGGTGCTGTTCTCGCTGCTGGTCGCGCGCCTGCTCACGCCGATGATCGCCGCCTACCAGCTGAAGTCGCATGGCGTGGAGGAGAAGGAAGGGCCGCTGATGACGCGCTACCTGCGGCTCGTCGACTTCGCGCTGCGCCGTCGCTGGCTCACGCTGATGGCGGCGCTGGCCTTCTTCATCGGCTCGATGGCGCTGGTGCCCTTCATCCCGGCCACCTTCATTCCGTTCTCCGATCTCGGCCGCAGCAACCTCTCCATCGAGCTGCCGCCGGGCACGCCGATCGAGGAAACCGTGCGCGTGGCGGAAGCGGCGCGCGCGAAGCTCGACGACATCCCCGAGCTGGCGCAGGTCTACACGGTGATCGGCTCGGCGCTGGATCTCGGCGATCCCGCCAAGTCCGGCACGGGCGACGCGCGCACCGCCACGCTGGTGCTCGACTGGGGCCATGCGGAGGATCGCGGGCGCGACCAGAAGCAGCTCGAACGCGAGGCGCGGCAACGCCTGCTCGACATGCCGGGCGTGCGCATCAGCTATCTCTCCACCGAACCCGGCGAGGTGATGCAGCTGGTGCTGGCCGGCGACGATCCGCAGCGCCTGCAGGAGGCCGCCGCCTCGCTCGAGCGCGAGCTGCGCACGATCACCGGGCTGGGCAGCGTCAGCTCGTCGGCCTCGCTGCTGCGCCCGGAGCTGGTGATCGTTCCGGACCCGGCGCGGGCCGCGGACCTGGGCGTGTCGACCACCGCCATCGCCGAGGCGGCACGCATCGCAACCAGCGGCGACTACGCCCAACGCCTGGCCAAGCTCAATCTGCCGGAGCGGCAGATCCCGATCCGCGTGGGCTTTGCCGAGGAGGTGCTGGAAAACCCCGCGCTGATCGGCCAGCTGCGCGTGCCCGGCGCGAACGGTCCGGTGCCGCTGGCCGCGGTGGCCGACATCGTGCCGGCCAGCGGGCCATCGGTGATCTCGCGCTACCAGCGCCAGCGCAACATCACCTTCACCGCCGAGCTCAACGGACGCCCCCTCGGCGAAGTGATGAGCGAGGTCAACGAGCTGCCGACGGTGAAGAACCCGCCGCCGGGCGTGAGCTTCCTCAACGCCGGCGACGCCGAGATCTTCGTCGAGCTGTTCGTCGGGTTCTTGGTCGCGATGGCCGCGGGCATCGTCTGCATCTACATGGTGCTGCTGCTGCTCTTCAATCATCCGCTGCAACCGCTCACCATCCTCACCGCGGTGCCGCTGTGCGCGGGCGGCGCGTTCGGCGCGCTGCTGATCACCCAGCACATGCTCTCGCTGCCCGCGCTGATCGGCCTGCTCATGCTGATCGGCATCGCCACGAAGAACTCGATCCTGCTGGTGGACTACGCGGTGATGGCCGAGGACGGCATGGGCATGAGCCAGCACGACGCGCTGGTCGACGCCTGCCGCAAGCGCGCGCGCCCGGTGATCATGACCACGCTCGCCATGGGCGCCGGCATGCTGCCGATCGCGCTCGGATTCTCCGGCGATTCGAGCTTCCGCGCGCCGATGGCGGTGGCCGTGATCGGCGGGCTGATCACCTCGACGCTGTTGTCGCTGGTGGTGATTCCGGCGGCGTACACGGTGGTCGATGATCTCGGCGACTGGATGCGGCGCAAGCTGCGTCGCGGCAAGCCGGCGCGTCCCTTGGAAGCTTCCGTATGACCGACTGGCGCTGCCCCGCCTGCGACGAAACCAACGGCCCGGGGTTCGAGGTGTGCTGGAACTGCGGCACGCATGCGGACGGACGGCCGCCGACGCCGGATTTCGTGCGCGACGACGCGCCGCCGCCGCAGCGACCCATGCGCGCGCTCGACTGCCTGCGCTGCGGTCAGCCGATGCATCACCTCGGGGAGCGCCGGTTCCACGAAGGCACGCTCGCCCGCGAGGTCCTGCTCGGCGAGCTGTTCGTGAACCGCGAGCGCTTCGACGTCTTTGCCTGTGGCGCCTGCGGCAAGACCGAGTTCTTCGTCGAGCCCGCGCGCCGCTAACGTCACTCGTAACGCAGCGCCTCGATCGGATCCAGGCTCGCCGCCTTCGACGCCGGCATCAGCCCGAACACCACGCCCACCAGCGCGGAAAAACCCGCCGCGGTGAGCACGACCCACAGCGGCACGCTCGCCGGCGGGAAGTCGGGAATCAGCGAGGCGATGCCCGCGCCGGTCGCGTAGCCGAGGATGATCCCGATCACCCCGCCCAGCAGTGCCAGCAGCGCGGCCTCCAGCAGGAACTGGATCATGATGTCGCGGCGCGTGGCGCCCAGCGCCTTGAGGATGCCGATCTCGCGGGTGCGCTCGGTCACGCTCACCAGCATGATGTTCATGATGCCGATGCCGCCGACCAGCAACGAGATGCCGACGATGCCGGCGACCACCGCGGTGATCGTGCCGGTGACCTTCTCGAACTGCTTCACGAAGGAATCGGCGGCCTCGACGGTGAAGGGCTGCTCGTCGTCCGCCTTGAGCTTGCGGCTCGCGCGCAGCGCGCGCTTGACGCGCTCGCGCACCGCCTCGATCTCCTCCATCCGCTCTACGGTGAACGAGGCCATGATCATCGGCTCGTTGGCGTAGCCGCTCATGCCGCGCGCCACGTCGAAGGGGATCGCGGCGTAGTTGTCCTGGCTGAATCCGAAGATCTCGCCCTGCGGCTCCATCACGCCGACCACCTTGAACCACTCGCCGCCGAGCATGAAGTACTCGCCGATCGGGTTCTTAGGCATCTTGAGGTCGTCGCGCAGCTTGGCGCCGATCACCGCCACGCGGCGGCGGCTGACGTCGTCGGCCGGCACGATGAAGCGCCCGCTCTCGGGATAACGCGCGCGCACCGCCTGGAACTCCGAGGTGGTGCCGTAGACCTCCGGTAGCGTGGTTCGGCCCTTGTAGCTCGCGCGCGCGGCCTGCACCTGCAGCATCGGCGCGACCTGGCCCACGCCCGCGATGCGGTGGCGCAGGATGTCGATGTCGCCGACGGTGATGTTGTTGAGCTTGCCGAGGCGGTAGTTGTCCTCGTCGTTCTCGGCGCGAAGCGTGAGCGTGCTGCCGCCGATGTCGGCGAACTGGCCCTTGATCGACTCGCTCATGCCCTGCACCAGCGACACCACCGCGATCACCGAAGCGGTGCCGATGAGGATGCCGAGCGTGGTCAGGAAGCTGCGCATGCGGTGCGCCGCGAGGCTGGCCAGCGCGGCGCGGAAGGCTTCGACGTAGGCCTGCATCAGTGCATCTCCGCCGTGCGCGCTGCGTTGCGCATGTCGCTCACGATCAGCCCGTCGTTCACGCGCAGCACGCGATGGCAGTGCGCCGCGATGTCGGGCTCGTGGGTGACGATCACCACGGTCTGGCCCTGCGCATGCAGCGCATCGAACAGCGCCATGATGTCGCGCGAGGTCGCCGAGTCGAGGTTGCCGGTGGGCTCGTCGGCCAGCAGCAGCGAGGGCTCGCCGACCAGCGCGCGCGCCACCGCGACGCGCTGGCGCTGGCCACCGGAGAGCTGGTTGGGCCGATGCGAGAGCCGATCGCCGAGGCCGACCTTGCGCAGCGCCTCGGTCGCGCGCTGCACGCGCTCGCGATGCGGCATGCCGCGGTACACCAGCGGCTGCATCACGTTCTGCAGCACGGTCTGCCGCGGCAGCAGGTGGAAGCTCTGGAACACGAAGCCGATCTCGCGGTTGCGCACGCGCGCGAGTTCGTCGTCCTCCATGTGCGCGACGTCGTGGCCGTTGAGCAGGTAGCGGCCCTCGGTAGGCGTGTCGAGGCAGCCGAGCAGGTTCATCAGCGTCGACTTGCCCGAGCCCGACGGCCCCGTCAGCGCGACGTACTCGTTGCGCGCGATGGCCAGGTCCACGCCCGCGAGTGCCCGCACGGTCTCGTCGCCCATCGTGTAGGTCTTCACGATGCCGGACAGCTCGATCACGGCGTGCCCGCTCCCTCGTCCAGCGCGTCTTCGGTCGATTCCTCGTCGCTGTCGCCCGGCTCGTCCTTGCGCTGCTCGACGGCCTCGCCGTCCTTGAGGCGGCGCAGTGTCTTGGCCGGGCCGGTGATGACCTGGTCGCCCGCCTCGAGACCGCTGGCGATGGCCTGCCAGCGATCGTCCGACAGGCCGGTCTGCACCGCGATCTTCTTCGCCTTGCCGTCGCGCACCACCCAGACGTGCGTGGCCTCGGACTTCTCCTTCGTCTCCGTCACCACCGCCTCCACCGGCACCGCGAGCTGCTTGCCGCCACCGCCCAGGTAGAGGTCGGCGCGCGCGCTCATGCCCGAACGCAGCTTCATCCGCTTCGCGTCGCCGAGACGCACGGTCACCTTGTACGAGCGCGCCTGGTTCTCCACCGTCGGTGCCAGCGCGATCTTCTCCACTGCACCGCGCAGCGCGGTCTGCGGATACGCGGCCGGGTAGACATCGACCGCCTGGCCGATCTCGACCTTGGCGATGTCGGCCTCGTCGACCTTGAGCTCGGCCAGCAGCGCCGAGGTGTCGGCCAGCTTCATCAGCTTGGCGCCGGCCAGCGCGTTGGTGGACGGAATCGCCGTCTCGCCGACCTTGATCGGCAGTTCGACGATGCGCCCGGCGATCGGCGCGCGGATCTCGGTCTTCGCGAGCTGCTCGTAGGCCTCGCCCAGCACGGCCTGCGAGCGACGCAGCGATTCGCTCTGGCTGGCGAGCTCGGCGCGCGCGGTCTCCAGCGCGAGGCGGTCTTCCTCGAGGCGGTTGCGATCGATCAGCTGCTGCGCGGCCAGCGCCTGCGAGCGCCCGTACTGCGCTTCGCGCAGGCGCAGGTTGGCGCGCAGGCGCTCGATGCCGATCGCGCTCTGGCGGCGTCCGGCCGACTCGCGCTCGATCGCGTTGCGGTAGCTCTCCGGATCGAGCGTGAGCAGCAGCTGGCCCTGTTCGACGGTGTCGCCCTCCTCGACGAGGATGCGTTCGACCTTGGCGACCACCTCGGAGGTCAGGTTCACCTCGGTGCCGTACGCCAGCGAGCCCGAGGCGAGAATGGTCGGCCGCACCGGCTGCGCGGCGACGGTGGCGATGTCGACGCCGGTGGCGCTTTCGCCGCGCAGCCCGCGGATGGCGAACGGCAGCACCAGTACCGCCACGACCAGCCCGCCGGCCAGCCACTTCTTCGTCTTCGGATTCATTCGTAGCGGCTCAGGGAATCAGGGCGATCACGCCGAAGATCAGCAGCGTGGGCAGCAGCGCGACCACGATGGCCTGCAGCCAGCTGCTGCGCGTCCACGTGCGCCAGCCCAGCGCGAACAGCCAGACCGACCAGAACGTGAGCAGGTTGAAGCCCTGCGCGAGGCGGTTCCAGCGATGGTCGGCCGGCAGGTCGACCAGCAGCGGGTCGACGTTGGTGAGCATCAGCGATTCGATCGCCGTCTGCGGCGACATGGTGAGCGCGCCGACGAGCGCGACCAGCGTGCCCAGCAGCACCGGCATCATCGACCACGCCGACAGGCTCATGCCGTGGCGGAAGCCCAGCGCGCGCCCGGTCACCTTGGCCGCGATCCACACGTAGAGCGCCATGATCGCGGTCATCGCGAATATCGCGATCACCGCCGCGACCGCGCCGATATAGCCCTGCACCTGCGCGCCCGGCATGTTCGCGCGCATCGCAGCCTCCTCCTGCGCAGTGAACTCGCGGCCCATGCTCGCCAGCGCGTGCTCGGCGTACCAGGACGGATCCACGCGCATGAAATAGGCGAGGGTGAAGGCCGCGGTGACCGCGGCGACGATCAGCAGCGGCACCAGGAAGGTCGGCCGCTCGCGCTCGGCTTCGAATACGCGCGCGGGCTGCAGGAAGATATCGACGAGCTTGGACATGCCTTCATCCGTGGGCGATGGAAGCGGGCAGTCTCCACGATGTGACGGCGGCGTGCATAGGCCGGTGGTCACCGGTGCCGCTCGCGCGGGATGGAGCGGTCACTGACAGGGGCGAGCCGGGCGCGTGCGTGCAGGGCAGGTGCAACGCGATCACGCGCGTATCTGTCCGGGACGCGTCGCGCGGCGAGTCCGCAAGCGGTGCTGCGGCCCCGAATGACGAGACCCCGCGCTGCGACACGACACCATTGCGGCCACGCCGGCATGCCGCCGGCACACTCCGCGCGTGAGGGTCAGCGGATCAGCTGCGCAGACCCACGCCGCGCTTGAGCAGCCACAACCCCAGCGCGGCCAGCGCGATCGCGAAGGCGAACATCAATGCGTAGGCCACGGCGAGCGGCACGTCGCTGGTGCCCAGCAGGCCGTAGCGGAAGGCGTTGACCATGTAGAAGATCGGGTTGAGGTGGGTGGCCGCCTCGGCCCAGTCCGGCAGCAGCCTGACCGAATAGAACACGCCGCCCAGGTAGGTGAGCGGGGTGAGGATGAAGGTCGGCACGATCGCGATGTCGTCGAACTTCTTCGCGTAGACCGCATTCACGAAGCCGGCGAGCGCGAAGATCGTCGCGCCCAGCAGCACGGTCGAGAAGGTGACGAAGGGATGCGGGATGCGCACGTCGGTGAACAGCATGGCGATCAGCAGCACGATCGCGCCGACCATCAGCCCGCGCAGCACCGCGCCGGCGACGTAGCCGAGCAGGATGACCCAGTTCGGCATCGGCGAGACCAGCAGCTCCTCGACGTGGCGGCCGAACTTCGCCCCGAAAAAGCTCGAGGAGATGTTGCCGTAGCTGTTCTGGATGACGCTCATCATCACCAGGCCCGGCACGATGAAGTCCATGTAGCGGATGCCGTCCATCTCGCCCACGCGCGAGCCGATCAGCCCGCCGAAGATCAGGAAGTACAGCGTCATCGTGATCGCCGGCGGCACCAGGGTCTGGCCCCAGATGCGCAGGATGCGATGCACCTCGCGACGCACGATGGTGCCCAGCGCGACGAAGTGGCGCGAGGCGAGGCGGGTCTCGGTTGGGGTGGGCATGCTGCTCATACGGCGGCGGTTCCCGCGTTCTCGCCGGTGAGCCGCACGAACAGCTCCTCGAGGCGGTTGGACTTGGTGCGCATCGAGCGCACGCGGATGCCGTGCGCGTCGAGCGCGGCGAATACGCGGTTGAGGTCCATCGCGCGCGGCATCTCGACATCGAGCGTGTGGTGGTCGACGACGGCGATGGTGGTGCCTTCGATCTCGGGGAGCGTGGCGGGCACGCCGCCGTCGATGTCGAGCAGGAAGCCCTCCACGTCGAGCTTGGCCAGCAGCGCGCGCATCGGACCCTGCTCGACGATCAGGCCGCGATCGATGATCGCGACGTTGCGGCAGAGGCTCTCGGCTTCTTCGAGGTAATGCGTGGTGAGGATGATGGTGGTGCCGCTGGCGTTGATCTCCTTCAGCGTCTTCCACATGCCGCGGCGGATCTCGATGTCGACGCCGGCGGTGGGCTCGTCGAGGATCAGCAGGCGCGGCGCGGTCATCATCGCGCGGGCGATCATCAGCCGGCGCTTCATGCCGCCCGACAGCGTGCGGCTCATGACGTTGGCCTTCTCCCACAGCTGCGCGCGGCGCAGCTCGACTTCCGCGCGCTGCAGCGCCTCGGCACGCGGCACCCCGTAGAACCCGGCGTAGTTCACCAGGATGTCCACGGGTTTTTCGAACATGTTGAAGTTGATTTCCTGCGGCACCAGGCCGATGCGGCGCATGGCCGCGGCGCGCTCGCGCACCAGGTCGATGCCGTCGACGCTCACGCTGCCCGAGGTGAGGTTCACCAGCGAGCTCACGATGCCGATCAGCGTGGACTTGCCCGCGCCATTGGGCCCGAGCAGCGCGAAGAAATCGCCCGGCATGACGTCGAGCGAGACGCCGCGCAGCGCCTCGATGCGGCCTTCATAGGTCTTGCGCAGGTCGCGCACGGACAGGGCCGGCACGCCGGCGTGCGTCGCAGCGGTGGGATTCATACGGGGAATGCCGCGGTCACGGGCGTCGAGGGCCGGTAGTATAGGCAGCCCCGCGCACGCGTCCGCGCCATGCAGCGTTCCAGCGGCTGCGGCCTCGCGCGTCTTTCCGGAACTCCCCGCGTTGGCCATCGTCCACTTCCCGCTCCGCCTCGTCTCGCGCCGCATGCTCGCGCCCAGCGTCGGCCACTACGCCTTCGTACGCGAGGACGGCCAGCCGCTCGACTTCATCCCCGGCCAGTTCATCCAGGTGCACTTCGCCTATGCCGACGGCACGGCGACCAAGCGCAGCTATTCGCTGGCGACCATCCACGACCATGCGATGGGCCCCGGTGAGGCGGTCGACATCGCGGTGAGCTTCGTGCCGGGCGGGGCGGCCACCGCGCTGTTCGAGGGGCTGGACATCGGCGACACGGTGGACGCGAGCGGCCCCTACGGGCGCTTCTGCCTGCTGCCGGCCGACGCCAACCGCCGCTACCTGCTGATCGGCACCGGCACCGGCGTGACGCCCTATCGCTCGATGCTGCCCGAACTGGAGCGCCTGATCGTCGAGCGCGGCATCGAGGTCGTGCTGCTGTTCGGCGCACGCACGCCGGCCGAGCTGCTCTACGGCGACGAGTTCCGCGCCTTCGCCGCGAAGCATCCGTCGAACTTCCGCTTCGTACCGTGCTTCTCGCGCGAGCTGCCCGAGGCCGGTTCGCCGCATGCGCATGCCGACGTGCGCGAGGGCTATGTGCAGCAGTTCCTTGCCGAGTTCGCGCCGGACGTGGACGGCGACATCGCCTATCTCTGCGGCAACCCGAACATGGTCGATGCCTGCTTCGAGGCGCTCAAGGAAGCGGGGCTGCCGCCGGCGCGGATCCGGCGCGAGAAGTACGTCAGCTCCAAGTAGCGCCGGCGGGAACCCGCAGCGCCGCGGCGAGGCCACCTGCAGAACTGCAGGCATGCGTGTCGCACCTGGTCACCCGGGCCGGACGGGCGCCAGCTTCTACCAGCCATCGAAAGGCGTGCGCCCATTGGCGTGCAGGGTCCGGATCGTCGGGCCGCCTCTGTAAAGAGTGCTTGACACTCCCCGGCGCCCCGCCTATCGTCGCTGTCAAGTTACGTTGACAGCCTCCATGACGCGCACTTCGCTGCTCCTCGACCTCGCCGGTGTCCTGTTCCTCGGCGCCGCGTTCGCACTGGACCACTGGGCCGCCGGCCAGGTGCCGGACATCGTGCGTGGGCTGCTCTACGGCATCGGCGCCGGGGCGCTGATCGCGAGCCTGTTGCACCTGAGGTTCTCGCGCGGCAGCGACATGAGCACGCCCGCGCAGCGCCGCCGCTACCTGCGCGAGATGATCCCGCTGGCGATCGGCTACGCCGTGGCGGTTCTCGCCTCGGTGACGCTGCTCAAGCACGTGGACGGCACCGCGTTGCGCGCGATGATCGCGCTGCTGCCGGTGCCCTTCGTCGCGCTGATGCTGCGCGCGATGATCCGCCACATCCGCGAGGCCGACGAGATGCAGCGCCGCATCGAGGTCGAGGCGGTGAGCATCTCCGCCGCGCTGGTTTCGCTGGCCTATCTCGCGGGCGGGCTGCTGCAGTTCGCGAAGGTCATCGCGCTGCCCGCGGGCGCGGCCATGCTCTGGGTATTCCCCATGCTCTGCCTGGTCTACGGCGTCGCCAAGATCGTCGTCTCGCGGCGCTACGGCTGAGCATGGAAAGCCGTGTACGCGAGCTGCGCGAGGCGCAGGGCTGGTCGCAGGGCGAGCTCGCCGAGCGGCTCGCCGTCTCGCGCCAGACCGTCAACGCCATCGAGACCGGCAAGTACGATCCCAGCCTGCCGCTGGCCTTCCGCATCGCACGCCTGTTCGGTCGCCGCATCGAGGCGATCTTCCTTCCCGGAGACGACGCATGAAGCTGTTGCCCGACGATCCCCGCACCCGCCGCGAGCTGCGCATCGGCGCCCTCGTCGCCGGCATGGTCCTGCTGGCGGCGATGCTGCTCGACCCGTTCCTGGCGATGGCGGTCTTCCCCGGCCTGTGGGTGGTGCTGCGCGCGCGCCCGTCGCATTGCGCGCAGGCACCGGTTCGTCCCAGAGGCCCGCACTAGGCCCCACCTCACGGGCCATGCTGCGGCCCGCCTGCGCCCGCCACGCCGTATCCCCGTTCCACCGCTCCCGGACGGACACCATGCACCGAATGCGTTTCATGACCGCCTCCATCGCCCTCGTCCTCGCCGGCTGCAACGCCGAGCGCGCACCGGCGCCCGAGCCTGCCGCCGATTCGGCGACGCGCCGCCTGGGCACGGTCGACTTCGAGCCCTGCGCGCTGCCCGGCGCACTCGGCGGGCAGACCGTCGACGCGCGCTGCGGGCGCCTGCGCGTCCCTGAAAACCCCGCCGCGCCGACGGGCCGCATGATCGACCTGCACATCGCCTGGCTGCCCGCCGGGGACCGCGGCGAGCCCGCGCCCGATCCGGTAGTGTTCATCGCCGGCGGCCCGGGCCAGGCCGCCAGCGACCACGCCGGCACCGTCGCCAACGCGCTGCGCGAGGCGCGCAAGCAGCGCCACGTGTTCCTGGTCGACCAGCGCGGCACCGGCAAGTCGGGCGCGCTGGCCTGCCCGGAAGCGCTGGACGAGCGCTTCGAGGACTCCACGCGCAACGAGGACCTGGTCGAATACGCGCGGCTCTGCGCGCAGGCGCAGACGGTCGATCCGCGCTTCTACACGACGACGCAGGCCGTGGCCGATCTGGAGGCGGTGCGCCGCGCGCTCGGCGTGCCGCAGCTCAATCTCGTCGGCGTGAGCTACGGCACGCGCGTGGCGCAGCAGTACGCCGCCGCGCATCCGCAGGCCACGCGCACGCTGGTGCTCGACGGCGTGGCGCCGAACGACCTGGTCGTCGGCGGCGAGTTCGCGCGCATGTTCGAGCGCACGCTCGCGATGCGCTCCAAGGCCTGCGCCGCCGACGCGGACTGCGCGAAGCGCTACCCGGTCGACCTGCGCACGCAGGTGGCAGCGCTCAAGCAGAAGCTCGATGGCGCGCCGGTCGAGGTCGACTACCGCGATGCGGCCACCGGCGAAGCCAAGCGCGACACGCTGAGCGGGCAGACGGTGGTCGGCCTGTCCTTCCTGTTCTCGTACATGCCGCAGGCGGCGGCGCTGCTGCCGGTGGTGGTCGACGAAGCCTCGAAGGGCCGCTACGGCCCGCTCATGGCACTCGCGTCGATGGGCCAGGGCTCGATGCAGGGGTCGATGAACCGCGCCATGCAGTGGTCGGTGATCTGCGCCGAGGATGCCGACCACTACCGCGCCGATCCGCGCGATGCCGCCACCGTGCTCGGCGAGGACTTCTCGCGCCCGTTCTTCTCCGTCTGCCAGCACTGGCCGCGCGGCACGCGGCCGGCCGGCTTCGAGAAGCCGTTGTCGACCCCGGTGCCCGCGCTGCTGATGTCAGGCGAGCTCGATCCGGTCACGCCGCCCGAGTACGGCGCGCGCGTGGCGAAGTCGCTGCCCAACGCGCGGCACCTGGTGCTGGACGGCCAGGGCCACAACGTCATCGCCACCGGCTGCATGCCCAAGCTCGTCGGACAGTTCATCGAGCGCGCGGATGCGAAGTCGCTCGACGCGGACTGCCTCGAGAGCATCGGGCCGGTGCCGCCCTTCACCAGCTTCAACGGCTGGGAGCCGTGAGCCCATGATCACCGCACGCAGCCTGCACAAGGCATTCAAGACCAAGACCGGCACCGTGAAAGCGGTGGACGGCGTCGACTTCGAGGCCTTCGACGGCCAGATCACCGGCCTGCTCGGGCCCAACGGCGCCGGCAAGACCACCACGCTGCGCATGCTCTACACGCTGATGCGGCCCGACAGCGGGCAGGTGCTGGTGGACGGCGTGGACGCCTCGCGCGATCCCGCCACCGTGCGCCGCGCGCTCGGCGTGCTGCCCGACGCCCGCGGCGTCTACAAGCGCCTGACCGCGCGCGAGAACATCGCCTACTTCGGCGAGCTGCACGGTCTGTCGGCGCAGCAGATCGACGCACGCACCAAGGTCCTCGCGAGTGCGCTGCAGATGGAGGACATCCTCGACCGGCAGACCGAAGGCTTCTCGCAGGGCCAGCGCACCAAGACCGCGATCGCGCGCGCGCTGGTGCACGACCCGCGCAACGTGATCCTCGACGAGCCCACCAACGGCCTCGACGTGATGACCACGCGCGCGATGCGCGCCTTCCTGCAGCAACTCAAAGCAGAAGGCCGCTGCGTGATCTTCTCCAGCCACATCATGCAGGAGGTGGCCGCGCTATGTGACCGCATCGTCATCATCGCCAAGGGCCAGGTCGTCGCCGCCGGCACCGCCGACGAACTGCGCGAGCGCTTCGGCGAAGCGAACCTCGAAGACGCCTTCGTCAGGGCGATCGGCTCGGAAGAAGGACTGCACGCATGAAGACCGGAATCATGTCCACCATGTGGTCGGTGATGCGCAAGGAACTGCGCGACATCTCGCGCGATCGCCGCACGCTCGCGCTCGCGCTGCTGCTCGGGCCGCTGCTGTATCCGCTGCTGATGATCGGCGTGGGCTCGATGGCGGAAAAGCGCGCCAAGACCGAGCTCGACCGCGTGCTGGAAATCCCCGTCGAAGGCATCGAGCGCGCCCCGAACCTGGTCGCCTTCCTCGCCACGCAGGGCATCCGCGCAAAGAAGGCGCCGGCCGACCTCGATGCGGTGGTCGCCAGCGAACAGGAAGACGTGGGCCTGCGCATCGACGAGGACTTCGCCACGGACTGGCGCGAAGGCCGCCCCGCGGTGGTCGAGGTGGTGGCCGACAGCACGCGCCGAAATGCCGAGATCCCCGCCGCGCGCGTGCGTGCGGCGCTGACCGCCTACGCGCAGCAGATGGCGGGCCTGCGCCTGCTCGCGCGGGGCATCGATCCGTCGGTGACGATGGCGCTCGGCGTGGGCGAGCGCGACGTGGCCAGCGAGGACGCCAAGCGCGGCCAGCTGCTTGCCGCGCTGCTGCCCTACCTGCTGATCCTCAGCTCGTTCCTGGGCGGCGCGTACCTCATCCTCGACGCCACCGCCGGCGAGCGCGAGCGCCAGTCGCTCGAGCCGTTGCTGGCCACGCCAGCCTCGCGCGGCGCGATCGTCAGCGGCAAGATCGCCGCGGCCTGCGCGCTGGGCCTGCTCTCGCTGCTGCTCACGCTGCTCGCGTTCAAGCTCAGCGCGCAGCTGGCGGCCAGCGCGCGCATGCTCGACGTCAGCACGCTGGCCATCGCGAAGATGCTGTTCGTGCTGCTGCCGATGGTGCTGATCGGCACCTCGCTGCTCACCTTCCTCGCGGCGTCGGCCAAGAGCATGAAGGAAGCGCAGAGCCACATGACCTGGCTGATGCTGCTGCCGATGATCCCGACCATCATGCTGATGGTGAACCCGATCAAGTCGCAGCCCTGGCAGTTCGCGGTGCCGTTCCTGTCGCAGAACCAGTTGCTGATGAAGATCGTGCGTGCCGAGAGCATCGACGCGCAGACCTGGGGCATCTACCTCGCCGCCAGCTTCGGCCTGGCCGCGCTCTTGTGGTTCGCCGCGGTGCGGCGCTATCACCAGGAGCGTCTCGCGATCGCCGGCTGACGCAGCTCCACGGCTTCACCGGGCGGCCACGCCGCCCACGCCGTCGTGAATGGAAAGGCCGGCCCTGCCGGCCTTTTTCACGTGCCGACGAAGGCCCGCGGCCGAGCATGGCCACAGGTTTCAGGAGAGCCCGGCCATGCGCAACATCCTCAGCACGCTCAAGTCCGAACACGACGAACTGCGCAGCCTGTTCGAACAGGTCAACGCCACCACCGACCGCGCCGAGAAGACGCGCCTCGAGCTGCTCGAGAAGATCGAAGCCTCGCTGGTGCCGCATGCGAAGTGGGAGGAGACCGTCTTCTATCCGGCCTTCGCCGAGCGCGCCAGCCATGAGCAGCTGCTGCTCTACACCTCGGCCATGCAGGAGCACCGCGCCGTGGAGCAGAGCGTGCTGCCGGACCTCAAGGCCTGCGAGCCCACCAGCCGCGAATTCGCCGGTAGCGCCAAGGTGATGGGCGAGCAGATCGACCATCACGCCAGGGAAGAGGAACGCGAGATGTTCGCCGCGATGCGCGAGCTGTTCAGCGCCGACGAGCTCGCCGAGATGGACGAGCAGTACGAACAGTGGAAGGCCTCGGGCATGGCCGCGGGCATGACGCTGCACGCGAAGATCAAGACCGGCGTGGCCTCGATCTTCCGCGCGCCCGGCACGCCGGGCTGATCAGCGCCGACGCCGCAACGAAAAAGCCCGGCCTGAGCCGGGCTTTTTTCTGTCCGCGACCGCGCCGTCAGGTTCCGGAATTGAACGAGATGGTGCGGCGCGTGGTCACCGGCGCGTCGACCGGCTGGAAGCGCCAGCGCTTGACCGCGTTGACCGCGGCGCGATCGAAGACGCGCGGCGGATTGGAGCGCACCACGCGCGCGGCGCTGACCGAGCCGTCCGGCGAGACGGTGAACTCGACCTGCACCTCGCCCGACTGCGCGGCGCGCAGCGCCTCGGCCGGGAAGTCCGGAGCCGGGGTCGACAGCGCGCGCAGGTCGCCCGATGCCGCGGCTGCCGGACGCGCCGGCGTCGCGGCGGTCTGCGCGGCCTGGCGCTGCGCGGCCTGCTGCTCGGCGGCGCGGCGCTCGGCGGCCTGGCGTTCGGCGGCCTGCTGCTCGGCGGCGCGACGCTCCGCCGCCTGGCGCTCGGTGGCCTGCTGGCGTTCGGTCGCCTCGCGCTCGGCGAGCTGGCGCGCGGCCTGCTCCTGCTGGCGCTTCTGGTCTTCCACGCGCTGCTTCTCGAGCTCGACCTTCTTCTTGGCCTCCTCCTCGGCGGTGAGCTGCTGCTGCACGGCGCGCTGCGAGGCGGCCTGCTGCTGCGCCACGATCGCGCTCTTCAGGCGCGACAGCGCCGGATGCTGCGCGTCGGCCTTCTCGATCAGCGCGGACAGACGCTGGGCCTCGCTGAAATCGTCGCGCGCCACGCTCTGCTCGGTGGCGATGACGGCCATCGGCAGCAGGTCGACCAGCGCGCTGGACACGGCGGCGTCGCCCGGCGACTTGTCGCGCAGGGCGAGGTAGTACTCGATGGCGTTGTCGGCGGCCGGCGCGTAGAGGCGGTTCTCGTTGTAGGCCTTGGACGCCGCTTCGCGCAGCTGGTCCCCGCTCATCGACGTGACCTTGGCGGAGATGACGGTGGCCGGCGTGGCGGCGGGCACCGCGGCGGCCTTCTGGCCGGCGGGTGCGGCCGGTGCGGCATCGTCGCCGCCACCGCAGGCGGCCATCCCCAGGCCGAGAGCGAGCACGAGGCCCAGACGACCAGCGCGCAGGGCGCGCGCGTTCGTTGCGTGATTCATTCGAAGACTCCCCAGTCGTGCGCGTACGCCGCACACGCGCCTAGATCGCTCCGCGCCATGGGGTTTGTCAAGCGTTGAAGGCGGGTTTCTGCGCAGAATCCGGCACTGCGCACATCCGCGCTGACGCCTCGCGCGAGCGGCCGTCGGCGTGGGTCGCAAACCGACGTTGCGGGTCAGGTGACGAGGCCGGTCCCAGCCCGGTCCCGGGCGGTGGCGCCGGGTGCGCCGGGCCCACCCGCGCGCTCGATCCCGACGGCCGCGCGCGCGCGTGTCCGCAGGCGCGCCGCTAGAGCGCCACGCCCCGCGCCGGCGGCAGCGGGGTGCCTCCCCGCAGCTCCGGCGTCGCCTCCACCATCTCGATCAGGCTGTGCGCGAGCTCGCGCTCGGCCACCACTGCGGCGTCGGCGCCGTGCGCGAGCAGGTAGCCGGCGCCGTCGTCGGTATGCGCGCGGCCGAGGATGGTGATGGCGGGCGCGAGCTCGCGCAGGCGCGTCGAGATCGCGCCGCCTTCGAGCGCGGTCGGCACGGCGATCAGCGCGAAGTGCGCCTTCTCGGCGACCGCCTCGTGCAGCACGCGCGCGTCGGCGGCGTTGCCGACCACCGCGAGGTGCCCGTCACCTCGGGCCTCGTCGATGCGATGCGTGTCGGCGTCGACGACCACCGCCGTCAGCGAGCGCGAGCGCAGCAGTCGCGCCAGCTCGCGCCCCACCCGCCCGTAGCCGACGACCAGCACGTGGCCGGCGATGTCGGCCGGCAGCGGCGCGGCGGCGTCCTTGGCCGCGCGCTCGGCGCGCCGGTGGCGCGCGCTGCGGCGATCCAGCGCAGCGAACAGGAACGGGTTGAGCACGATGGAGATGATTGCGCCGGCGAGGATGAGGTCCTGGCCGTCCTTGGGCAGCACGTCCAGCTGCAGGCCGAGCGTGGCGAGGATGAAGGAGAACTCGCCGATCTGCGCCAGGCTGGCCGAGATCAGCAGCGCCGTGTTGTTGTCGCGCCCGAACGCACGGACGATCCCGTAGGCCGCCACCGACTTGCCGGCCACGATGATGAAGGTGGTGGTCGCGACCTCGAGCGGGCGCTCGAGGATGATCGCCGGGT
The DNA here is from genome assembly GCA_964575535.1 of uncultured Lysobacter sp. Lineage (GTDB taxonomy): Bacteria > Pseudomonadota > Gammaproteobacteria > Xanthomonadales > Xanthomonadaceae > Cognatilysobacter. The sequence goes on along the minus strand of CAZNRZ010000010.1, from coordinate 1,226 downwards.
CGAACAGCATGCCCACCGACACGAAGAACAGCACCGCGAACGCATCGCGCAGCGGCAGCGTTTCGCTCGCGGCCTGATGGCTGAATTCGGATTCGCTCAGGATCATCCCGGCGAAGAACGCACCCAGCGCGAACGACACGCCGAACAGCGTGGCCGAGCCGAACGCGACGCCCAGCGCGATCGCCAGCACGCACAAGGTGAACAGCTCGCGGCTGGCCATGCCGACCACGCGCTCGAGCACCCACGGGATCACCCGGCGCCCGACGATCAGCATGAAGGCCACGAACGCGCCGACCTTGCCCAGGGTGACCAGCAGCGCCAGCCACACCGGCTGGGACGTGTCGCCACCCGCATCGCCGGCCAGCGCGGGCAGCAGCACCAGCGCCAGCACCATCGCGATGTCCTCGACGATCAGCCAGCCCACCGCGATCTGCCCGCGCGCGGTGTCGACCAGCCGCCGCTCCTCCAGCGCGCGCAGCAGCACCACCGTGCTCGCCACCGACAGCGAGAGGCCGAAGATCAGCCCGGCCATGTCGGTCCAGCCCAGCCAGCGCGCCAGGCCCCAGCCCATCGCGGTGGCCACGGCGATCTGCACGGCCGCGCCGGGCAGGGCGATGTTTCTCACCCGCATCAGGTCGGCCAGCGAGAAATGCAGGCCGACGCCGAACATCAGCAGGATCACGCCGATCTCGGCCAGCTGCGGCGCCAGTGCCGCATCGCCCACGAAGCCGGGGGTGAACGGCCCCACCGCGACACCGGCCAGCAGATAGCCCAACAGCGGCGGCAGGCGGAAGCGCTGCGCCGCCGCGCCGAACACGAACGCGAGCACGATGCCGCCCACCAGCAGTGCGATGAGGGAGGTGTGGTGCATCGTCGGCGTCTCCTGGCCGCGGCAGGCCGCCGCGGCTGCGGTCGACTACGTCAGCGATGGGGGGACCCCGACTATGCGGGCGCACCGCGACGTTTTCACCCCTGGGCGCCGATATCGACGTCGCTGCCGTCGATGCGGACGCCGACGCGCGAGGGCGAGTCGCCCGCTTCACGGGCGGGCAGCGTCGCGCCTTCCCTCTGCAGCGTGAAACCGGCCGGACAACGTTTACGACGCAGGATGCGGTGGGCCATCAGCCGCGCTCCGTGCCAACCGCGGACGCGGCGGACTCCGGCGACGGCGCCGCCGCGCCGGCTCCGGCCGCGCGCGTGCTGCAGGCGCCGACGGCCAGCAGCAG
>CAZNRZ010000009.1:28314-30863 GCA_964575535.1 uncultured Lysobacter sp. | reverse complement strand
TCGCCAACTCGGTCGACAAGCTGAAGAAGCCCGGCAAGGCGCTCTACACCTGCATGCTCACCGAGCAGGGCGGTGTGATCGACGACCTCATCATCTATTACATGGACGACGCCTTCTTCCGGCTGGTGGTCAATGCGTCCACCCGCGACAAGGATCTCGCGTGGATCCGCCGGCACGCGCTCGACTTCGGCGTCGAGGTCACCGAGCGCGACGACTGCGGGATGATCGCCGTGCAGGGCCCGAACGCCCGCGCGAAGGTGATCGGCCTGCTGCGCGAGGAGGACCGCGCCGGCATCGACAAGCTCGCGCGCTTCGCCGCGCGTGACGCGCAAACCACCGACGGCATCGAACTGTTCGTCGCCCGCACCGGCTATACCGGCGAGGACGGCTTCGAAGTGCTGGCGCCGGTCGGCCGCACCGTCGACCTGTGGAACCGCCTGCTCGAGGCGGGCGTCAAGCCGGCGGGACTCGGCGCGCGCGACACCCTGCGCCTCGAGGCCGGCATGAATCTCTATGGCCAGGACATGGACGAGAACGTGTCGCCCTACGAGGCCGGCCTGGCCTGGACGGTCGCGCTCGACGAGGGCCGCGACTTCATCGGCCGCGACGCGCTCGAACGGCAGCTCGCGGCAGGCAATGTGCGCCAGACGGTCGGCCTGGTGATGGACGAGAAGGGCGTGCTGCGCCACGGCCAGAAAGTGCTGACCGCGGCGGGCGAGGGCGAGATCCTCTCCGGCACCTTCTCGCCGACCATCGGCAAGGCCATCGCGCTCGCGCGCATCCCGGCCGGCGAACCGGGCGACGTGCGCGTCGACATCCGCGGCCGCGAGGTGCCGGTGCGCGTGGTGAAGTATCCGTTCGTGCGCGAAGGCGAGAACCTGGTCGCCGACGCCTGAGTACGCCGCGGTGCGGACGAGCGGCTGTCGCGTCCGTATCGCTTGGCTACACTAGCGCCGCGTCGTACCCACCTGCATTCACGCAACCCTGCCGCACCGGAGCCCCCATGAGCGAGATCCCTGGCGACCTGAAGTTCCTCAAATCCCACGAATGGGCCCGTGTCGAAGGCGACGGCAAGGTCACCGTCGGCATCTCCGACCATGCGCAGGGGCTGCTGGGCGACCTCGTCTACGTCGAGCTGCCCGGCGTCGGCGATCGCGTCGAAGCGGGCAATGCCAGCGCAGTGGTGGAGTCGGTCAAGGCCGCCTCGGACGTCTATGCGCCGGTGAGCGGCACGGTGGTCGCGGTCAACGCCGCGCTGGCCGACAAGCCGGAGACGATCAACGAGGACGCCTACGGCGAGGGCTGGCTCTACCAGCTCGAGATCGAGGACACCGAGCAGCTCAACGAACTGCTCGAGCCGGACGACTACGCCGCGCAACTCGACGACAACGACTGAGCCGCACGCTCACCCAGTACATCCGGAAGGCCGCGGAACTCCGCGGCCTTCTTCGTTTTTCCCGTCGGCACAGTGGCGCGTGCCAGTGCGCGGCGGACATCGCGCGGCCTCGCGTACCGGTATCGACCATCGCAAGCCAACGACCGGATGCGGACGAGCGCGTCGTGGTCGCATAGGCGCGCCGCTGCCGGACGTTCGAGGTTGCATGTCGCGCGCCGTCGCCGATGCCGCTTGCCGTCCGATGCCGCATCGAACGCATCACGGCGTTCGCGCAAATCCGCGCAATCGAGCTTGTGCGACGCGCAAGCCGGTCGATTTCTTCGCGTGGCGAACACATCGCGATGCACGTCCCGTTCGGCTGCCGTTATGCCTCGCGGCAACGCGTGCCGCCGCGTCGAGCGAACACGCAGCGCTGCATCGCGATGCACGCAAACCGCTTGAAAAAAGCGGTTTGCGTTGCGCGCACATCGCGTGCGCCGCATGCATGCATTCCGACGGCGACGACCACGTCGCAGGCGATGCGCCGATCGCTGCGCCCGCGCGCCGGCCGACGCGCGAAAAAATATGTTCCAGGTTGTTGACACGCAAAAAAACCGTGTTTAGGTTTCGCCCCAGCAGCGAAACCTGCGAAAGCGAGTGATCAAAACAGACGCGACAACGCGCAACACAAAACGGAACTCCGCCCGGCGACAGAAACCGGTGGACGCAGGCTCCGTTTCCCTCGCGAAAACGCATGACGCACTCCGACAGAGCCCGATTCGCTTCCGGCGAGCCGGGCTTTTTCATGCCGGTGTCGGCGCGCGTTACCAGACAGGTGCTGTCGATTCCGGCCGCCGCATCCGCGGCGTGCCTTCGCTTCCGTCCATCCGCGCAAGCGGCGGGGCGGTCAGTCGCCGGGCTGTTCCCGCGACGTTGTCTTGAACTGGGCCACACCCGATAGACCACTAACGAGGAGCCACCCCATGGCCACGAAGAAAGCTACGAAGAAGTCCGCCTCGAAGGCGACCAAGAAGACCGGCGCTCGCAAGGCCTCCGCCAAGAAGGCTTCCGCGAAGAAGGCGACCGCCAAGAAGACCGGCGCACGCAAGGCCACCGCCAAGAAGGCTACGGCCAAGAAGGCGACCGCCAAGAAGACCGGCGCACGCAAGGCCAC
>CAZNRZ010000009.1:25405-28214 GCA_964575535.1 uncultured Lysobacter sp. | reverse complement strand
GCCAAGAAGACCGGCGCGCGCAAGGCGGCTGCCAAGAAGACTGGTGCTCGCAAGGCCACCGCCAAGAAGACCGGCGCACGCAAGGCGACCGCCAAGAAGGCGTCGGCCCGCAAGGCCACCGCCAAGAAGACCGGCGGCGCGCGCAAGGCAACCGCGAAGAAGGCTTCGGCCAAGAAGGCGACCGCCAAGAAGTCCGGCGGCGCGCGCAAGGCTGCTGCCAAGAAGACCGGTGCCCGCAAGGCCACCGCGAAGAAGACCGGCGGCGCCCGCAAGGCCACCGCGCGTCGTTCGACGCGTCGCGCCGACACGGCTCCGACCGCTCTGCCGGCCACCCCGGCACCGATGATCTAAGAAAACAAAACCCCGGTTACCGCAACACCCGACTCTCTCCCGCAGCCCAGGCGGGGGAGAGTTTTTTTTGCGCCGCGGGGCACGGGTGTTGACGGTGCTTTCGGCGTCGCGCGCCCCGCAACGGAAAAAGGCCGGCACGCGCCGGCCTTTCCGATGCACCGCCCGCGTCGATCAGTAGGGCGCTGCGGTCGACTTCGATGCGGTGGTGCCGGGCGCCGCGTCGGGCGACGCCGGCGTCTGCACGAACAGCGTCGGCTCCTCGAAATCCGCCCGCAGCCAGCGCTGGCCCTCGATGCCGAGCGCGCGGTCGAGGATGGTCGGCACCAGCGCGGACGGCAGCGAGCTCTCGCTGTTCCACATCAGCGCGATGCCGAAGTCGCGGTCGGGCAGCATCGCCACCGCGCCGCGATAGCCCTGCACCGCGCCGCCGTGGAAGACGAGATCGTTGCCGGCGTAGTTGTAGACGCGCCAGCCCAGCCCGTAACCGGCCGCGCCGAGGCGCTCGCGGCGCCAGGCGGAGGCACGCGTCTCGCTCGGCGTGTCCACCAGCGGGCGGTGCAGGGTTTCCAGCAGCGGTGCGGGCAGCACGTCGGGGCGATAGCCCGTCTGCGCGATCAGCCACTGCGCCATGTCGGTGGCGGAGGCGTTGACGCCCGCTGCCGGCAGCACCTGGTAGTAGGTGCTCTTGGGCGTGACCGACACCCAGCTGCCGCGACCGCGCACGTGCGGACGCGCCCAGCGCGCGCTGGCCTGGATGCCTTCCAGGCCGACGCTCGCATCGTTCATGCCCAGCGGCTTGAAGATGCGGCGCTGCACTTCGAGCCCGTAGAAGTTGCCGGTGGCCGCGAAGACCACGTCGCCGACCAGGCTGAAGGCGACGTTCTGGTAGGCGTAGCAGCTGCCCGGCGCGCACTTGACCGGCGCATTCGCGAGGCGGCGCGTCAGCGTCGGATAGTCGACATAGGCTTCGAGGTCGCGATCGAAGGCATTGCTGCTCACGCCGACGCGATGGCTCAGCACGTCGGCGACGGTGAGCGTCTGCCCGCCGTTGGCATCGGCGAGGCGGAAGTCGGGCCGGTACTCGGCGATGCGGCTGTCCCAGCGGATCACGCCGTCATTGACGAGCATGCCCGCCAGCGTGCCGGCGAACCCCTTGGACAGCGACGCGAGGCGGAAGACGGTGTGTCCGTCGACCGGCTCGGCCGCGGAGACGTCGGTGATGCCGTAGCCACGCGCGCTGATCACGCGCCCCTTGTGCACGATCGCAAGCGACAGGCCGGGCACGGTCTGGTCGGCGACGATCGCCTGCGCCATCGCTTCGATCTGGCGCACGTCGAACCCGTCGGCGATCGGCAGCGGATTGCGCATGACGACAGGCGCCTGCACCGATGCGGCGGGCGCGGCCAACGCGTGCTGCGTCTGCGCACCGGCGCCCGAGCCGAGCGCGACCGGTAGCAGGAAGGCGAGTGCGCCGACGGACCAGGCGCGACGGGTGGGGCTCGCTGCAACAGGAATCATGGGCGGCGTCCACAGGCTTTTCACGTGTCCCGATCATAGCGCCGTGATGAGGGCGTGGAAGAGGAAACGCGGTCAGCTTTCTGATTTCGTTGGGTTTAGTGACATTGCACCGGCCGCCTTCACGCATTCGTCCGCGGAATTCGGCTGCCGCTATGACATGGCTGAAGCGTCATTCAGCGTTTACGGCCGTTCGGTATGCGTGAAGCGGATGTCAGGAAAGCGTCGTTCCGCGCGCTGCGGCCAGCTGCGGAGCGGCGTGTCCGACGATCAGGTCGGACGCACGCTCGGCGATCATGATGGTCGGCGCATTGGTGTTGCCGCCGGGCAGCGTGGGCATCACCGAGGCGTCGACCACCCGCAGGCCATCGACGCCGTGCACGCGCAACTGCGGGTCGACCACGCTCGCCGCGTCCGCGCCCATGCGGCAGCTGCCGACCGGGTGGTAGACCGACTCGGCGCGACTGCGGATGAAGTCGACCAGTGCGGCGTCGTCGAGGTCGTCGCGCGCGGGAATCACCGGCCCGGCGCGGAACGGCGCGAAGGCCGGCTGCAGCAGGATCGACCGCGACAGCCGCGCGCACTCGAGCATGCCGCGCAGGTCGGCGCCTTCCGGGTCGGTGAGGTAGCCGCCGAAGATGCGCGGCCTGTCGCCCGCGCTCGCGCTGGCCAGCTCGATGCGGCCGCGGCTGCGCGGGCGCAGCCAGCAGGCGTGGACGGTGTAGCCGTCGCCGGGCAGGCGGTTGCGGCCGTGGTCGTCCAGCTGCGCGGGCACGAAGTGCAGCTGGATGTCGGGGCGCCCGTCGGTGGCCAGCGGCGAGCGCACGAAGGCGCCGGCCTCGGCGATGTTGCTGGTGCCCGCGCCGCGGCGGCCGCGCAGGTAGTAGTCGAAGGCGATGCGCGCGTCGCTGGCGCGGTCGTAGGTGATGCGCTGGTTGCAGGC
>CAZNRZ010000009.1:0-25305 GCA_964575535.1 uncultured Lysobacter sp. | reverse complement strand
CGAAGGCGATGCGCGCGTCGCTGGCGCGGTCGTAGGTGATGCGCTGGTTGCAGGCGTGCAGGGTGCAGAGATCGAGATGGTCCTGCAGGTTCGCGCCGACGCCGGCCGCGTCGTGGATCACGTCGATGCCGTGCCGGCGAAGCATCGCCGCCGGGCCGACACCGGACAGCATGAGCAGCTGCGGCGAGTTGATCGTACCGCCGCTGAGCAGCACTTCGCGTGCGACGGGCTCGTGCCAGGCGCGTCCTCTCCACACGTACGTGACGCCGCTGGCGCGCCCGCGCTCGAAGGTGACTCGGCTGGCCTGCGCGCCGGTGCGCACCACGAGGTTGCGTCGCCGCAGCGCGGGGCGCAGGTAGGCCGCCGCGCTCGAGCAGCGCGCGCCGCCCTTCTGCGTGACCTGGTAGAGCCCCGCGCCTTCCTGCACCGCACCGTTGAAATCATCGTTGCGTGGAATGCCGGCCTGCGTGGCGGCGTCGACGAAGACATGCGAGAGCGGATTGACGTGGCGAAGGTCGGAGACATGCAGCGGGCCGTCGCCGCCGTGCAGCGCGTCGGCGCCCCGCGTATTCGATTCGCTGCGCCGGAAGTAGGGCAGCACGCCCGCCCAGTCCCAGCCTTCGGCGCCGCTGGCGGCCCAGTCGTCGTAGTCCCGGGGCAGGCCGCGCACGTAGCACATGGCGTTGATGGAACTGGAGCCGCCAAGCACGCGCCCGCGTGGCCACCACAGGCGGCGCCCGTGCAGCTGCGGCTCGGGCTCGGTCGAGTAATCCCAGTTGAGGTCCTTGCGCGAGACCAGCTTCGCAAGACCCGCAGGCATGTGGATGAAGGGATGGCGATCGGCCGGCCCGGCCTCGAGCAGGAGCACGCGCACGGACGGATCGGCCGATAGCCGGTTCGCGAGCACGCAACCCGCCGATCCTCCGCCGACGATGATGTAGTCGAACATGGACACCTCCCCGCCCGGAGCTTAGGGCTTTCGGCCACGGCGGGCGTGGCGCGCGCACGGCCATGCGTCGCCGACGGGTACGCACGCGGACACGGCCGCAGGCACAGGGCACACGGCAGCCGGGTTGCCGACTCCTCATACCTTCGCGTGACCCGAGGTCTGCCCGCGCACTGCGCACGCGTCCTGCACGCGTGCACCGGTGGTCGCTGATGCCAGGGATTGGGACGGCGATCCGCGCTGGCGACGCCGGCCCGCCGGGAGTAGGGTGCGGGTCCCCGGAACGGCGCGGCGCGATGGATCCCACCACAGACGGCGGACGTGTGCAGCGCGGCGAGTGGCCGGCGCTGTTCGTCTCCTTCGCCTACTTCTTCTGCGTGCTCACCGCGTACTACGTGGTGCGGCCCGTGCGCGAGCAATTGGCTGCGGCGGTCGGTTCGACGCAGCTGCCGTGGTTCTACGGTGCCACGTTCGTGGTCACGCTGCTGCTGACGCCGCTGTTCGCGGCGCTCGTGTCGCGCTACCGGCGGCGCGTGATGGTGCCGGTGGTCTACGGCGTGTTCGTGCTCTGCCTGCTCGCGTTCGTCCCGCTCTTCGCCAACCCCGCGCTGCTGGGCCCGCGCGCGCTGGGCATCGTGTTCTTCGTCTGGGTGAGCGTGTTCAACCTGTTCGTGGTGTCGGTGTTCTGGATCTTCATGTCCGACGTCTGGACGCCCGTGCAGGCCCGCCGCCTGTTTCCGCTGATCGCGATCGCCGGCACGCTCGGCTCGCTCGCCGGGCCGCTGCTGACGCGTTCCCTGGTGTACGTGGTGGGCGTGCCGCCGCTGCTGCTGGTGTCGGCCGGCCTGCTCGCCCTGGCGACGCTGCTGTCTGTCCTCGTCGGCCGCTGGGCGCGCGACAACCGCGCCGTTGCCCGCGACGATGACGCCCCGCTCGGCGGTGGGATGTTCGACGGGCTGAAGCAGATCATCGCCGACCCGTTCATGCGCAAGATGGCGATCCTGCTCGTGCTTGCCGACGGCATCGGCGGCGTGAACTACGCGCTGCTGACCGACTACTCGCGCGCCACTTTCGCCGACGAGGCGGCGCGCACCAGTTTCGCGGCGACGGTCGACCTCGCCACGAACAGCCTGATCATCCTGCTGCAGGCCGGCATCACCTGGTGGCTGATGCCGATGCTCGGCGCCGGACGCGTGCTGATGGTGTGGGCGGTGATCGCGATGGGGGCGCTGGGGCTGGTGATCGTGTCCGCCGATCCGTACGCGCCGCTGGTCGCGGGGATGCCCGCGGTGGCGCTGGCCACGATCATCAGCCGCGCGCTGGCATTCGGCATGGCGGAGCCCGCGCGGCATGCGCTGTTCACCCAGGTGCCGCGCAACGAGCGCTACAAGGGCCAGAACGCGGTCGACACCGCGGTGTGGCGCTTCGGAGATCTAGTGGTGGCGGTACTGATGAATGCGGGACGCATGGCGGGCGTAGGCGTGGCGGGCTTCGCCGCGTTCGGCGCGGGCGCGGCGGCGCTGGCGGCGACGATCGGCTGGCGCCTGTCGCGCCGCGGTACGCGGATGCCCGGATGAGGTCGTTCGTCGCGCTGCTGCGGCGCCGGCCCTGGCTGCGCCGCGTGCTCATCGCGTGGATCGTGTGCGGCTTCGCGCTGGGCGTGTACGGCATGGCGTTCGAGCCCGGGCGACTGGTCGAGCGTCCGCGCACGCTGGTGCTCGACGACTGGCCCGCCGCCTGCGACAGGCTGCGCATCGACCACGTCAGCGACATCCACACCGGCTCACCGCACAACGGCCTGGACAACCTCGACCGCATCGTCGACCGCCTGCTCGCCAGCGATGCGCAGGCGGTGGTGATGACCGGCGACTACGTGATCCTCAGCGTCTTCCTCGGCACCTACATCGGCCCCGGGCCGATCGCCGAGCGCCTGCGCCGGCTGACGGCCCGCAAGCCGGTCTACGCGGTGCTCGGCAACCACGACTGGTGGAAGAACGGTGCGCACATCCGCCGCACGTTCGAAGCGGCGGGCGTGGTGATGCTCGAGGACGAGGCGCGCCACGTGCGCCTCGGCGGCTGCCCGCTATGGATCGTCGGCGTGGGCGATCTGTGGGAAACGCGGCACGACATCGCCGGCGCGTTCGCCTGGGTCAGCGGCGACGATCCGGTCATCGTGATCACGCACAACCCGGCGCTGTTTCCGCAGATGCCCGCGCGCGGCGCGCTGATGCTGGCCGGGCATACGCATGGCGGGCAGATCTCGCTGCCGGGCGTCGGCCAGCCGGCGATGTGGGGCAAGGAGGAAGGTCGTTACGTCGTGGGGCATTACACCCGCGGCGGACAGCACCTGTTCGTGTCGCCGGGCATCGGCACGAGCATCCTGCCGATGCGCATCGGCATGCCGCCGGAGATTTCGCAGCTGACGTTACGGGCGCGTGACGACACCGCGCATGCCGGCGCGCCTTGAGTGCGACAAGGCCGTAGGCCACACGGCGCAGATTGATTCGCGCGTGGATCGCGGCAGCGACACGAACCGCCGCGCACTGCTACCGCTCCGTGGAACGGGGTGATCCGTTGCCCAAGCGCCGGGCCTGCCGCCGAACTCCCGTTGAGCGCGCGTGCCCCAACTACGCCTTGCGCCGCGGCGACACCCACATGCTCACGCTGGCGCGGAACACGATGGTTCCGCTCGGGTCGGTGATGTCGACATCCACCGCCACGACTCGCCCTTCGCCGTCACTCAAGGACGCGCTCACGCGCGCGGTCGCGGTCATTCGCCCGACCGCCTTCTGCAGGTACTCGACCTGCATCCCCTTCGGAATCCAGCGCATCGACGGCGCGATGCCGGCCTCGGTCGCCAGCCCCGCCGCGAGTTCCGCGGCATTGCAGAGCGCGATCGCGTGCACCGTGCCGATGTGGTTGGTGACGCGCCGGCGGTGCGCGAACGAAACCACGCAGCGCCCCGGCTCCAGCGCATCGATGCGCGGCGCGATGCTGGCGAAGTAGGGCGCCTTCAGGCAGACGGCGCGCGAGAACAGCCAGTGCCCGGCGGGCAGGCGGCTCAGGCGGGAATGCAGGGCAAGCAGGTGCATTGCAGGCTCCGGAAATGACGACGGCGGGCCGAAGCCCGCCATCGCGTGTGCCGCACGGCGTCGATCAGGCGACCGCGCGTGCCGGCTGCCGGGCGTGCTCGCGCTCGAAGCCCGCCGAGCGCAGCTCCCAGGGCTCGAAGTCGTCGACCGTGATCGCGTCGTAGGTCATCGCGCGCAGCTCCTCGAGCTGGCGGCGTTCCTCCGCGGTGATCCATCCGCGCTCGACCCCGATCGCCAGCTGCGCCGCGTAATCCAGCGTGCCGAACTCGCCCCCCTTGAGCGCCTTCAGGAACTTGCGCTCGACGGGCTCGGCAGCGATGACCGCGGCGAGATAGCTGTTGATTCGGCCGGCCGGATGGTTGTCCGTCGGCGCGAGGAACACGCCATGACCCAGGCGGTCGCGCGCCTCGTTGGGCGACATCAGGATCTGCGCGACCTTGCGGCTCAGGCGATCGCTCGGGGCGACTGCACGACGGCCCAGCGGGAACACCAGCGCCCACAGCAGCCAGCCCACCGGACGCACCGGGAAGTTGCGCAGCGCGGCCGACAGCGACTGCTCGAGCTTGTGCATCGCGTTGTGGAAGGCCCAGGCCAGCAACGGGTGGTCAGCGGCCGGGCGGCCCTGGTCCTCGTAGCGCTTGAGCATCGACGAGGCGATGTAGAGCTGGCTCAGCACGTCGCCCAGGCGGCCCGACAGCGACTCCTTGAACTTGAGCTTGCCGCCGAGCAGCAGCATCGAGGTATCGGCCATCAACGCGAGCACCGCGGAATAGCGGTTGAGCTTGCGGAAGTAGCGCTTCGTGTAGTCGTCGCCGGGCGCGGCGCCGATCGTCGCGCCGGTGATGCCGAACCACAGCGAACGCGCCGCATTCGAGACTGCGAAGCCGATGTGGCCGAACAGCGCGGAATCGAAGTCGCGCAGGCCCTTGGCGGCGTCCGGATCGGCCGCGGCCTTCATCTCGGTCAGCACCCACGGATGGCAGAGGATCGCGCCCTGGCCGAAGATCATCAGCGAGCGCGTCATGATGTTCGCGCCCTCGACGGTGATCGAGATGGGCGACGCCTGCCAGGCGCGCCCCAGGTAGTTGCGCGGCCCCAGGATGATGCCCTTGCCGCCGTGGATGTCCATGGCGTCCTGGATGAGCTGGCGGCCCATCTCGGTGCAGTGGTACTTGGAGATGGTCGACGGCACCGCGGGCAGCTCGCCACGCGCCACCGCGGCGGCCGAGGCCTCGGCCAGTGCGGTCACCGTGTAGGCATTGCCGCCGATGCGCGCCAGCGCTTCCTCCACGCCCTCGAAACGGCCGACCGACAGGCCGAACTGCTTGCGGATGCGTGCGTACGCGCCCGTCACCAGCGCGCCGATGCGCGAGCCGCCCGACGCCGTGGACGGCAGCGTGATCGAGCGGCCGATGGAGAGGCACTCCACCAGCATCTGCCAGCCCTTGCCGGCATACGCCTCGCCGCCGATCAGCTGGCTCAGCGGAATGAAGACGTCCTTGCCGCGGATCGGGCCGTTCTGGAACGTCGAGTTCAGCGGCATCGCGCGCCGGCCGATCTCCACGCCGTCGGTATCGCGCGGCAGCAGCGCGATGGTGATGCCGATGTCCTCCTTGTCGCCCAGCAGGCCGTCCGGGTCGTACATGCGGAAGGCCAGGCCGATCAGCGTCGCCACCGGCGCCAGCGTGATGTAGCGCTTGTCGAACGTGAGCCTGACGCCGAGCACGCGCGCGCCGTTCCACTCGCCCATGGTGACGATGCCGTAGTCGGGGATCGACGTCGCATCCGAGCCGGCCCACGGGCCGGTCAGGCCGAAGCAGGGCACTTCGCGGCCGTCGGCCAGGCGCGGCAGGTAGTGGTCCTTCTGCTCCTGCGTGCCGTAGTGCATCAGCAGCTCGGCCGGGCCCAGAGAGTTGGGCACGCCGACGGTGGAGCTCACCACCGCCGAGATCGACGCCAGCTTCTCGATCACCTTGTGGTTGCCGAGCGCTGTGAAGCCGAGGCCGCCGTACTCCTTCGGCACGATCATCCCGAAAAATTTGTTCTTCTTGATGTAGTCCCAGAGCTCGGGCTGCAGGTCGGCGTGGACGTGGGTGATCTCCCAGTCGTTGACCATTTTGCAGAGCTCCTCGACGGGGCCGTCGAGGAAGGCCTGCTCGTCCTCGCGCAGCGCCGGCGCCGGCTGCGAGAGCAGCACGTTCCAGTCGGGCTTGCCGGTGAACAGCTCGCCCTCGAAGCCGACGGTGCCGGCCTCCAGCGCCACGCGCTCGGTCTCCGAGAGCGGCGGCAGGATCTTCTTGAAGATCGCGAACAGCGGGCGGGTGATGAGCGCCTGCCGCAGCGGCGTGACCAGCAGCGGGATCGCGACCAGCGCGAGCAGCACCGCCGCGACGATCGTCGCCGTCGCGTTCGCATCGAGCAGCCAGCAGGCGACCAGGCCCGCGGCCGACAGCGCTACCCAGGGCGCGAGCCGCCACCGGTGGTAGGCGGCGATGCCGCCGAGGATCAGCAGGACGAGGAACGGTGCGGCGATGCTCATGGAACGCTCCAGCGGGCGGAGGCCCGCGCAGGTCATCGAGAGGTGGTGTCGGTGGCCGTCCCCACGGCGAGCGCCGGTTTCAAACGCCCACATGAAACGGTCGACATACGGGCGAGTATGGTGAGGCTGCGCCTGCGCTGTCAATCGGTGCCTCGGATGCGAAAAAATCGCATTCCGCCGCCTGCATACTGTCCCGGCCGGTGCCGTACGGTTACACTGTGAGGATGACGACCGAGACGCCGGCCAAGTCCGACCGCACGGGGCGCCTGAGCGCCGAGGACTGGGCGCAGGCCGCGCTCGACATGATCGCCGAGCAGGGCGTGGCCGCCGTCGCGGTGGAACCGCTGGCGCGTCGGCTGGGCGTGACGAAGGGCAGCTTCTACTGGCATTTCCCGTCGCGCGAGTCGCTGCTGGTGGCGGCGCTGGAGCGCTGGGAGAAGACCGAGCAGGAGGCGATCTTCGGCCAGCTCGAACGCATCGCCGACCCCCGCCAGCGCCTGCGCCAGCTGTTCGACCTCGTGGCCCACGAGGTCAGCTCGCACGTCATCTATTCGGCGCTGCTCAAGGGCCTGGACCATCCGATCGTCGCCCCCGTCATCGGCCGCGTCTCGCAGCGCCGCCTCGAATGGCTGGCCGAATCCTTCCGCCAGGCGGGGCTCGAGCCGACCGCCGCGCAGCATCGCGCGCGGCTGGCCTATGCCGCCTACGTCGGCTTCCTGCAGATCAACCTCCAGCTCAACCAGCCGCGCCTGCCGCGCGAGGAGTTCGAGGCCTTCGTCGAACACATGATGGCCACGCTGATTCCCTGAAGCGCGGCGCGAACTCTTTTCCTTTTTGAAGCAGACCGGAGGTTTCCCATGAACGCCCTCGTACAGGATGTCGCCCAGCCCGTGCTCACCGGGGGAAGCGCCACGGGGACCTCGCTTCCGGCGCTCGCGCAGTGGGTCGAAAGTGTCGCCGCGCTGACCCGTCCCGATGCGATCCACTGGTGCGACGGCTCCGACGCCGAAAACGCCGCGCTCATCGCGACGATGGAAGCCGACGGCACGCTGCTGCGCCTCAACGAGCAGACCAACCCCGGCAGCTGGCTGCACCGCTCGCATCCGGAGGACGTCGCACGCGTCGAGCACCTGACTTTCGTCTGCACGAGCGAGCAGGACGATGCCGGCCCGAACAACCACTGGATGTCGCCCGCCGACGGTCACGCGCAGATGGACGGGCTGTTCGAGGGCTGCATGGAAGGGCGGACGATGTACGTCATTCCCTACTGCATGGGCCCGATCGACTCGCCGCTCTCGCGCTGCGGCGTCGAGATCACCGACAGCCCGTACGTGGTCGCCAACATGCGCCTGATGACGCGCATGGGCGCGCCGGCGCTCGCGCGCATCGAGCGCGAGGGCTCGTTCGTGAAGGGCCTGCACTCCACCGGCGAACTCGACCCGAACCGCCGCTTCATCATGCATTTCCCCGAGGAGCTGACGATCAAGTCGTACGGCTCCGGCTACGGCGGCAACGCGCTGCTGGGCAAGAAGTGCCACGCGCTGCGCATCGCCTCGCACCAGGCGCGCAGCGAGGGCTGGCTGGCCGAGCACATGCTGATCCTCGGCATCGAGAACCCGCAGGGGCAGACGCACTACATCGCCGCCGCGTTCCCGTCGGCCTGCGGCAAGACCAACCTCGCCATGCTGATCCCGCCGGAGGGCTATGGCGAGAAGGGCTGGAAGGTCTGGACCATCGGCGACGACATCTGCTGGATGCGCCCCGGCCCCGACGGCCGCCTGTACGCGATCAACCCCGAGGCCGGCTTCTTCGGCGTCGCGCCTGGTACCTCGCGCAATTCCAATCCGAATGCGCTGGCGACGGTCGCCCACGATGCGATCTTCACCAACGTCGGCCTGACCGCCGACAACCAGCCGTGGTGGGAAGGCCTGTGCAGCGGCGAGCCGGTCACCGACTGGCGCGGCGAGCCCTATGACGCGGCCAAGCGCCCGGCCGCGCATCCGAACGCGCGCTTCACCGTCAGCGCGAAGCAGTGCCCGAGCTACAGCGACAAGGCCGAGGATCCGCAGGGCGTGCCGATCAGCGCGATCGTCTTCGGCGGCCGCCGCGCCTCGCTCGTGCCGCTCGTGTTCGAAGCGCGCGACTGGACGCACGGCGTGCTGGTCGGCGCGTCGATGGGCTCGGAAACCACCGCCGCGGCCACCGGCGCGGTCGGTGTCATGCGCCGCGACCCGATGGCGATGAAGCCCTTCTGCGGCTACAACTTCGCCGACTACTTCGCGCACTGGCTCTCGTTCGACGACGGCGCCAACCAGCTGCCGAAGGTGTTCCACGTCAACTGGTTCCGCAAGGGCGACGACGGCAAGTTCCTGTGGCCCGGCTTCGGCGACAACCTGCGCGTGCTGGAATGGATGATCGAGCGCGTGGAAGGACGCGCCGACGCGGTCGATACGCCGATCGGCGCGCTGCCGCGCGAGTCGGACATGGATCTCGACGGCGTGCAGCTCTCCGACGAGGCGCGCCGCAAGCTCTTCGGCTTCGAGCACGAGGGCTGGCGCGCCGAGTTCGACGGCATCGGCGACTACCTGCGCGACTACGGCCCGCGCATGCCGCAGGCGTTGCTGGACGAGCAGCAGCGGATCCGCGCCGCGCTGGATCGATGACCGCCGCGGGCGGTATCCGTCCCGCCCGTTCGCATACCGTGGACGGGCGCAAGGTGCACGTCTTCGACGGCCTGCTGCCCAATCCGGGTGCCTACGAGGACGCACTCTCGCGTGCGCCGTTCACGCGCACGGAGGTGGCGCGTCCGGATACCGCCGGCCATCGCCACTGGGTCACCGAAACGCGCCTGGACGCGCTCGCCCGGCAGCCCGTCCTCGGAATCACGATGGACGCCGTGCGCGGCATCGCGCCGCCCGGTGTCCGGTTCGAGCCCTATCGCGCCTACACCAACGTCGCCACGTACGGCGACATGCTGTTCTCGCACGTCGACTGCCTGCCCGACCAGGTCGAGCTCACCGCGCTCTGGTACCTCTGCGGCGAATGGGACATCGAGTGGGGTGGCGAGACGCTGTTCTTCGACGCCGACGACGAAGTGGCCGCCGTCGTGCGCCCCAAGCCGGGCCGTCTGGTGATCTTCGACGGCGCGATCCGGCATGTCGGCCGGCCGCCCAACCGCATCTGCTACCGGCCGCGCTACACGTTCGCGATCAAGCTGCAGAAGGTCGTCGCGGCCTGATGGGCCCGGTGGACCTCGCCGACGCGGCCTGTTTCGCGGTCGACCTGCACGTGCCGAACCGCGCGTTCGGTTTCCTGCGCATCGATGCGGACGTGCTGGAGCGATCGACCTTCCTCGACAACCGGATCGACGCGCCGCTCGATGCCGCGGTCGCCGTGCCGCTGGAGGCCGTGGCGCACGTCGCGCCGCCCGCGCGCATGGGCTGGCTGCTCCACACGTCCTTCTGTTGCTCCACGCTGCTCGCGCGCATGCTGCACGTCGGGCCCCAGCAGGTAAGCCTGCGCGAGCCGCTGGTGCTGCGCCGCCTCGCCGATGCGCGGCGCTCGGGTTGGCCGGTCGATGACTTCCTCGCGCCCGCGGTCGCGTTGCTGGGCCGTCCATGGCGGGAGGGCGGGATGGTCGTCGTTAAACCGACGCACGTCGCGCTCAATGTCGCGGCCGACCTGCTGGCGATATCCAGCGCGCCCGCGCTGATCCTCACATCGTCGCTCGACGATTTCCTGGTCTCCAACGTCAAGAAGCTGCCGGAGACGCAGGCGCGCATTCCGGAGCTCGCCGAGCGCGCCCTGGGCGCGACGCGCTTCGGTCGGTCGCTGGACGGCGAGGCGCTCGCGCCCCCCGACCTGATGGCCGCCGCGGCGCTGCAATGGGCCGCGCAGCGCGCGCTGTGCAGCGAGATCACCGAAGCCGTCGGCCCTGCGCGCGTACGCTGGCTCGACGCCGCCCGGTTGCTGGAAACGCCGGAGAACACGGCGATCGCGGCTGCCCGCTGGCTGGGATCGACGATCGACGACGACCGCCTGCGGCAGGCCGCCCGCGACGCGCTGGCGCGTCACGCCAAGGCGGTCACGCGACCCTACGGTCCTGCGGCGCGCGAGGCGGAAGCACGTACGATCCGCGAGCATTACGGCGCGCAGGTCGCCTCCGCCCGCCGCTGGTTCGACCGCGTGATCGCACCCCGGCTGCCGCCGACAGCGCAGCCCATCCCTCCGGCATGGCGGCTCGACGTCCCCACGGATCTTTCCCCATGAGTCCAACCCCGCGATGAGGGACTTCACCCATTCCGCCTGGATGCAGGGCGAACAGGCGTTGCAGCGCAAGGACCACGCCGCTGCGGAGGCCGCGTTCTCGCGCGCGCTCTCGGTCGATCCCGGGCACGTCCCTTCGCTGATCGGCCTGTCGACCGTACTCACGCAGCGCGGCCGCCACCGCGCCGCGCACGACGCCGCGATCCGCGCCTACAACCTCCGCCCGCCGGTGGCGCCGCTGCTGTACGCCATCGCGCAGCGCCTACGCTACTTCCACGAATTCGAATACCTCGCGACCTGCCTGCGCGAGCCCGCGTTCGCCGCCGATGCGCCGGCCGACATCATCGCGAAGGCCGCGGTGATGCTGAGCTCCATCGGCGCGCACGAGCAAGCCACGCGACTGGTGGAGCAGGGCCTGCGACGCAAGCCCACCGATGCCGCCTGCCTGCACGTGCGCGGCAATTTCCACCTGTTCCGCGGCGAGGGCGACGAAGCGGAAGCCTGCTACGAGGCGTCGCTACAGTCCGATCCGCTGCTGTTCCAGAACTCGCTGATGCTGGCCGGCGTCCGCCCGGCGACCGAGGAGCGCAATCTCGTCGAGCGCATCCGTGGCCAGCTGCGCAAGGCGCGTCCCGGCGGCAACGGCGAGATCTATCTCGGTTTCGCGCTGCACAAGCAGTTGCATGAGCTCGCACGACATGACGAGGCCTGGGACGCGCTCAAGCGCGCCTGTGCCGCCAAGCGCAAGCAGGTCGAGTATTCGACGGCGGCGGACGAAGCGCTGGTCTCGCAGGTCATCGGGGTGTGCACGCCGGCATTCCTGTCGTCCGCCAGCGGCGTCGAGCAACCCAGCGTCCCGATCTTCATCGTGGGCATGCACCGCTCGGGCACCACGCTGCTCGAGCGCATGCTGGCGGGGCATTCGAAGGTCGGCGATGCGGGCGAGACGTCGGCCTTCCATGCCGAGATGGAGCTCGCGCTCGACCGCGCCACGCCACAGGGCCCGGACGCGGACTTCGTCGCCGCAGCCCGCTCCGCCGACTTCGATCGCATCGCGCGCGGCTACGAACGCCGCGCGAAATGGCTGAGCCGCGGCAATCCGTGGTTCACCGAGAAGCTTCCGCAGAACTTCCTCAATGTCGGGTTCATCGCCAGGGCGATTCCGCAGGCGCGATTCCTGCACCTGGCGCGCGACCCGATGGACACCTGCTTCTCGAACCTGCGTCAGCTTTTCTCCGGCGCCGCCCTGTATTCCTACGACCAGGTCGAACTGGGCCGTTTCTACATGCTCTACCGGCGGATGATGAAGCACTGGCGCGAGGCGCTGCCCGGGCGCGTGCTCGACATTTCCTACGACGCCCTCGTCGGGGATCCCGAAGGCATGGCGCGTCGCGTCGCGTCGCACTGCGGCCTGGAATTCGAGGCGTCGATGGTGGATATCTCACGCAGCACCGGCACCGTGTCGACGCCCAGCGCGACGACCGCGCGCCAGGGTTTCCGCAAGGACCGCGGGCAGGTCTGGCGTCGTTACGAGCGCCACCTCGAGGTGCTCGCGCGCGAACTCCAACCGGCCTACGCCGGGATGTCTCCGGACTGATCGACGGCGCTCAGTCGCGCATGCCGAACCAGCAGTTGAAGGCGATGGTCAGTCGTTCGTCGTGCCCGCGGAACGGCAGCACCTCGTGCGATACCCACGAGGGAAACAGCACCAGCTGGCCGGCCTGCAGCTTTACGCACCAGCAGCCATGGTGGAACGGCGCGACCAGATGCGCGTTGCCCGCGTCCATGAACATGTTGCTGTAGTAGTGCGGATTGTGGAACCGCAGGACACCCGACTCGGGGCAGTCGTTCGGCGTCGTGCCGGGATCCACGCAGTAGACGCCCGACCACGAAGCCATCGGGTGCGTGTGCGCGATCACGAAGCCGTCGCGGCGAGTCACGTGGAACCAGGTGTGCGAGAAGATCTGCAGCCGCGCGAGCTGTTCCGGCGTGTAGCCGTTCGCTGCCTGGATCGTCCGGCCCAGTTCGGTCCAGCAGAAGGCCTTCAATCGCTGCACGCAGGCCTCGGGCCAGGCGAAGAAGTCGAACTGGCTTTCGAAGACGCCGGGCTGCTGCTTGAGGGAAGGGCTCGGGTTCGCATAGGCCGGATCGGCCGCGCGCGCGAGCATCAGGGGACGTAGTTCGGCGTTCAGCGCCTCATGCCCCGGATGCCGCGCCTGTGCCAGTGGCACCGCGAACATCGAAGCGATTTCGGCGGTCGAAGAAAGTGTCGTGTCACGCCCCATGACGCGATGGTGCACGCGCCTGAACACAAGCACAACGGAAGCGGGCTTTTTTTCGACGGACGGAAAAAAACCACGGCCCCTTTCGGGGCCGTGGCTGGGTACTGCATGACGCGTCGGGATCAGAACTTCTGGTTGTACTGGATATAGAAGAACTGGCCCGGCAGGTCGTACTGCGGGTCGAAGCTGTTGGCGAACGTGGTGAACGACACCGGCGGCTGCTTGTCGAAGATGTTGTTCACGCCCAGCGTGACGCGGGCGTTCCACGGAGCCTTCCAGAACACCGAGACGTCGTGGTACGTCGACGCACCGATGCGGTTCTGCGAACCCGGCTGTACGGCGCCGTCAGCGTCGACGGTCGCGTCGTTGCAGAGCTCACCGAAGCCGTAGTCGTTGTAGTAGAACGGGCAGGCTTCTTCCTGGCGCGAGTAGTAACGCGTGAACCAGGTCGCGCCGAAGTCGCCCTTCTCCCAACGGGTCAACAGGTTGCTGCGGACGCGCCAGTTGTTGCTGACGCCTGCGCCGCTGTACTCGCCGACCACGCTGCCGCCATCGAGCTCGTCGACGTCACCGTCGCCGTCGTTGTCAGTCTCCGACAGGGACATGTACGTCGTGTCCCAGTTGAAGCTGAAGCGACCGAAGCTCGTCTCCGGCGTGCGGTAGTTCATCGTCAGGTCCCAGCCCTCGACGTTCTGCGCACCGACGTTCACGCCGCTCGAGAGCAGGGTGTCGATCGCGCCGGTCGAGTTACGGTTGAACTGGTTGCAGAACGCCTGAACGCCTTCCTCGATGCACTGGTCGAGGATGAACTGGCCCGTGAACGTGGTGATCGTGTTCTCGAGCTCGATGCGCCACCAGTCGAGCGACACGTCGAAGCCGGACAGGAAGGCCGGGCTGTAGACGAGGCCGAGGGTCTTGGTGGTCGAGCTCTCCGGGCCGAGGTTCGGGTTGCCGCCGACGCTGATGCGGATCTGCGAGTTGCCCTGGTCGTAGCCGCCGACCGGAACGCCCTGCGCCGTGCAGCGTGCGCGCTGGTCGGCCGTCAGCTGGTTGTACGTGCCACCGAACGTGGTGGAGCACGGATCGGCGATCGACGCGAACGAGTCGGAAACGCCCTGGTAGAGCTCGGCGATGGACGGGGCGCGGAAGCCCTCGGCCCAGTTACCACGCACCATCAGGTCGTCGATCGGACGCCACTTGAAGCCGAACGCGGAGTTCACGGTGTCGCCGAAGTTGCTGTAGTCCGACAGACGGCTCGACAGCGAGAACTCGAGCTGCTTGGCGAACGGAACGTCCTTGAGCAGCGGGATCGAGAGCTCGGCGTAGGCTTCTTCGACCGAGTACGCACCCGCCGTGGCGGTACGCGCATTGCCGGTGGTGTTGCCCGAGTTGATCAGCGCGTCCGGCGAGTCGTAGCCGGACTCGGTGCGACGCTCGAGACCTGCCGCGAAGGCCAGCATGCCGCCGGGAAGTTCAGCAATCTCGCCGGTGATGTTGGCGAAGTACTGCTTCATCTTGTAGCCGTACTCGTCGTGCGCGGTGAACGTCACGTAGTTCAGCATTTCCGGCGTGATCGCACCCGGCGCGCCCAGCAGGTTCAGGGGCACGCAGCCCGTGATGACCGTGCCACCCGGAGCGTTGACGCAGACGGCCTGGCCGTTGCGGATCTCCGACGGACCGAGCGCGCTGCGCAGGGCCGGGATGTTGAACAGGCCGTACGTGGTGTCGTTCTGGTCGTTGCGGCCATACACCATGCCCGCGTCCCAGGTGAAGTAGCGGTTCCAGCGCTCGAAGGAGCCCTCGAGGCCACCGGAGAAGCCGAACGTATCGACGTTCTGGTTGAACGAGCGGCCGCCCGTCTCCACCGCACGACGCTGGATGCGCGATACCGGCGCACCGAACGGGTTGTAGATGCTGTTGGCGCTGATGTTGATCGTGCGCGCCTGGACGCCGGCGCCGGGGCCGGAACCGAGCACGATCGGCATCGCGGCGAGCAGCTGCTCGGAGCGACGGTTGTTGAACGTGGCCTGCATGAAGCCGGTCACGTTGTCGGTGATGTTGAGCGAGGCGCGGCCGAAGATCGACTTGCGCTCCTGCGGGGTCAGCAGGTAGTTGTCCGGCGCGAAGTTGTACGTATCGGCGGCGCCGTAGTTGCGCCAGTTGGCGCCGGTGCGGCCGGCGTCGTAGGTGAACTGGCCGGCGGTGCCGTTGGGACGCACTTCCGGAATCGAGCAGAGGCCCGAGACCGGGTTGATCGTGCCACGGCACAGGGCGAAACGACCGAACGGCGTGGTCGAGCTGCCGAACGCGACGCCCGTGTTGTAGGTCGGCACCGCGGAGATATCGCGGTCACCTGCATGAACCGGCTCTTCCTTGACGTAGCCCGCGCCGAACATGGCGCTGAAGCGGTCGTCGGAGGTGCCGATGGTCATGTCGTAGGACTGGCGGAAGCCGTCGCCCTTGTCGAACGCGCCCAGGTACGAGTTGAACTCGGCGCCCTGGTAGTCGTTGCGGAGGATGACGTTGACCACGCCCGCGATCGCGTCGGAGCCGTAGATCGACGAGGCGCCGGCCTTCAGCACTTCGATGCGCTCGACCGCGGCGGTCGGGATCGTGTTGAGGTCGACCGCGCCGCCCAGGCCGGTGCCACCCACCCAGCGACGGCCGTTGACGAGAACGAGCGTGCGGTTGGAGCCGAGGTTGCGCAGGCTGACGCGCGTCTCGCCGTTGCCGCCGTTGTTGAACGTCGAGTTCAGTGCCGAACCGTTGGCGCTGATGTTCTGGATGACGTCACCGACGGAGGTCAGGCCCTGGGCCTGGATCTCTTCGCGGTTGAGCTGGAAGATCGGCTGCGAGGTCTCGACTTCCGCGCGGCGGATGCGCGAGCCGGTGACGGTGACGCGGTCGAGCTCGTTGGCGCCTTCCTGGCCGGCATCCGCATCCTGCGCGAACGCAGCACCGGCGCCGGCCATCGTGCCCACGGCGAGCGCGAAGGTGATCGCGTCCCGGAGCTGGGTGGTCTTAAAGGTCATCTCTCTCTCCAAGTGAGGCTGGTGTTTCCCATGGGAACCCCGTCCGGAAGCACTTGAGGCTGCTGTCCTGGCAAGGTCGGGCCGATGGTAGCCGCCTGCCGGGCGGAATTAAAGTGTCGTTAAGACTCGGGGCGTCACCCAAAAGAAACGGCCCGGGCAAAGCCCGGGCCGTGTCAAGACTGCGTGAAGCGGATGGATCAGAACTTCTGCGTGTAGCGCATGTAGATGAAGCGGCCGATGTCGAAGCCGCCGTAGTACGAGACGTTGGCGCTGGGCTGCGTGTACATCACGGGGCCGATGTGGTTGAACACGTTGTTGGCACCGAGCGTGACCATTGCGTTCCACGGCGTCTCGACCCGGAACTGCAGGTCGTGGAACGTGTTCGAGCCGTGCTGGTTGCGGCGGACGAGCGAGCTGGCGCCGCTGACCGCACCGGTCGGTGCGTAGCGGATGTCGTTGCACTCGAGGTTGGCGGTCGTCGAGCCCGGGACGAAGTAGGTGCAGCCTTCCTCCATGCCCGAGTAGTAGCGCGCGATCCAGCTCACGCCGACTGCGCCCATCTGCCAGCCCACGTTGAGGTTGGAGCGGATGCGGAACTGCGTGTTCGCATTCGCGATGCCCACGCTCGACAGCGGGATCTGCGGATCGTTCGAGCTGACGAAGTAGTCCTTCGACGTGTACGTGCTGTTCGACGCGATCGTGAAGGTGCCCCAGTCGTCCGTCTTCAGGCGGTAGCTGACGTCGAAGTCGAAGCCCTCGACCTTGCGGAAGCCCGCGTTGCGGTTGCCGAACGACAGGAAGTTGATGTAGCCCAGCGCCGGGTCACGCGTGAACAGCTGCGGCGAGCAGCGGGCCGCGATGCCGAGCACGTAGCAGTCGTTGAGGATCGCGTTCGGGCTGTCCGCCACGATCGTGTCGGCGATGCGGATCTTCCACCAGTCCAGCGAGAAGTTCAGGCCCTGCACGAAATGCGGGCTCCACACGGCACCGATCGTCTGCGACTTCGAGAGCTCCGGGGTCAGCGTCGGGTTCGAGCCGGACAGGAACGCCACCGGCGTCTGGGCGTTCGGCGCGCCGACCGGGACGAAGCCCTGGCCGAGCTGGCGGAACGCCGGAGCCAGCGCGCCGAGGGCCGCCGCGCAGTTGGCCCGCGTGCTGGCGCTGTCACGCGCGCTGCCGACCTGCGTATCGCAGGGATCGGTGAAGAAGGAGAACGTCTGCGACGTGCCGCCGTACAGATCGGCGATGGTCGGAGCACGGAAACCATCGGCGTACGTGCCGCGGACCAGCAGCGAGTCGAACGGCTTCCACTTCAGGCCGAACTTGTTGTTGGTGGTCTCGCCGAAGGTGTCGTAGTCCGAGAACCGGCTCGCGGCCGTCAGCGTGAGCTCGCGGGCGAACGGCATGTCGGCGAGCAGCGGCACCTGGATTTCCGCGTAGATCTCGTCGACCGAGTAGGCACCGTTGGTCGGGCCGGAGGACAGGTTGGTCGAGTTGCCGGTGACCGCCATGGCGTCGGGCACGAACGAGCCTTCTTCCTTGCGGTTTTCCAGGCCGATCGCGAAACCGAAATCGCCGGCCGGCAGGGCGAACAGCGAGCCGGCGAGGTTCGCCGACATCACCGTCGTCGTGGTTTCGCCCGTGGCGTGCTCTTCCTGGAAGAGATAGTTCTGGAGTTCGGGGTTGTCGGTCAGACCGCCTTGGCCGATGACGCCGGACGACAGGAACGGGTTGAACGGCACGCAGTCGGCGAAGGAGATCGGTGCCGCCGCGGTACCGCACTGCACGCGGCCCTGCGCGTTGAGGAACGACGGGCCCACCGCCAGGCGCGTACGCGCCAGGTTGAGGTTGCCGTAGGTCGACTGCACCATCTTGTTGTTGTTGCGCAGGTAGCTGACGTCCCAGTCGAAGTAGCGGTCGCCGATGTCGAAGCTGCCCTCGAACGCGCCGGAGAAGCGGTGCGTGGTGAGGTCGCTGTTGGTGACGCGCGGCACTTCCCAGGTACGGCGCCACCAGTTGCTGATCGTCGCGCCGGTGGGGTTGAAGTAGCTGGTCGCGGCCATCGGCGTGGCGAACGAGGCGGCCTGCATCGGATAGCCGGCAACCTGGCGCTCCGTGAAGCGGTTGGCGTAGAGCAGGTTGGTGCGGAAGCGGACGCTGTCGGTGATGTCGAAGATGCCGTCGACGTACATCGAGCGGCGCTCGATCGGCGTGCGCAGGTCGGTCTGCAGGTTGGTGTTGGTCTTGTGCGTCGTCGAGCCGGGGACGCAGCCCGTCGTCGCCGTCACGCCCGCCGCGGTGCAGCTGCCGGTGTTGAGATCCTGGCGGATGTAGTCGGCCGGGTTACGCGGGTTGCCGCCGTCGCGGAGAACGACGCGCGTGCCGGTCGGAACGCCCGGGATCGGCGTGGCCGCGGTGGTGACGAAGCCGCCGAACTGGCCGACGGTCGTCCAGTTGTCGGTCGGATGCAGGCTCGAGCGCGGGAATGCGGAGAAGTCACGGTCCGCGGCGCGGACGCGATCTTCCGTGCCCCATTCGGCCGCGGTCGTCAGCGAGCCGCGCTCGCCGGCGAAGCCCATGACGAAGTCGCCCGTGGTGGTCTCGCCGTCGCCTTCGCCGTACTGGCCGTAGTAGGCGCTGGCGCGCGCGCCTTCGAAGCGCGAGCGGGTGATGATGTTGATGACGCCGGCGATGGCGTCGGAGCCGTAGATCGACGAGGCGCCGTCCTTCAGCACTTCGATGCGCTCGACCGCGGCGGCCGGGACCGTGGAGATGTCGGCCAGGCCCGAGGTGGTGATGCCGAGGCGGCGACCGTTGAGCAGCACCAGCGTGCGGGCGGCGCCGAGGCCGCGCAGGCTGATGTACGTGCCACCTGCGGCTTCACCCGCCGAGAGCGGCTGCGCGCGGCTGATCGGCGGGGTGCCCGTCGCGGAGATGTTCTGGAGGATGTCGGCGACCGTCTGGAAACCCTGGCGCTCGATGTCCTGACGGCTGATGGTGAGGACGGGCTGCTCGGTCTGGATGTCGGCCTGGCGGATGCGGGTGCCGGTGACTTCGACGCGATCCAGCTCCTGCGCGTTTTCCGCGCCTTCCTGCGCCTGCGCCGCGCCGGCGACGCCCAGCGTGCCCATGGCGAGCGCGAAGCAGACGGCGTCGCGCAGCGTATTGCTCTTGAAGCTCATGAATCCTCCGAAATAACCTCAAAGTGAGCCGCAGACGGCTGCCACACGGCTCGGTCGAGCGTATGTGAAGTTTTCGTAAAGGGAAACGGAGCGAGGGGTTGCGCCGACGAGCGGTATCTGCACGTACGCCGGGCGGAATTCAGAGGTCCTGCTGGTACCGGACGTACGGAACCGTACCGTCTTCGTCCTCTGCCGAGCCCGGGGCGAACGGGTTGCGCCCGCGCGTCACCACGTTCTCCGCGCCGACGCTGAGCTGGCCGCTCCACGGCGTGCGCCAGGTGAGGCCGAGATCGAGCCCGCGCCACTGTTCGGAGGAGGCCGGCGAGTCGACGACGCGCCCGACGATGTTCGCGCCGAAACGCCCGACGTTGGCGCCGAGGCTGATCGTGCGCACGTCCCAGCGGTCGTTGAAGGCCGGGACGGCATCGGGACTGACAAGGCGCGCGCGGGCGAGGGTGCCGCCGATCGAGACGGTGGCCTCGCGGCCTAGATTGCGCTCGCCCTTGAGCGTGAGCGTGCTCTCGTCCACCCGGGCCGCGCCCCGGCCGGAGGGCGTCAGCCACGTCGGCAGGGTCTCGCGGCTGGAGCCGATGCTCAGGCCGACGCGGCCGGACGGACGCGACAGCGTGGCGCCGGCGCTGGACTGCCGCGCCGAACGCGGATTCGCGAAGCTCGCGACGAGGCAGTTGTCGACCAGGTTGCCGATGGCCGAAGCGAGCCCGGCGGTGCGGTCGCAGACCAGGCCGAGGCGGTTGCCCGTGCCCAGGCCGAGCCCGGCGTCGACGGTGGTATTTCCGAACTGCCAGGCCTTGCTCGACAGCGGTTCCAGCAGCAGCACGGCCTCCACCTTGCCGCTGGCCTTGTTCACCACCGGCAGCGCTTCGGAGCGCGACGCCATCTGCGCATGCGCCGCCGGCGCCAGCAGGAGGCTGGCGAGCAGGGCGCTGCGGAGGTGGCGGCCGATGCGTTTCACGTGCGCTTGGACAGGCGGGAGACCCGAAAGTTCCGGAAAAGTAAAGAGCCCGGACTATAGGCTCTTTACCCTTATTTAACAATCGCAGCCAACCTACTGCAGCCGGTCGGGCGCGTCCACCCCGGCAGGCGGGTTTTCGAACAGCCGGTCGATGGACGGTCGATCGAATCGGTAGGTCTGGCCGCAGAACTCGCAGCGGATGGTGGCCTCGTCACCCTGTACGGCCTGCGCCGCTTCCTCGTGTCCAAGCGCGACCAGCATCGACTCGACGCGCCCGCGCGAGCACGAGCAGGCGAACGCGATGTCCTGCCCGGACAGCAGCTCGACCCCGTCCTCGTGGAACAGGCGGTGCAGGACGTCCGCGCCAGCGAGCTCGGACAGCTCCTCCTCGCGCAGGGTGTCGAACAGCGCGCCGGTGCGGTTCCAGCCGTCGAGATCGCCTTCGTCGCCCGGCAGCTTCTGCAGCATCAGGCCGGCCGCGACCGTCGTGGAGGCGACCAGCATCAGGCGCGTGGGCAGCTGTTCGGACTGGCGGAAGTAGTCCTCGAACGCGTGGTCGAGGCGATGCGACTCGAGCGGCACGAAGCCCTGGTAGCGATGCGGCTCGCGGCTCCCGCCGCCATGGGTCTCGATGGTGATGGCGAGGATGCCGCCCGGGCCGAGGTCGGAGAGGTCGGCGGATACGTCGGGCCCCGCATGCTCGGCCAGCTGCACGATGCCGCGCACGGTGCCCGCCGCGGTGCATTCGGCGAACAGCGTGCGGATGGCGCCTTCGCTGCGCAGCTGCACGGACAGGCGCCCGTCGACCTTCGCATGCCCCGTGAACAGCGCGGCCGCGGCGGTGGCCTGGCCGAGAAGACTCATGGCGCCGGCGGGATAGTCCTCGCGTTCGCGGATCTGGCGCCAGGCGTCGTCGAGCCGCACGTGCACGCCGCGCACGCCGGCGGACGGGATAAGGAAGCGCGTGAGATGGTCGCGCCCGGTGGTGGGGGTGTCGGTCATGGCGTTCGGGGATCCGGGGTTGGCGGATAATGCCGCCGCGCGCGCCGGCAGGGCGCGATGGATGCACAGAACTGGGGGCGTCGTGGGGGTGAAACAAGGCAAGCGCGCGCGTCGGACGCGTCGATGGCTGCGCTGGCTGCTGCTCGCGCCGGTGCTGCTGGGCGCGTTCACGGTGCTGCAGGTGGCGACGCTGCGCTTCGTCGATCCGTGGTTCACCAGCTTCATGGCGATCCGCCAGATGGAGGCGGTGGCCGCGGGCGATTTCTCGTTCCGCATCGCTTACGACTGGCGCGATCTCGAGCGCATGTCGCCGCATCTGCCCGTCGCGCTGGTGGCCGCGGAGGACCAGCGCTTCGCCGCGCATTTCGGCTTCGACATCGATGCGATCGAGAAGGCCCAGCGCAGCAACGCGCGCGGCCGCAAGATGCGCGGCGGCAGCACGATCAGCCAGCAGCTGGCGAAGAACCTGTTCCTGTGGAGCGGACGCAGCTGGGTGCGCAAGGGCGTCGAGGCCTGGTACACGCTGCTGATCGAAGCGATGTGGCCCAAGCACCGCATCATCGAGGTCTACGCGAACGTGGTGGAGTTCGGCGACGGCGTCTACGGTGGGCAGGCGGCGGCGCGCTCGTTCTTCCGCAAGGACGCGCGAAAGCTCACGGCCTCCGAGAGCGCGCGCCTTGCCGCGGTGCTGCCGAGCCCGAAGCGCTACAGCGCGGCGCGTCCGGGCCCGTACGTGCAGCGGCGTGCGCGCGCGATCGAACGTCAGATGCGGCTGATCGGTGGGCGCGGCTATCTCGAGCGCCTTGATGGCCCGCCGCCGGCGGACGCGCGCTAGGATCGCCCGCATGCCTGCCGATCGACTGACCGTCCTCGTCGCCGCCTACAACGAGGCCGACGTGTTGCCGCTGATGCATCCGCGCATCGCGGCGGCGCTCGATGGGCTGGCCGACGTCGACGCACGCATCCTCTATGTCGACGACGGCAGCACCGACGCCACCTGGCGCGTGCTGGCGGACATCGCGCGAGCCGATCCGCGCGTCGCGCTGCTGCGGCTGTCGCGCAACTTCGGCAAGGAGGCGGCGCTCACCGCGGGGCTCGATCGCATCGTCGAGGGCGCGGCGATGATCCTCGACGCGGACGGACAGGATCCGCCCGAGCTCATCGGCGATTTCGTCGCCAGGTGGCGCGAAGGCTACGACGACGTGCACGGCACGCGCCTGGTGCGCGCGGGCGAAGGCTGGATCCGGCGTTCGACGGCGCATGCGTTCTACCGCGTCATCGGCCGGCTCTCGCGCACGCCTATTCCGGCGGACACCGGCGACTTCCGCCTGCTCTCGCCGCGCGTGCTCGACGCGCTGCGGCAGATGCGCGAGCGGCACCGCTTCATGAAGGGCCTGTTCGGCTGGGTCGGCTTCCGCCAGGTGGCGATTCCCTACGAGCGCGCGCCGCGCCTGGCGGGCGGCAGCAAGTTCAACCTGTGGAAGCTGTGGAACTTCGCGCTGGAGGGCATCACCAGCTTCTCGACGGCGCCGCTGCGTCTGGCGACCTATCTCGGCATGGCGACCGCCGCCGTCGCGTTTCTCTACGGCGTGTGGATCATCCTCAAGGCGCTGCTCTGGGGCGATCCCGTCGCCGGCTGGCCGTCGATGATGGCGGTGATCCTGTTCCTGGGCGGCGTGCAGCTGATCGCGCTGGGGCTGATCGGCGAATACCTGGGACGGCTCTACGAGGAATCCAAGCAGCGCCCGCTCTACCTCGTCGATGCCTGGTGCCCGGAGAACGCGTCCGCCGCGTCCGTCGATCAGACGACGTGCCGCATCACCGCGACGTAGTGGCAGACGCTGCCGGCGACGCAGAACAGGTGCCAGATCGCATGCGAGAACCGCGAGCTGCGCAGGTAGAAGACGGTGCCGACGGTGTAGGCGATTCCGCCTGCGAGCAGCCAGCCGAGCGTCGCGTCGTCCAGCGCCTGCAGCAGCGGGCGGATCGCGATGATCGCCAGCCAGCCCATCGCGATGTAGATCGCGGTGGACGTCCGCTTGAAGCGCCCGGTGAAGAACAGCTTGAAGACGATGCCGGCAAGCGCGAGCGTCCAGATCGCGGCGAACAGGCTCCAGCCCCAGGGCCCGCGCAAGGCGATCAGGGTGAACGGCGTGTACGTGCCGGCGATGAGCAGGTAGATCGCGCAGTGGTCGAAGACCTTGAGCCGCACCTTGGCCACCGGGTGCTGCACCGCGTGGTAGAGCGTGGAGGCCAGGTACAGCAGCAGCAGGCAGACGCCGAAGACGATCGCGCCGGCGAGTTGCCAGCCGTCGCCGTGGATGGCCGCGAGCGTCACCAGCACCGAGCCGCCGGCGAGTGCGGCGATGGCGCCGAGCCCGTGGGTCAGCGCATTGGCGAGTTCGTGCGTGGCGTGCGGGCTGGCGTCGGGCCCGCGGGCGGCCAGCGGGCGATGGAGACTGGGGGAGGCGTCCATCCGGCGATCCTACGGTACGTGGCCGGAGGGTGCGTGAGCGATGTCAGTCGACCGCCACCGCATGCGCGTGCTCGCGGGTGGCGAGGAACCGCACTGCCGGCGAGCGCTCCTGCGCGAGCTGCAGGTTGACGCGGGTCGGCGCGAGATAGACCAGCTGACCGGCGGCGTCGACGGCCAGGTTCATCGCGTTCTTCTCGCGGAATTCCTCGAGCTTCTTCGCGTCGTCGCAGCGGATCCAGCGCGTGGTCGCCACCTGCACCTGCTCGAAGCTGGCATCCACGCCGTACTCGTCCTTGAGCCGGTAGGCGACCACGTCGAACTGCAGCACGCCGACCGCGCCGAGGATGAGGTCGTTGCTCATCAGCGGCCGGAAGAACTGCGTGGCGCCCTCCTCGCTGAGCTGCGCCAGGCCCTTCTGCAACTGCTTGAGCTTGAGCGGATCGCGCAGGCGCGCACGGCGGAACAGCTCGGGCGCGAAATTCGGGATGCCGGTGAAGCTCAGCGACTCGCCTTCGGTGAATGAATCGCCGATCGAGATCGTGCCGTGGTTGTGGATGCCGATGACGTCGCCGGGATACGCGCTCTCGGCGATCTCGCGGTCGCTGGCCATGAACGTCAGCGCGTTGGCGAGCTTGAGTTCCTTGCCGGTGCGCACGTGGAAGGCCTTCATCCCGGCGCGGAATTCGCCCGAGCAGATGCGCATGAAGGCGACGCGGTCACGGTGCTGCGGGTCCATGTTCGCCTGGATCTTGAACACGAACCCGGTGAGCTTCTCCTCCGATGGCTGCACCTCGCGCGTGGTCGTCGCGCGGGGCTTCGGCGCGGGCGCGTGTTCCACGAAGAAATCCAGCAGCAGCTGCACGCCGAAGTTGTTGACCGCCGAGCCGAAGAACACCGGCGTCTGCTCGCCGCGCAGGTAGGCGTCGACGTCGAAGGGATTGGACGCACCCTCGACGAGTTCGAGCTCGTCGCGTAGCTCCTGCAGCATCTGCGCGCCGATGCGCGCTTCGAGCGCCGGATCGTCGATGGACGCGAAGATCGTCGAGTCCTGGCGGGTGAAGTTGCGGCCCTGCTCGTAGAGGTGCACCTCGCCCGTGACCAGGTGCACCACGCCCTTGAGGCGCTGGCCCATGCCGATCGGCCAGGTCACCGGCGCGCACTGGATCTTCAGCACGCTCTCGACCTCGTCGAGCAGGTCGATCGGGTTCTTGCCCTCGCGATCGAGCTTGTTGATGAAGGTCATGATCGGCGTGTCGCGCAGGCGGCACACCTCCATCAGCTTGATCGTGCGTTCCTCGACGCCCTTCGCGACGTCGATGACCATCAGCGCGCTGTCGACCGCGGTGAGCACGCGATAGGTGTCCTCGCCGAAGTCGGCGTGGCCCGGGGTGTCGAGCAGGTTGACGATGCGGCCCTCGTAGGGGAACTGCATCACCGAGCTGGTCACCGAGATGCCGCGCTCCTTCTCGAGCGCCATCCAGTCCGACGTCGCATGCCGCGCGGCCTTGCGGCCCT